>DATMSY010000019.1:0-27976 GCA_035565135.1 Devosia sp.
GGCGGCGGCTCCCGAGCCAGTCGTCAGCCCGGCGGCCACGATCGAGCATCTGGGCGAGGCCGCCAGCCAGCGCAGCGCGCGCTCTTTGCGCCATACCGGCCTGATGCGGTCGGTCGATCCTGCAGTAAACGCGGGAAAGTCCGACAAACCGGCTTCTGAAGCCCCCGACTCAGCTAAAGAGGACAGTGCACAGCAAGACGTGGAAGGCACTGATCTTGGCGAGGGCGAGACCAAGACCAAACGGAAGTGATGCATCGCCGCGCCGCACGCGGCGTCTGCTTACTCTTGCCGGGCTCGTCGCATTTGCCGTTCTGGTGCTGACGCCCAGCCTGGCCTATGCGCAAAACCTGTCGATCGATTTCGGCGACGAAGCCACCCTGACCGAACGGGCCGTCCAGCTCATCGGGCTGATCACCCTGCTGTCGCTGGCGCCCTCGATTCTGGTGATGGTGACCAGCTTCACCCGCATCGTGGTGGTGCTGTCGCTGCTGCGCACGGCCATTGGCCTGCAGACCGCACCGCCCAATTCGGTGATGGTGTCGCTGGCCCTGTTCCTGACGCTCTTCGTGATGCAGCCAACGCTGCAGCAGACCTATGACCAGGGCATTGCGCCACTGCTGGCCGGCCAGATGGAAGTGGCCGAAGCCTTCGAGGCTGGTTCTGCGCCGCTGCATGCCTTCATGCGGGCCAATGTGCGCGAACAGGATCTGCAACTGTTCTTCGACCTCACCGAGGCCGAGGTGCCGGCCGAACCCGAAGCCATCCCGCTGCAATTGCTGGTGCCGGCCTTCATGATCTCGGAACTGCGCCGCGCCTTCGAAATCGGGTTCCTGCTGTTCCTGCCCTTCGTCGTCATCGACATGGTGGTGGCCTCGGTGCTGATGTCCATGGGCATGATGATGCTGCCGCCAGTGGTGATTTCACTGCCGTTCAAGCTGATTTTCTTCGTGCTGGTGGATGGCTGGTATCTGGTGGCCGGTTCGCTGGTGCGAAGTTTTGTGAGTGGGTAGAGGCAGGTGAGCCACGGTCTTGTCCCCTCCCCCTTGAGGGGAGGGCTCAGCTTTTCGCTAGCGAAAAGCTGGGGTGGGGGTTCTGGGGCCTCCACAAACTCTATGCTGGTGGAGAGTTCAGAACCCCCACCCTCAATCCCTCCCCTCAAGGGGGAGGGAGGCGGATTGTGGCCCGCTTGCTATCCCGCCCAACCTAAAGCGCGGCCAACCCCGCATCCGGCTCGCTGGCACTCAGGGGCGCCAAGGCGTCGGTGCCGCCATAGGTTTGGCGATAGGCGGCGAGGAAGGCGTTGAGGCCGTCGACACCGGAGATCTGGCTGGCAACCTTCTTGAATTCGAGGCTGTCGACCTGGATCGTGCCGGTGACATAGTCGAATATCGGCCATTCCGGGGACGTGACCATGCGGTCGGCGAATTTGGAGCGCAGCCGCGCCAGGCCCAACGTGTCATTGGCCATGACATAGCCGACCGCGGCCTTGATGACGCCCATCCGCTCGGGCTGCGCCAGGGCCGCGGCATGGTTCGGTTCGGAATAGAGCGCTTCCAGCATCTCGCTGGCCTCGACATAGCGGCGCGACTTCCAATGGGCGTCGATCCGCAAGAGGCTGACATCGCGCCCATCCATGTCGCGCAGCATATCGAGCGCCAGCACGTCGCGGCCGCCATCGATCATCGCCCGCGCCTCCAATAACCGCCGCTGGCGGACCAGGGAATCGGGCAGGCCCGGCAATTGGGTGGCGTTGAGCACGCGCAAGGCGTCCTGCGGGCGGCGGTCGGCGACATAGATGACCGCAAGGTCGGTGGCGACCTGGGTGCGGGCCACGCCACGCAGTCGGTTGTCGAGCTGATATTCGAGCAATTGGGCGGCCTGGGGCAGCAGGTCGACCCGCACCAGCCGCCGCGCCAGATTGCGGATCATTTCGTCACCACGCCGGCCCGGCGGGGTCAGATGGCGGAAGTCATAATAGAGACTGAGCGCCTCGACCGGGCCAAGGGTATCGGCCTTGCCATCGAGAAAGAGCGTCGCGAACTCGACCTGGGCGGCATCGCGCATGGCATTGGTCGATGCCCCATCCGGATAGGTGCCCACGGCCTGCTTCACCACCTCGAAGCCCAGGCGATAGTCGCCGTCGCGGAAATAGAGATCGGCGAGGAGCCGCTGCATATCGGCTTCCAGCGGATTGCCGCGCCAGAGCAGGGCTTCGGCGGCCAGTGTCTGCGCGGCCTTGGCCAGGTCGAGACGGCCCTCCTGATCGAGCAGATGGAGCGTGCGATAGACCGCTTCCGCCCTGGTGGGCCGGATATCGGCGGCGATGACCTGGCCATAGGTGTCGATAGCCTCATCGGTGCGGCCCTGCAGCTCGTCGATCCGGCCCGACATCAGGTAGTAAAGGCTGGTCTCTTCGGGATCGAGGGCAGCGAAATTCAGCTCGCCCAGGAACCGCTCGGCCAAGGCGCTGTCGCCGGTCTCGACGGCCGCGCGCATGGCCGCGAAATAGAAGCGATTGCGCGCCCAGGCGGGATAGGAGGTCGCAATGCTTGCGGCCTCCACCCCATCGGCGCGGGCGCCCTTGTAGTCATAGACATCCGCCCGGGCGATGGTGCGCCAGAACAGGGCATCCATGTCCTGGCCCATGCTGGTGCCGCCCAGAATGGCCAGGGCGTCCTTGGGGCGGTGGGCCATGGTATCGGCAATGGCCAGGCTCATGCGCAGCTTGCGGGTCAAGGCGGGGGATTGCAGCTCGCTCTCGAGCACGCGCAAGACGCCGATCGCTTCGTAGGAGAGCTGATTGGCAAGGTAATATTGCGCCAGGTCCAGCCTTGCCGTGTCGCGCTGGGCGCCTTCGGCCTCGGCGGCCATGGTCAGCAATTCGTCGCGCCGAACCGCGAAAGCACCGGCATCGGCCTGCTCCAGCCGCGCCAGATCGATGAAGCTGCCGCGCACGCCTTCGGCATTGGAGCCGCCGAGCGAACGAGGGCCATCGAGCGCCGAAACGGTCAACCCGCCGGGCAACGAAATGATGGCGTTGTCGCTGTCCACGGCCATGGCGAGATTGTCCGTCTCGGGCTTGATCACCAGGCCATGGACACTCCGCAGCGCGGAAAATTCCACATAGTCGAGCGGTCGCGTAATGCCGCGCGCCGGCGGATAGGCGGTGACCACCTTGAGCATGTCGCCCACGACCGGATCGCGGAAATCATGCACCCGGGCCGGGCGGGCGATATTGGCGACCATTTCGAACGAGCCTTCGACGTCCCGGCGGCGGCTGAGCTGGATCGGCTCGGTGGGGGTCAGCACCATATCGCCCAGCGAGAGCACCCAGGCCATGCCCTCCGAACCAAGGCTTGCCAGGCGATCCTGATTGAGATCGATGCGCACCACCTGTGTGTCGCCGGCGGCAATTGCGGAGAAGGTATCGGCGAGCGCCGCAAGGTCGTCGGATTTGGCCGGCGCGGCAATGCCCACCGTGGTATCGAAGATCATCCAGACCGTGTCGCCACGGCGGAACACCGCAGCGGGCGTATCCTGCTCGAAGGGGAAGACCACGCGGAGCGTCGGACCAACCACGTTAACGAAGGGCGTGATCGTGGCGGAAGCCTCGGATGCCAGAGTCGTGGTTTTTGGCGCGCCTCCAACCTCCCCGGCCGGACCGGCGCTGGCCGGGACCTTGGCCTCGACCAGGCTGGCGGCCTCGAAGCTGGGCAGCCCCTGCCCCGCAATATCGATATCGAGCACGAATTGCCGCGAGGAATTTTCGTAAAAGCGCGGCGTCACGCCCTCGGCCAATTGCAGGGTGACATTGGCGCCGTCGGGCGTGACGTCGCTGTCAATGCCGGTGATTTCAGGCGGCAGGTCGGCGGCGAGGCTGCGGATATCGACCCCGACCGGCCATTCAAAGGCGATATGCCCAGTCTGGCCATCCTGCACATATTGGGCTGTGGTCGGCACGGTCCAGTCGAACTGCACCCGCAGGAATGTGGGATTGCGGCCGATGCGGACACTGGCCTCCGGCTTCAGCTCGGCGACATCGGCCGCCTTGCGATCGCGTTCGGCCTTGATGGCGGCAAGCCGGGCACGCTCGGCCAACTCATCCACCACTTCCTGCGGCAATGCTGGCGGCATGCCCTGCCAGGTGGTGGGCAGAAGATCGATGAAGAGCTTTTCGCCGGCCTCGATGCGATTGAAATTGAAGGCCTTGCGCAAGCCGAGGCGCAGCCCGCGGCCATCGGGATCGACCCGCGCGACCGAAAGATAATCGGGCATGGTCGTGCCCACATCGGGCAAGATGACGGAAATCTGCTGGTTGAATTCGAGCGACAGCACACCGTTTTCGATGCGCATCGTATAGCCGGGAAGGTCATCGAGACCGGGGAAACTGAGGATCAGCCGGCCATAGCCGTCTTCCTGCGTAACAAGAAGTTGCCCTTGCGCCTGGCCGAATGCCGGCGCAATGACGCATAGCGTCACCGCAGCACACACTGCCAACGCACGCTTAGCTTTCTGCCAGCCTGCAAGTATTGCGGTCTTCACCGGCCGCTGCCCCGACGCCTACTGACGCGCCCACAGTACCGGCTATTCTTGCCGGAAACACGAAACGCGTGGGTTACACAAACTACGGGGTGCAACCTAACGTGCCGGGCTTAACGGCGGCTTACTCCAATAGTGAGAAAGCCTTACTGACCGACGATCTGCGGCAGGGCCTGCAGATCATCCGGAGTCATCTCGGCGGCGGGCTTATCGGCGAGCGCGGCCATGCGCACGGTGAGCTCCTGCGCCCGGGTCGCATCCATGGCCGCCAGGATGGGCGACATCTTGCGCGGATTCATGGTTTTGGCCACGCGCAGCAGGACTTCCATGTCCAAGGCATTGAAAATATTGGCGGCGTCGCGCGGCTTCATGGTTTCGTACATGGCCACGATGCTGGCGAACTGCCCGGCTTCCATTTCCTGGCGCTGGTCGACCAGGCTCGAAATCTGCGCCTCCAGCGCCTCCAGCGTTGCCTGGCGCTCCGCCACGCGCTGTTCGGCGGCATCCACCAGCGAGGCGCGCAGGGCCAGGTCTTTCTCGTAGGTCTCGAGTTCCGTGCGGCGCGCGGCCAGCGATTGCAGGATGCTTTCCTCGGTGGCCGAACCGCCCTGCACATTGGTCATCGGCACGGGCGCGCCATTAGCATCGACCTGCATCGGCACGGCATCGCCCGAGGGGAAGCAATCGATAGCCATAGAGTCGACAAAGCTGCTGGTAGCGGCAGGGGCGGCGCTTTCGGCAGGCGCGGTTTCGCCATGGCCACCGCCGCCACCACCCGGCGCGGGTTTTACCGCCCCATTCTCGTCCATGGACGCATCAACCGCGACGCAATTGTCGCCCGAAGTCGGCGCGGCGGCAGTGTGATCTGCGGCCGGAGTTGTCTCGCCATGACCACCGCTTGCAGCGGCTTCCGGCTCACCCAGCGTGGGCGCGCTGTCCGATAGGGTTGGGGTTGCATCTTCGAGCACTGCGTCCCCGGCCTCTGCCGGTGCGGCGGCACCGCCGGTTGCGCCCGCAGCCCGTGCCGGGGTCACGCCGGCGAGCACATAGCCGCCATTGGTGACAAGACCGACGGTCTTGAACACCAAAAGCGCGGCAATCGCCATGACCACGACAGGAAGCAGGCGGACCGATTTCACGCGGCAACCCCGCGATTGCGCACCCGGGACGACAGCTGTTCGAGGGCGGACTGGACCTTGTTGGACTGCTCCACCGGCTCGGCGGGCTGGCTCTGGCGGGCGGCGCTGGTGATCCTGGCGATCCGCTCCATCAGGGCAGTGCCGGCGGTCACGTGGTTGGCCAGCTCGATGCCGAAGCGCTCGGCTTCCTCAAGCCGCGAATTGAGCGAAAGATCGGCTTCCACGGCGGTCTGCTTGAGTTCCTTGATCGCCTGATTGGCCAGATTGGTCGCCGAAACGAGATCGGCCACCATCTGGCGCATCACATCCTTATCGGCATGCAGCCGCTTGAGGCGCTGGTTGAGGACCGTGCAATAGCCGATGGTCAGGGCCAGAAGAACGGCAACCGCACCTTCCACAAATATCCCGAGGGGCAAACCGAACATCATCGTCCTTCCGCTGTGTCGTCAAATTCCTCAAAGGCCGCCATGGTCACCTTGGGCGGATTGAGCGGCCGGGTAACCCGGACCGAAACATGATTGCCGATATGGCCCATAATGGCCTCGGTCAGCTCCACATCGCCGCAGCGCAACCGCACCGGATCGGCGGGGGTGCGCTCGAACATGACCATGTGGCCGGGCTGCAGGTTGAGCACGCGCGAGAGCGGCACGTCCTGCTCATGCAGCACCGCTTCGATCTCGACATCGGCCGAATAGATTTCGGTGGCGAGATGGCCTTCCCAGATGGGGTCGCGGCCGAATTTTTCGCCCATGAACATCTGCAGCAGCTGCTCACGGATGGGTTCGATCGTGGCATAGGGCAGAAGGATTTCGACCTTGCCGCCGCGATCGTCCATTTCGATCCGCAGCTCGATCAGAATGGCCGCATTGCCGGGCCGGGAAATCGCCGCGAAGCGCGGATTGGTTTCCATGCGCTCGAGCTTGAAATTAACCTGCGTCA
The DNA here is from genome assembly GCA_035565135.1 of Devosia sp. Lineage (GTDB taxonomy): Bacteria > Pseudomonadota > Alphaproteobacteria > Rhizobiales > Devosiaceae > Devosia. The sequence continues at coordinate 6,618 of DATMSY010000019.1, forward strand.
CCGGCTCGAAGGCGCGGTGGGTATCGTCGAGAATGACCTCGATCATCCGCCGGGCCAGCGCCATTTCGATCGTCGTATAGGGGCGCCCCTCGACGCGGATATTGCCGCCGACCCGACGGCCGCCCAGCAGCACGTCGATCATCGAATAGATCAGCGAGGAATCAACCGTCAGCAGGCCGTAATTCTCCCATTCCTCGGCGCGGATGACCGAGAGAATGGCCGGTAGCGGAATGGAATTGAGATAGTCACCAAACCGGACCGAGGAGATTGAATCCAGCGTGACCTCGACATTGTCGGAGGTGAAATTGCGCAGGGAGGTCGTCGTCAGCCGCACCAGGCGGTCGAAGACGATTTCGAGCATGGGCAGACGCTCATAGCTCACCAGCGCCGAATTGATCAGCGCCTGCACGCCCGTCAACTCGACATTGCTGCCCACGCTGGCATCGAACCCGAGCAGGCTGTCAATCTCGTCCTGATTGAGGACGCGATCGCCGCTATCCTCCCCCTCGCCCGCTGCGCCCTCGATCATGGCGGCCCATTCGGCAGCGGCCGCGGCGGCGCGCTCCTCTTCGGATTTCGCGGGCGCGACCCCGTCGAGGTCCCAGGTCTCCGACAGTTTGTCTTGGTCCGTGGGTCCAGCCATTACTGCACCAGGATTTCCTTGAAGAGGATGCTTTCGACGCGCTGCGGATAAATCGCAACATTGACGCGGCGCGTCAGCTCTTCCTTGAGGCGGTAAATGCCGGCCGAGCCTTCAAGATCGCTCTTGCGCAGCTCGCGCAGGTAGACCTGAAAAGCGTCGGTGACCTTGGCCATGCTGGGCTGGATTGTCGTCATCACATCCTGGTTGGCGACCTCAAGCGCGATGCTCAACCGCATGAACGACTGCCCGCCGGCCTCATTGCTCAGATTGACCGTCATCGGCGGCAGATTGAAGATGAAGGTATGCGGCGCCTCTGCGGCAGCAGCATCGTGGCTCTCGGCGGAACTGCCCGACGAGAGGAAATAATAGAGCCCCGCTCCGCCCAGCAGGACGACGACAGCGGCCGCACCGATAATAAGGAAGAGCTTGGGCACGCCCTTTTTACGGGCACCGCCTTCACCGGCTTCTGCTTCAGCGGCCATGCCAACCTGCCAAATACGAGGATTTCCGGACGATTCCGGCTCTGCATCCAGCTAAGCGCCGGATGGTTAACGATTGGTTACAAATGCACCCAAAGCGGCAAAATTTGCCGGGCAGCTTTTGCCGCGCGGGGAAAGTTTAGCTCGGCAAGGCTAAACGCGCCGAAAGCCTATCTATCTGATTTTATTAAAAATTCCGGTCTGGCATGGTTTCTGCAATGTAAACGGCGAGGCCAAGGCTTGGGGAAGCGGCGGTCTCGGGGACGTTAACACCGGGGATCAGCGATGATCGAAAATGCGCAACTGATCAGCCTCAGCCGGCAGATCGCGCTGCAGCGGCAGATGGATGTGGTGGCCAATAATATGGCCAACATCAACACCACCGGCTTCAAGGCCGAAAACCTGCTGTTTGAAGAATATGTCATGCCGGTCGCCCGCGACCAGAACTTCCCGACCATCAACCAGCCGCTCTCCTATGTACAGGACTGGGCGACGATGCACGACATGTCGGGCGGCGCCATGGTGCAGACCGGCAATGAACTCGATGTCGCCCTCAATGGCGAAGGCTTCTTCGCCGTGCAGACCGGCGCCGGCGAGCGCTGGACCAAATCCGGCTCCTTCCAGATCAGCAATAATGGCACCCTGGTCAATGCCAGCGGCAATCCCGTGCTCGGCGAAGGCGGCCCGATCCAGTTCGGCCCCGAGGAAACCGGCATCCAGATCGCGGCCGACGGCTCGGTCAGCTCCAGCGCCGGCCCCAAGGACCGGCTGCGCCTCGTCGAATTCGCCAATGTGCAGGAGCTGACCCGCGAAGGCAGCAATCTCTATGCCGGCGGCACGCCCGTCGCCGCCACCAATACAAGCGCCATGCAGGGCTTTGTCGAACGCTCCAACGTCTCGGGCGTGTCCGAAATGGCCGAGATGATCCGCGTGACTCGTTCTTATGAATCCATCGCCTCGCTGACGCAGAAGCAGGACGACCTCCGCCGGTCGGCCATTCAGCGTCTCGGCGATGCCAACGCGTAAATCCTGAGGAGAAGCCCGTGAAAGCCCTCTACATCGCATCGACCGGCATGAGCGCCCAGGAACGCAACGTCGAAGTCATCTCCAACAATATCGCCAACATGCGCACGACCGGCTTCAAGCGCCAGCGTGCCGAATTCGAAGACCTGCTCTACCAGCAGGTCAGCCGCGCCGGTTCGCAGACCTCGGACCAGGGCACGATGGTGCCCGCCGGCCTCGAAATCGGTTCGGGCGTGCGCACGGTCTCGACGCCCCGCGTGATGAGCCAGGGCAGCGTGAACGTCACCGAGCGCGAACTCGACGTCGCCATCCGCGGCGAAGGCTTCTTCATGATCACCCTGCCCGATGGCCGCACCGCCTATACCCGCGACGGCTCGTTCGAGCGCAATGCGGATGGCACGCTGGTCAATTCGAGCGGCTATGCGGTCGAGCCCAATATCACCATTCCGGGCACCGCGACCTCGGTCTCGATTTCGCCCGATGGCCTGGTGCAGGCCTATCTCAACAACGAAACCACCCCGACCCAGCTCGGCCAGCTCCAGCTCGCCCGCTTCACCAACAAATCGGGCCTGGAATCGATGGGCGACAACCTGTTCCTCGAAACCGCGGCCAGCGGCCCAGCCCAGGTTGGAACCCCCAACCAGGATGGCACCGGCAACCTGCTGCAGAACTATCTCGAAATGGCCAATGTCAATTCGGTCACCGAAATCGCCGACCTCATCGCCGCCCAGCGCGCCTACGAGATGAATGCCCGCATCATCTCCGGCGCCGACTCGATGATGCAGGCCACGAGCCAGCTTCGCTAAGGGAGAGCGCTAGATGATCCGCACGCTTCTCACTGGTTTCGCCACCGCCCTGCTCGCCGGCACCGCCTTCGCGGCCCCGACCCTCAAGGCCGATATCGTGGTCTCCGCGGCCGTGGTGACCGTCGGCGACATGTTCGACGATGCCGGTACTGCCGCAGAACAGCCGCTGTTCCGCTCGCCCCGGCCCGGCACCAGCGGTCTCGTGCCCCTCACCGACATCACCGCTGCCGCCGCGCGGGTGGGGATTATCGACTTCGACAATAACGGCGCCAGCGCCAGCCGCGTGACGCGCGCCGCCAGCGTCGTTGACGAGGCGCGCATTACCCAGCTCATCGCCGCCGACCTGCGCCAGCGCGGCATCATGACCGAGGGTATGACCGCCGATACTCTCTTCAATACGCCCATCATGCCGATCAATGCCGAGCCGGTGGCCACGCCGGCCAGCATTGTCAGCCTGCGCTACCTGCCCGGGACCGGCACTTTCACAGCCCGCCTGGCCATTGCCGGCGAAGCACAGCCGCTCGACGTCGCCGGCACGATCGAGCTGATGATCGAAGCCCCGCACCTCAGGGCCAGCCTCCCGGCCGGCACCGTGCTCGGCCCCGACAATATCGAGATGCGCCCCGTGGCGCTGCGCTTTGCCGATGGCGCCGGGATTGCCCAGCCGAACCAGCTGATCGGCATGGCGCTGACCCGCCAGAGCCGCGAGGGCATGATGCTGAAGCCCTCGGATGTCACGACGCCCCAGCTCATCGCCAAGAACCAGCTGGTGACCATCTATTTCCGCAAGGGGCCGATGACGCTGACCGTCAAGGGCCAGGCCATCACCAGCGCTGCCGCCGGCGGCCCGGTGCAGGTGCTCAACCTTGCTTCCAAGCGCCTGATCAACGCTACCGCCATTTCCGCTGGTGCTGTCGAAGTCAGCATCGCCCCCCTTTCCGTTGCCGGCCTCTAGCTCAGGAGCCCCGAAAATGAAGCTCGTCAAACTCTCCGCCCTGCTGCTGCTCACCGGCTCGCTCGTTGCCTGCACCACCACCGATCGCCTCGCCAATGTCGGCAAAGCGCCGGTGCTGACCGCCATCGAGGACCCGACCACCGTAGCGGGCTATCAGCCGGTGCGCATGCCGATGCCCGAGGCCATCGCGGACACCTACCAGCCCAATTCGCTCTACCGCACTTCGGCCCGCGGCTTCTTCAAGGACGAGCGCGCCCATCGCATCGGCGATATTCTCACCATCGTCGTCACCATCAATGACAGCGCCCAGATCGACAACACCACCAATTCCAGCCGCAGCGCATCCAATACCGCCGGCATGGGCGGCATTCTGGGCACGGTGATCAATCGCGGTTCGGGCGGCAATATCGACCCCTCCGCCGCGGTCGATTTCACCTCCGGCATGGCCAATAAGGGCGCCGGTTCGGTCAACCGCTCGGAAAGCCTCGAAACCTCGGTGGCCGCCGTCGTCACCCAGATCCTGCCCAATGGCAATCTGGTGATCGAAGGCCGCCAGGAAGTGCGGGTGAATTTCGAAGTCCGCGACCTCATCGTCACCGGCATCGTGCGCCCCTCCGATATCCGCGCCAACAATACCATCCCCTCGGCCAAGATCGCCGAAGCCCGCATCTCCTATGGCGGCCGCGGCCAGATCACCGATGTCCAGCAGCCCCGCTATGGCCAGCAGGTCATGGACGCCATCCTGCCTTTTTAGGAGCGATCCCCGGTTTCCCGCCGCGCATTCCCCCAATGGCGCGGCCGGGTTCTCCCCGGCGGGGTCCAGAAGGACCTTGCCCTGGCTGGCTCCAGAACAGATCCGGCCTTCCCCAAGAGGCGCAGTCTCCCCGGCTGCGCCTCTTCCCCTTTTGCGGGCGCACCTTGCCCTCAAGGCAGAGCTATGGAACACCTCTGGGCGCAAAATTCGGAGCCTGCCCCATGTCCTTCCAGAAACTCGACGATCTCGGCCGCAAACTCGAAGCGCTGGAGCATGCGCTCTCCATCCTGGGCGCCGACGAGGCTACCCATATGGCCGTCGGCGGCGGGGAAAAGCGCGCCGAGGCCATGTCGAACCTGGCCGGGCTCTACCACGCCCAATCCACCGCGCCCGAAATCGCCGACTGGATCGAGACCGCCAAAAAGGAAGTCGAAACCGAAGACCAGAAGCTGGCTCTGGGCGAATTCGAAAAGACCTATATCAACGCCACTTGTCTCCCCACCGAGTTCGTCGAGCGCAAGACCGCCGCCACCATGCGCTCCGAACAGCTCTGGCGCGAATTGCGCGCCAAGAACGATTGGGACAGCTTTTTGCCGGCGCTGGAAGGCGTCGTGGCGCTGGTGCGCGAGGAAGCGCAATTGCGCGCGGAGGCGCTGAAGCTTGCGCCCTATGATGCGTTGATGGAGCAATACGATCCCGGCAACCGCACGGCCGATCTCGACCTGGTCTTTGGCGATCTCAAAAGCTTCCTCAAGGGCTTCGTGCCCGAGGCGCTGGCGGCGCAGGACGAACGGCTCGCCAAGCGCCCGCGCAAGGCGCTGAGCGGCCCCTACCCGATTGAGAAGCAGCGCGAGCTGGGCCTCGCCGCCATGCGCGCGGTGGGCTTCGACTTCACCCATGGCTCGCTCGCCGTATCACACCACCCCTTCTGCGGCGGCGTGCCGACCGATGTGCGCATGACCACGCGCTACCGCACCGACGAATTCCTCTCTTCGCTCATGGGCGTGCTGCACGAAACCGGCCATGCGCTCTACGAGCAGGGCCTGCCCAAGGAATGGTCGCATTGGCCGCTGGGCAAGGCGCGCGGCATGGGCATTCACGAAAGCCAGAGCCTGTTCGTGGAAATGCAGTTGTCGCGCAGCCCCGAATTCTGGGAATTCGCCCTGCCGCTGGTGCATCTGCATCTGGGCGAAGACGCCATTCCGGGCTGGGAAATCGCCGATATCCTCAACGAGGTGAACCATGTCGAACGCGGCTTTATCCGCGTCGATGCAGACGAGGTCACCTACCCGCTCCACGTCATCCTGCGCTACGAACTGGAACAGGACCTGGTCAACGGCAAACTGGAAGCCAGCCAGATTCCCGAAGCCTGGGACGCCAAGATGACCGAATATCTGGGGCTTTCGACACTGGCCGACCCCAAGGATGGCCCGATGCAGGACGTTCATTGGCCCGGCGGCGCCTTCGGCTATTTCCCCAGCTACACCCTCGGTGCCATGATCGCGGCCCAGCAATGGGCAGCGCTGGAAAAGGCGCAGCCCAATGTCCGCGAGGACATCCGCAAGGGCGACTTCGCCGGCGTCAACCAATGGCGCGCCGACAATATCTGGAGCCAGGGCTCGCGCTGGTCCACGCCGGATCTGATCACCAGGGCAACGGGCGAACCGCTGAATGCGGATTTCTTCAAGGCGCATTTGAAGAAGCGGTATCTGGCTTGATTTCAAGGCATTAGGCGGGGCGGCGGAATCAGTTTCTGCCTAGCCACGACCCCACCCACCATCGTCATCACCCCGCTCGTCCGGGTGATCCATCGCTCCGCACGCGCTGAAGCATGGATTGCCCGGACAGGCCGGGCAATGACGGCGTGGAGGGGGTATGAGCGCCCTCACAGCCCGAAGAGCGCACCCGTCCAAAACTTGACTTCCCCGCCCTCACCCTTATGTTCTGGCTCACCCGCAGCACAGACCGGACGGTACCCAATGGATTCTTCGATGACCGACTGCCTCATCCGCATCGCTCATTCGGAATCCGTCCATGCCCGCCTCCATCACGCTGCACCAACTTTCCTATTCCACGCCTGACAATCAGCCGCTTTTCACCGGTCTCGACCTCAGCTTCGGCAACGAACGCGCGGGAGTGATCGGCCGCAACGGCACGGGCAAATCCACCCTGCTCCGCCTGATCCTGGGAGAGTTGACGCCTGCTTCAGGCTCCGTCAGCGTCACCGGGACGCTTGGCGTGCTTGAGCAATCGGTGCGGGTCGATCCCACTGAAACCGTTGCCGACCACCTCGGCGTTGCAGGTGAGCTTGAGCGGCTCGATCGCCTCGAACAGGGGCTTGGCACCGCAGAGGATGCCGGGGAGGCCGATTGGACCCTGCCCGGCCGTATCGACGCGGCCCTTGCCGATGTGCACCTGCCCGCGCTCGATCCCGGCCGGCTGCTGTCCACGCTGAGTGGCGGCCAGCGAACGCGGCTCTCGCTGGCCCGGCTGATCCTCGCCGAGCCGGACATGATCCTGCTCGACGAACCCACCAATAACCTCGATGCCGATGGCCGGCAGGCGGTGGTTGACCTGCTGCATCGCTGGCGCGGCGGAGCAATCGTGGTCAGCCATGATCGCGCACTGCTGCGGGAAATGGATGCCATTGTCGAGCTAACCAGCCTGGGCGCCAAAAGCTATGGCGGCAATTGGGACCATTATAGCGAGCGCAAGGCGCTGGAACTGGCCGCTGCCGAGCATCAGCTGGCATCGGCCGAACGCAAAATGGCCGAGGTCGACCGCAAGATTCAGGCCGTGGCGGAACGCAAGGCGCGCAAGGACGGCGCCGGCAAGCGCAAGGCGGCCAAGGGCGATATTCCCAAGATCATGCTGGGCGGCATGAAGGAGAATTCGGAAAATACCAGCGGCGGCAATACGCGGCTGGCCAATCGGTTGCGCGGCGAAGCGGCGGAAGCCGCCAGCGAAGCCAGGGCGCAGGTGGAAATCCTGACACCCCTCTCCGTAACGCTGACGCCATCCGGCCTTCCGGCGGGGCGGACAGTGCTGCAGGTAGACGATCTGAGCGGCGGGCCCGTGCCCGAAAACTCGGTCGTGACCAATGCCTCCTTCGGCATGATCGGGCCGGAGCGCGTCGCCATTACCGGGCCCAATGGCTCGGGCAAGACCACGCTGTTGCGGCTGCTGACCGGTTCGCTCACCCCCACCAGCGGCGTAGCCCGCATATTGGTGCCCTATGCCCTGCTCGACCAGACTGTGAGCCTGCTCGATCCGCAGCTCAGCATTCGCGACAATTTCCGCCGCCTCAATCCCGAGGCCGACGAGAATACCGGAAGGGCGGCGCTGGCCCGCTTCATGTTCCGCGCCGATGCGGCCCTGCAATTGGTGGGTACGCTGAGCGGCGGGGAAACCCTGCGGGCCGGGCTGGCCTGCACCATTGGCGGCAATAATCCACCGCAATTGCTAATCCTGGACGAGCCCACCAACCACCTCGATATCCACGCTATCGAGGAGGTGGAGGCCGGCCTGCGCGGCTATGACGGGGCGCTGCTGGTGGTCAGCCATGACCGCGATTTCCTGGAGGCCATCGGCATCGAGCGGGAGATCGCGCTGGGATAGACCGGCCCCGGATGCGCTTTTTTCGACAATGAACGGAATCTGAATCGCGGGTTCAGTCAGCGTTCCGGCACGCCTGTTTAAGCCAATAGTCATCGGCAGAAAGCGCTCGGAGGGAGCGCCGCCAAACAGGAGAAGTCAAATGAAGCGCATCGTCATCACCACCGCCATCGCCGCCGTTCTCGCTGTCACCGCCGCGCCCGCCATGGCCGCTGGCGTCTGGGTCAACCAGTGGGGCTTCGGCAATGCCGCCGGCGGCAACCAGGCTGGCTGGAACAACAGCCTGGGCATTTCCCAGACCGGCAACTGGAACTCCGCCGTCGGCCAGCAGTTCGGTCACAACAATGTCGGCGCCGTGGGTCAGCAGGGCAACAACAACTACGCCGATACCTGGCAGCACGGCAACAACAACGCCGCCGGCGTCGGCCAGTTCGGCGACAATCACACCGCGATCCTGACCCAGGACGGCAATGGCAATGTCGCCGCCGGCGTGCAGGTCGGCAATGGCTGCAGCGCCAATGTCACCCAGGCCGGCGCCGGCAATGTCACTGCCTTCGTGCAGGCCTGCCCCTGATGCCTGACGACCCCGGCCGGAAGGCTTGCCCTTCCGGCCCATTCCAGAATGGGAGACATAAAATGATCAGCTTTGACAAACGCTTAGGTCTCATCCCTGCCCTGCTTGGCCTGGGTCTGGCGGCTGTTGCCGTGACCGGTGGGCAGGCGGGGACGACGACGCCAGGCGGGCCGGTGCAATGCGGCGTGACCGCGACAACCCAGAACGGCATGCTGATGCTGGAGGGTGCGGTGCATACCGATGTGGCGGTCAACGGGTCCTACCAGTTGCGGCTGCAGAGCTCGGGGACCAATATCAGCCAGGGCGGGAATTTCGCTATTGGCGCCAATGAGATAGCAACGCTCGGCAAGGTCATGATCAATGCCGGATCGCGCTATGACCTGGTGTTCGAGGTGACCGCCAATGGCAAGAAACTCGATTGCGATCAGGAGCTTGTGACTAGGCTTTGACTCAAAATTTCCATCGCCGTCCAACAGGGCTTCAGTTCGCTGGAGCCCTTTTTGTTTGGTTAGCAGGGGGGGCGGATTCGTTCACAGACTGTGAACGTTGACTGAACATGGCGCTCCGGATCGGTTCACGCGCACTCCCCCATAGTCAAACCATCAGCTGGATCACCCCAGCACACAACAAACAGGAGAGACGCCATGACCAAGATCATCAAGACCACCCTTGCCGCATTTGCCGCTGCCGCCATCGGCGTCGCCGCGATCGCCAGCCCCGCCACCGCGGGCGGCCAGGTTTCCATCAGCTATGCTCCCACCGACCCCGATGAAGCCCAGGCGCTTGGCCTGGGACTGGGCCTCTATTCGCTGTTTCAGGGCATGAACGCCACGGGCGCCAATGTCAGCCAGCACGGCAATGGCAATTCCGCCGGCGGCAGCCAGACCGGCTCGGGCAATAATGGCGTCATCGTGCAGAACGGCAATGGCCATAACGGCACCATCCACCAGAACGGCAACAACAATAGCTGCGGCCTGTTCCAGTTCGGCCAGAACACCAATGGCTCCTGCATGCAGAACGGCAACGGCCAGTCCAGCATTACCGGCATTTTCGGCTTCTGAGCCTTGCCGGCCAAACAATAAGGGCCCGCTGCGGCAGCGGGCCCTTATTCGTATTCAGCGCGGGGCATCGGACTATTCGTCGCGATAGACCTTTTCGCGGCGCTCATGCATTTCCTGGGCTTCCAGACTCAGCGTGGCGGTGGGCCGTGCATCGAGCCGGGCGAGCCCGATCGGATCGCCGGTTTCCTCGCAATAGCCATAGGTGCCATCGTCAATGCGCTTGAGCGCGGCATCGATCTTGGAAATCAGCTTGCGCTGGCGATCACGGGTCCGCAGTTCCAGCGAGCGATCGCTTTCCGAACTGGCGCGATCAGCCATATCGGGATGATTCTGGCTTTCTTCCTGCAGGTTTGCGAGCGTTTCGCGGCTTTCGCGCAGGATCTCATCCTTCCACGAATTCAGCTTGGCCCGGAAATATTCGCGCTGGCGCGGATTCATGAACGGCTCGTCGTCACTGGGCCGGTATTCAACTAGGTCAACAACCGAAGACATCAGCAGACTCAACTCCAATGCACCCCTAAGGCGGCCTATATATGCGCGCGCGCCCCACCGGGCAAGCACGCATATGCCCCGGTGGACAACGTGGCAAAGTGCCGCCGCGCAAGGCGCATACCCCAAAAAGGGCAACAGTTTGATGACCGGGCGAACGGCGGAACCGATCTCAGCTATGCGAAATCGGAGCGCGTCCGACTCCGTCGCTTACGATGGCTTGTCTGGCGGCGCGGTGATGCATTCATTATTCTGCGGTCGATCGAGGGATTTGCATGGACTGGAATTTGATGCGCCGACGCCCGCTGCTTGTCGTTTTGGCTTCGGCCGCCGCCATCATGGCCGGTATCGCTCTTTTCAATGCCTCGTTCCTTGCGCCAGCCCTGGATGGCACGCCCAGGCTGATGGCCCATCGCGGGGTGCATCAGAATTTCGACCGGACGGGTCTTACCAATGAGACCTGCACCGCCACGCGGATTCTTGAGCCGATTGTCCCCGAAATCGAGAATTCCATCGCCTCCATGCGGGCCGCCTTCGCCGCGGGCGCCAGCGTGGTGGAACTGGATGTGCATCCGACCACGGACGGCAAGTTTGCGGTCTTTCACGATTGGACGCTCGATTGCCGCACCGATGGCACCGGCGTCACCCGCGAACACGACATGGCCTATCTCAAATCGCTCGATATCGGCTACGGCTATACCGCCGATGGCGGCCGGAGCTTTCCGCTGCGCGGCACGGGCGTGGGACAGATGCCATCGCTGGACGAGGTGATCGCCGCCTTTCCCGAGGGGCAATTCCTGATCAATTTCAAATCGCGCGATCGGACCGAGGGGGAAAGGCTGGCCGCCCTGCTCGCCGAAAATCCATCCTGGCAGCCGGCCATCTGGGGCGTTTATGGGGGCGACGAGCCGGTGCGGGCGGCGCTGGAAGGCCTGCCGGGGCTCAAGGGCTTCTCGCTCGGCAGCATCAAGGAATGCCTCGTGCCCTATCTGCTCACCGGCTGGACGGGGCAGGTTCCGGCAGCGTGCCACAACACCATCATCCCCCTGCCAATCAACTATGCTGGCTGGATGTGGGGCTGGCCCAACCGCTTCGTGCAACGCATGCATGACGCCGGCAGCGTGGTGCTGCTGCACGGCCCCTTTGGCGGGCCCGACGACAGTGACGGCATCGATACGCCCGCTTATGCCCGGGCTGTCCCGGCCGGATTTCCGGACTATGTCTGGACCAATGATATTGGAGGGATCCTGCCCTATCTGGGATCGGGACGCTAGCCGCCGGGCACGGGTCAGCCCCTGCTCTCGCGTTTGGACGATAGCGCATCGCGGACGGCGTCGGCCACCTCCGCCGCATTCATCGCAGTCGTGTCGATCACCTTGGCGGCCTGCGGGCGCAGGCTGACGTTCCGGCTCTCTCCAATGGCGGCGGCGATGGACTGATCCAGGGCCTGGCCGGTTAAGCCGATCCGGTCATCGCCCTGAATTTTCGGTCCGTCACCGCGGGAGCGTCGGGTAATGCGATCCGCCAGGGCAGCGGGGGATGCATGAAGCCAGAATATGACGGCCGCGTCGGCGCCGTAAAGGCCGTGCAGACACGCGATGACACCCGGTTCTCCGCTGATGACGACCGTTCGTGCACCACCCTCGGCAAGGCTGGAGGCCAGGGCATACGCATTGGCGGTGCGCAGGGACGCAAGAGCCGCCTTATCTCGCTCGATGGCAAGGAACCCCACCTGTTTGGTATCGAGATAGCCAACAGGCCCGCCGCCCCGTGCCAGCGTGGAAAACAGCTGAAAGCCGACCGTGGACAGCCCCGCCCCTCCAGGCCCGGTCAGCATGATTATCCGGCCCGGTGCCGCCGGAGAATATTCCGCCAGGGACTGGGCTCCGCCGGGCGTGTTCCCCAGGCGGGCAAGGATCTTATCCCGGATTGCCGCGGACAGGTCCGAGGGCGATTGCTGGCCGGTTTCGAGCCGCAGATCCGCCAGGCCGGGATCGATCCGATCGGCATAGCGCACCGCTTCGTCGGCAAGGTCCACGCGCCATCCGCGCTGCCGCACCCGTTCCCGGATCGTCTCGGGACTGGCCACCAGGTGGACGGCCAGAATCTCCGCGCGGGGTACGCCAGGCAGCAGAGCCTCAAGATGCTCCCGACTATCGGCCAGGCTGGCCACTACGAGAACACGGGCGCCGGCTGCGCGAAAACCGCGATCGAGCCCCGGCAGGGCCGAGGCGACCAGCTCCGTTTCCGTCGCCCGCACGCCATGGGCGAGCCGCAATTGATCGGCATCGACAAAGGCCGCTTCCCCCCCGGCAAGACCGAGGTCTGTCATCAGACGATACCCGACCGTGGATTTGCCCACCCCGGACGTACCTAATATCCAAACAACAGGTAGCATGCTGGCCGCCTGGCTCCATCCGTTTTCACTATGCGCCATCATGGACGGGAGCGCCGTCCATGGGCAACCGGGCACCACCGGGGAATGCAGGGCCAAGCCGCGAGGGCCAGCATCAACTCCTGCCCGGCATCCGCTTGCTCCCGGCACCTGGCCATTCCGATAGGAAAATCGAAGAGTGGGTCGAAAGCCGCCATTTGGCCTTTGGGTATATGAGCCGCCGTGCTCATCTACCACGTCAGGCCAATGGCAAACCCATTTGTCGGCTTTCGCTTGCGTCGCCGCAACGCAGCCCCGATAGAGTGATCCGCGAAAGCCCCTTCCGAAAGCATTGCCGTGAACCCCTGGGTCCTGATCGATACCGCCCCGCTCCCCGATGGTCGCGGTGATATGCGCCTGATCCAGCGCGCCGATGAATTCTCCATCATGCTGGGCAATATCGCTCTGATGAACAGCCGGCTCAGTGGGTCCGAAGAGGCCATGGCGGGGCTGTCATGGGCGCGGATCAGCGATCGGCCGCGGGCGCATATGATGATCGGGGGGCTCGGCATGGGCTTCACGCTGCGCGCGGCGCTTGCCGCCCTGCCCGCGACGGCCAGGATCACCGTTGCCGAATTGATGCCGGCCATCGTGGCCTGGGGCAAGGGACCGATGGCTGGGATTTTTGGCGATTGCCTCGATGATCCGCGCGTCGACATCAGGGTTGTCGATGTGCGCCGGCTGATCAATTCGGCCAAGGGGAGCTATGACGCCGTCCTGCTCGATGTCGATAACGGCCCCGACGGGCTGACCGTCGAGACCAATGACGCCCTTTACAGCATGAGCGGCCTCAAGGCGGCCAAGGCGGCGCTGCGTCCGGGCGGCGTGCTGGCCATCTGGGCCTCCGCCCCCGACCGCGCCTTCACCCAGCGCCTACAGCGTGCCGGCTTCACGGTGGAAGAAGAACGCATCCGCGCCAATGGCAAGGGCCGAGGCTCCCGCCACGTTATCTGGCTGGCGACAAGGCCGAAGGTGGACATTTCTGCGGTTCGCAAGCAGCCTGGCGCATAGCGGCGGCATGCCTGATCTGGGCTATTATGCCAGCGAATTGCGGACGGCGGTCTATCGAGGGCGCACGTTACTTTAGGGTCAATCGACAGCCCTGCCCTGCTTGCGCCAGCGCTGGACGTGTTGGACCAGGGCTCGCAGCTTGGGGGCTGGGTGGCGGCGGTTGGGGTAGTAGAGGAAAAATCCCGGCAGCGTGGGACAGTAAGGGGTGAGCACCGGGGTGAGTTCGCCTCGGGCGATGTAGGGAGCGAATGTCTCTTCCATGCCGAAGGTCATGCCGGCCCCGGCGCAGGCCATGCGCACCATCAGCCACATATCGTTCGTGGTGACTTCGGGGTCGACTTCGACATCAAAACTGCGGCCGTTATCGGCAAACTCCCAGCGGTAGGGGGCGCCGGCAGGTTGCGGGCGCCAGCCGATGCAGCGATGGGAGGCCAGATCGCGCGGGTGATGGGGCATGCCGTGCTTTTCGAGATAGGCAGGCGCGGCCACCACGATCTGCCGCTGGTCAGGCGAGGCCGGGATAGCGATCATGTCCTGTTCGATGACTTCGCCCAGGCGCACGCCGGCGTCGTAGCCCTGGGCGGTAATGTCGAATTCCTGATCGGTCACCGTCACTTCCAGCGCGATATCGGGGTAGCGCTCGGTGAAGGCGGCGAGCAGCGGGCCCGACAAGAAGGTTTCGGCGATCGTCGAGACGGCAAGGCGCAGCAGGCCGCGTGGCATTTGCTGCTGGTCGCCGGCATCGTCCAGAGCGGCGGTGATTTCAACCATGGCCGGCGCCACCCGCGCATAAAGCCCCTGCCCGGCCTCGGTCAGGCTGACGCTGCGCGTCGTGCGCTGCACCAGCGCTATGCCGAGCTGGTTTTCGAGGCGCCGTATCGCCTGGCTCACGGCCGACCGCGTGACACCAAGCCGCTCGGCCGCGGCGCGGAAGCTGCGCAATTCGGCAACGGCGAGAAAGATCGTCATCGCATGCAGGTCGCTCATTGGTGACTCCAGCTTACCAAGCCATGCAGCATTGCATGGATTGTTGAGCCGGTCACCGCTCTCTAGGTTTCGCTCACCGCATGAAACCGAGGAGCCAATTATGACGCGCGACACGCTCGCATTCGCCATCGGCCGAGGCACCATTCTGGCGGCGATGGCCATGGCCGCCCTGACCCTTCCAGCCTTGTCGGAGCAACAGATGACGCAATCTCACCCCTATATCGGCATGTGGATCACCGCCGACGGCCATGTCCGCCAGGAACTGCTGCCCAACGGGCGCTATGACGAAGCGCGCGGCACCCGCCAGAGCGCCTATCAGGGGCGCTACGAGGTTAGGGGCAACCACATCGACTATTGGGACGACACCGGTTTTGCCGCCGACGGCGAATTCGTGGATGACGTGCTCTATCACGGCGGCATGGTGTTTTACCGCGATGGGCGGGTGCGGGAGCAGGAATGAGGCGCCTGCCCCTGCGGTTTGGACGCCTTTAGCGATCGACGCGCCTAACCGAGCGCCGCCTGTTCGCGACAGATGCGGTCGACCAGGGCGTCGAAGTCGCCCTTGGGCGGGCGCTTGGCGGAGAGGCGTTGCTTGAGGTGCTGGATGGGTTCGGCAAGGATTTCGTCGAGGCTCTCGGCGCAGGTGAAGTCCCCGGCGACGCTCTTGACCTTGGAATTGTCGAAAATCGCCGTCCAGGCCTTGTCGCCGGTCAGTGGGCCGACCCAGTCCGGATTGTAGCGGACCAGGGTGTCGGTCGGGACATGGACGATCTTGGCTTCGACGCCGAGCAGGCGGGCAATGGCTTTCTGGATATCGTCCCAGATATGGGCGCGGTCATTGGTGATGTGGAAGACATCGTTCAGCGCCCGCTTGTTGCCGAAAAGGCCGACAAAGGGCACGGCGAAATCGACCGAGCGGGTCAGCGTCCAGGGCGTGTGGCCGTCGCCGGCGACGATGGTGGGCTCGCCATCGAGCATGCGCCGCGCCATGATATCGCTGTCGCCCATCATGATGGGGAGGCCGGTGCGGACAGTGTGGCTGGGGCGCACAATGGTCCAGTTAAGGCCCTTGCTCTCCTGCAGCAGCTCTTCGCAGGCGATCTTGGCCTGGCTATAGGGCCAGTATGGATTGATGGCCGGGGTCTTCTCGGTGATTACATAGTGGCTGGCCGGCTTCTCATAGACCGAGGCGGACGAGATGAAGATATATTGCCCGCAATGGCCGGTGAAAATCTCGATATCCCGCGCCACCTGATCGGGCGTGAAGGCGATGAACTGGCACACGACATCGAAATTGGCCTTGGCCAGATCGGCATATTCGGGGCCGGCCAGATCGCCGATGATCGAGGTGACGCCCTTGGGCAGATCGCTCTCGCGCTTGCCGCGATTATAGACACTGACAGCATGCCCCTGCGCCACCGCGCGCTCGACGCATGGATAGGAAATCTGGCCGGTGCCGCCGATGAAAAGAATGCTGAGAGCCATCTCTGAAATACCTTTTGCCGGAAAGAAACAGGGCGATGCTAGCCCAAAGGTGCTGACATGGCGAGGCAAGCGGAGGGCTTTAGGGCGGGCTGTCTTGCGCCCTATTTGTTCGCCTCGGTAAAGACCGCGCGCTGGGCGGCGAAGGCGCGTTGGTAGGCGGGGCGGGCTTCGGCGCGGGCGCAATAGGCGGAGAGGATGGGGAATTCGTCAAGGATGCCCGGCGGGCGCACCCGGAGCAGGGCATGGACCATCATCAGGTCGCCCGCGCTGAAGGTGCCGTCGAGCCAATCGGCATCGCCGAGACGGGCGGAAAGCTGGCGCAGCCGGTCGCGGATGCGGTCGATGACGAGCGGCATGCGCTGGTCGAACCAGGGCTTGTCGCCCTCCCCGAAGCGCAGGGTCTGCAATTCGAGGATCGGTGGCTCCACCGTGCCGATCGCGGCAAACATCCAGGTGATGGCGCGTGCCCGGGCATTGGCATCGTCCGGCAAGAGGCCGGGATGGCCCTCGGCGATGTGAAGCACGATGGAGCCGGATTCGAAGAGCGTGAGGTCGCCCTCTTCATAGGTGGGTATCTGCCCGAAGGGTTGGCGCGCCAGATGCTCGGGCTGCTTCATCTCGGCGAAAGTGACCAGGTGGACGGCATAGGGCTGGCCGACTTCTTCCAGCGCCCAGCGCACGCGCATGTCACGCGCCAGGCCAATGCCGCGGTCGGGGGATTGCTTGAAGGCGGTGATGGTAATGGTCATTTTGTGGCTCCCGATGATTGGGCGGCGCCTCATGCCCTGCCCTTGCCCTATCAACGAATGGCCGCAGGGGAGTTCGACAGCCTCAATCGAGATATTTGCCGGAGCCCGCGCCATCCTTGTGGCGGAGGCGGGCCGCCGCGACGATCTCGGGCGGCAGGAGCCGGGCATTGATGCCCCGCTTGGAGCGGGCCGCGCTTCTGGGCGCCCAATAGGTGACGCAGCCGCAATTGGCACAGCGATGGAAATCGACGTGCCGGCCATTCCAGGCATAAGTGTCGGTATCGCCGGGGCCGGGCATGCCCTCAAGTTCGCCGGCTTCGTAATAGGCCCAGAGCACGCCATAGCGGCGGCAGAGGCTGCAATTGCATTCGACCACGACGGCGGGCGCATGGGGCAAGGTGATGCTGACCCTGCCGCAATGGCAGGTTGCGACAGGCGCAATATTGGCGTTAGCGGGCGAAGCCATGTAGCATCGTATGCACCATGAGAACACTTCGTCAATCTCATGCCTGTTCGTTTGCTACATGATTACGGAAGACCCATGCGCCAGGACAATCGCCTCTCCCGCGTTCTGCATGCCCTGCTCCATCTCGACCAGATGGAGGGGCCGGCGACGTCCGAGCTGATCGCGGGCATGCTGCATACCAATGCTTCGGTGGTGCGGCGGACCATGGGCGGGCTGCGGGAGGCCGGCATCGTCAAGGCGACCAAGGGGCATGGCGGGGGCTGGCAATTGGCCCGGCCGCTGGCCGAAATCACGCTGCTGGAGATTTATGCCGCGCTGGGCTCGCCCACCCTGTTCGCCATCGGGATCGATGCGGAAGATACATCCTGCCTGCTGGCCAAGGCGGCGAACCGGGCGACGACGGAAGCGCTGGAAGCCTCGCGTAAGCAGTTCGAGGATGCGCTGCGGCGGGTTTCGGTGCTGGATATCGCAGCTGGGTGGAATGCGGATATGGCGAATTGCGCGGAGGGGTGAGGGTCATTCGATTGGTGGGAAGCCACGATCCCAGCTTTTTCGCTATGCGAAAAAGCTGACCTCCCTCCCCCTTGAGGGGAGGGATTGAGGGTGGGGGTGTCGGATTCTCTACCAGCATGGAGTTTGTGGAGGCCTCGACACCCCCACCCTAGCCCTCCCCTCAAGGGGGAGGGAACGTCATCGGGGCTCTCGACCGAAAAAGCTGAGCGCCTAGCGCGGCTCGCGCCACGGCACGGGCAGCAGGCTGTCGAGGCTCCAGCGGCCGGGGCCGGCGAAGAATATGTAGAGGAAGACGAAGCAGAACAGTATCGCGCCCGTGCCCATATTGGTGGCGGGGAAAAAGCCCTGTGGCGCATGGCCTATCCAATAGCCGACGGCCATCATGCCCGAAAGGATGAAGGCGGTGGGCCGGGTTAGAAGGCCGACGATCAGCAGGGCGCCGCCGACAAGTTCGAGAACGCCGGCCGTGTAGAGCAAGGCGTTCATGGGAATTTCGAATGGCGCCGGGGGAAAGCCGAACAGCTTTTGCATGCCGCTCTCGAGGAACAGCAATCCGGCAATGATACGCAAGGCAGCGAGCGCGACGGGCGCATAGGCGTTGAGTCTGTCGATCATGATGGTCTCCTCGGGTGAAGAGCGGTACCGCTCATCATCCCGACGAATGAGGAGCGGGAATTTCGACATTACGGCGCAGGTATGGGCCTAGAGGAAACGGCCCAGCTTGGCCAATTCGACCTGGACGCGCAATTCGATGTCGTCGAGCACGGCGTCGAGACCGGGTACGGAGCGCTCGCGCACGTCGCCCAAGAGGAGCACGAGCTGGTCCAGCCTATCGGCGCCGATGCGGCCGACCAGCAGATCGGCCTTGATACTATCAAGCAGGTCGAGCAGCGAAGCGCCGCGGCGCATGGCCCGCTTCTTTTTGGCGACCGCCGGGTCTTCCACCGCCTGCAGGGCAAGGATGGCGTCGATGCCGGTAGCGGCGGCCATGGGCGCCGAACTGGCGACGCGAACCGCGCTCTCTTCGCCGGCCGGAACGAAGGCCATGCCCGAACCGGTACGGCCTGCGGCGCTGCGGCCGCTGACCCCATTGGTGCGAGTATTGGTTTCGATGCGCAAAGCCAGACTCAAATCGGTTCGGTGCTTACCCCGGCAAAATCTGCCGCAAGGCGTTAACAAGAGCTTAATCGACCCGGCAAGAATTGCTCAGCAGCGCCGGAAAGCGAAGCCGCCGAGCCTGAAATTCAGCATAAAGTCGATATATTTCAACGGGATAACCGTCGCCTCCGGACTTTGGCACGCTTTTCGCACTGTCATCGTCAAATGCCGCGCCATGGGGATGGAGCGGCCCGATGACGGGGATGACGATGCACATAATCATGCGACGGCTTGCGGCAAGTGCCCTCAGCGCCGCCCTGCTGCTGGCCCCGATGGCCGATGCCTTTGCCGCGGCAGCGCGCATCAAGGACATTGTCGACATGGAGGGCATCCGCGAAAACCAGCTGGTCGGTTACGGCCTCGTGGTCGGCCTCAACGGCACGGGCGACCGGCTCAACAATTCCCCCTTCACCAAGCAATCGCTGCAATCCATGCTGGAGCGGCTGGGCGTGAATACGGCGGGCGAGAATGTGCGCACCGCCAATGTCGCGGCGGTGATGGTGACGGCCAACCTGCCGCCCTTCGGCACGCAGGGCTCGCGCATTGACGTTTCGGTGGCCGCGCTGGGCGACGCCGATAGTCTGCAGGGCGGCACGCTCCTGGTGACGCCGCTGCTGGGCGCCGATGGCGAAGTCTATGCCATTGCCCAGGGGCCGGTGAATATCAACGGCTTCAAGGCGCAGGGCGATAGCGCCACCATCATCTCGGGCGTGCCGACCACCGGGCGCATTTCCTCGGGCGCGGTGATCGAGCGGGAGATCGACTTCCATCTCGGCTCGCAAACTTCGCTGCGGCTGGCTTTGCGCAATCCGGACCTGACGACGGCGCGACGCATCGCGCTCTCGATCAACGATTTTATCGGGGTGCCGACGGCAACGCCGGAAGACCCGGCCACGGTACGCGTTACCCTGCCCCGCGGCTTTAACGGCAATATCGTCGACCTGCTGACCGATATCGAACAGCTGATGGTGGAAACCGACCAGCCGGCCAAGATCGTCATCGACGAGAATTCCGGCATCATCGTCATGGGCAAGGATGTGCGGGTATCGAGCGTGGCGGTGGCCCAATCGAACCTGACGGTGACCATTGCCGAGAACCCCACCGTCGTGCAGCCGGCCCCGTTCAGCAATGGCGTGACGGCGGTGGAGCCCAGCACGGACCTCGACGTCTTCGCCTCGGACAAGGCGCTGGCGGTGGTCAATGAATCGGTGACGCTGCAGGAGCTGGTGGATGGGCTCAATGCCCTGGGCATAGCGCCGCGCGATCTGATTGCGATCCTCCAGGCCATCAAGGCCACCGGGGCCCTGCAAGCCGAAATCGAGGTGCTGTGATGGTCGAGGCAATCGCCAAGCCCGGCTCGACCCTCAGCGCCAGCCAGATCGCCAAGGTTCGCCAGCAGGCCGAGGAATTCGAAGGCGTGTTCCTCAATACGCTGACCAAAACCATGTTCGAAAGCGCCAAGAGCGAGAACGGCTTTGGCGGCGGATTTGGCGAGGAAACCTGGCGCTCCTTGCAATCGGAACAGCTCGCCGCCGCCATGGCGCAGAATGGCGGGCTGGGCATTGCCGACCAGCTCATGGGCGACCTGCTGAGCCTGCAGGAAGCCGCCAATAACCAGAACAATTTCGCATTCTCCAAGGGAGCCTATTGATCATGACCGCCGCAGCCCGCCTCGCCGCCCTTGATAGCCTGCCGGCCAGCGATCTCTGCCAGATGGCCGAAATTGCTCTGGCCGCCCTGGTCGACGTGATGAACCAGGAAACCGTGCTGCTGCGCACCGGCCATCTGCGCCAGGCCAGCCTGCTGACCCCCGACAAGACACGGCTGGCGCAGGATTATGTGGGCTTTGCCCGCGCCGTGCAGCGCCAGAGCGAACGCCTGCAGGCCGAGGCGCCCCAGGCGGTCGAGCGGCTGCGGGCCGGGCATGAAAGCCTTGCCACGCAAATGGCGGAAAACCTGCGCGTGCTGGCGACGGCCCGCACGGTGACCGAGGACCTGCTGACCGATGTGGCCCAGATCGTGGGCCAGCAGAACAAGGCCAAGACCTATGGGCGGGCGGGTTCGGTTGCGGTCGATCCGGCAAGCGCGGCGCGGGGGATTGCAGTCAATCGGTCGTTGTAGGGGTTTGCTGCCTCCCTTCCCACCGCGTTCTCCCTC
>DATMSY010000020.1:0-27570 GCA_035565135.1 Devosia sp.
AACTCCATGCGTGCAGATAGCTCGACACCCCCACCCTCAATCCCTCCCCTCAAGGGGGAGGGAGGCAAATCAGGGCCCTCCAACAACGGGGCCAAAAAACTCATGAACTGGGACGACGTCCGCATCTTCCTCGCCATAGCCCGCCACGGCCAAATCCTGGGCGCGGCCAAAAACCTCGGCCTCAACCACGCCACCGTCGCCCGCCGCCTCACCGCGCTGGAAACCGCGCTGGGCAGCACGCTCTTCACCCGCAAAACCAATGGCTCGGACCTCTCCGGCGCCGGCGAGCGCTTCCTTGTCCATGCCGAAGCCATGGAAAGCGCCATGCTCGCCGCGAGCCAAACCGCCGGCGCCGATAGCGCCATCGAGGGCACAGTCCGCGTCGGCGCCCCCGACGGCTTCGGCGTCGCCTTCCTCGCCCCGCGCATCGGCCAGCTCACCGAACGGCACCAGGGCCTCCGCATCGAGCTGGTCCCCGTCCCCCGCGCCTTCTCCCTCTCCCGCCGCGAGGCCGATATCGCGGTCACCCTCGAGCGCCCCCGCGAAGGGCGCCTGGTCGCCCGCAAACTCACCGATTATCGCCTGGGCCTCTACGCCGCCAAAGCCTATCTCGACCGCCACGGCACGCCACAAGCTTTGGCCGATCTCGCCACCCACCACCTCATCGGCTACGTCGATGACCTGCTCTTTTCCGCCTCGCTCGACTATACCAGCGCCTTCCTCCCCGCCTGGCGCTCGACCCTTGCCGTCTCCACCGCCATGGGCCAGACCGAAGCCGTCCGCGCCGGCGCCGGCATCGGCATCCTGCACGGTTTCATGGCCGGGGGCGATCCAAATCTCGTCCCCATCCTGCCCCAACACAGCCTCACCCGCGCCTATTGGACGGTCGTGCACGAAGACCTGCGCGCCCTCCGCCGCGTCACCATCGTCGCCGAATTCCTGGCCGAAATCGTGGGCAAGGAACGCGCAATCTTCGCCTAGCCCGAAAACTCTGCGATAGTACCAGCAAAATACCGGATCAATCCGGCGAGAGGGGACACGCCTTGCCGTCCAGCTACGACTTCATCATTGCCGGCGGCGGCTCGGCCGCTTCGGTTGCTGCCATGCGCCTCGTGCGCGATTTCGGCTGTTCCGTGCTCATCCTCGAGCGCGGCCCCGCCAAGACCGCCCGCCTGATGGATTTCCCCGCCGGCTACATGAAATACCTGGCGCGCGAGGATTTCCTCGAAATGCACCACACCGTCCCCCAACCCCAATTGGGCGGCCGCGGCCCCATCGTCCCCGTCGCCAAGGCATTAGGCGGCGGCAGCGCCGTCAACGCCATGGTCTATATGCGCGGCCAGCGCGAGGATTACGACGGCTGGGCGGCGGGCCTCGGCAATACCGGCGCCTGGTCCTACACCGACCTCCTCCCCCACTTCAAAAACCTCGAAGCCAATGCCCGCTTCAACAATGTCTATCACGGCATATCAGGCAATCTGCGTGTCTCCGAACCCGGCCAGATTTGCGACACGACCGAGGATTTCCTGCTCGCCGCCCAGGGCCTCGGCCACCCCTACAATCCCGATTTCAACGGCGTCCGCCAGAACGGCGTCGGCATCATGCAGCACACCTATGGCCTGTGGAACCGCCACAAAGCCCGCTCCGACGCCAAAAAGGCCTTCCTCGATCCCCTGCGCAAAGATGGCCGCCTCACCATCATCACCGGCGCCCGCGTCGACCGCATCATCATCGAAAACAACCGCGCCATCGGCCTCGCCTACACCAAGGATGGCACGACCCACACCGTCCATGCCGACCGCGAAGTACTGATCGGCGCCGGCACCTACAACACCGCCAAGCTGCTCATGCTCTCCGGCATCGGCCCCGCCGATCACCTGCGCGAACACGGCATTGCCGTCGCCGCCGACCTGCCCGGCGTCGGCGCCAACCTGCAGGACCATCACGAAGTCCCCGTCATCGCCACCACGCGGAAAAAATCGGGCTATTTCGGCCAGGACAAGGGCTGGCCCATGATCCGCAATGGCCTGCAATACCTGCTGTTCAATTCCGGCCCCGTCACCACCACCGGCATCGAGGCTTGCCTGTTCTACGACCCCGATGGCGGCGACCGCCCCACCATCCAGCTCTATTGCGCGCCCATCGTCTATCTCGACCGCGACGTCTCCTCGGCCAAGCCCACCTATGGCGTCACCTTCACCTCCTGCCTGCTCCGCCCTAAGGCGCGCGGCAGCGTCAAGCTGCGTTCGGCCAATCCCGACGACAAACCGCTGGTCGATTGCAATTTCTTCGGCCATGCCGACGATTTGCGCCTGACGCTGGCCTCCCTCGCCGTCGCCCGCCAATTGCTCGCCACCGAGCCCTTCAAATCCAAGATCGCCGAGGAACTGCTGCCCGGCCCCGCCCTCACCGCCGACGAAGACCTCGCCCGCTTCGCCGGCCAGACCGTCAAAACCAATTACCACCCCGTCGGCACCGCCCGCATGGGCCCCGACAGTGACCCCCTGGCCGTCGTCGACGACCGCCTGCGCCTCCGCGGTGTCGAAGGCCTGCGCATCATCGACTGCTCCATCATGCCCAGCATTGTCTCGGGCAATACCAACGCCCCGGCGATGGCAATCGGGTCAAAAGCAGCGGAACTGATCGGGACGGGGCGGTAGACGCCAGCCATTTCCAGCCCAAATCTCTCTGTCGGCCACCCTCCCCCTTGTGGGCTTCGAGCCGTCCCGCAGGGCAAATCGCTCCAGTGGAGCGATTTGAGGGGAGAAGGCCATGAGAGCTATGCTCGAATGGCAAGGAAGCGAGATAGGACTTAGCGTTTGCTAAGTCCGTAAATCGAGCAGGGTGGGGGTATGCCTCCGCATACTCAATGATCGTGGCTCCCACCACCCCACCCTTCCCTCCCCATCAAGGGGAGGGTAAACCCGGCGGATGTGACGAGATGCTGCCAAGCACTCGATGTCACCCTCCCCTTGATGGGGAGGGCTAGGGAGGGGTGGAGGGAAGCCCCAATCTCACCCCCTAAAACCGCCCATTAAACCCCCGCAAATCCCCATACAACGCCTGATAATCCCCAAACCGCTGATCATAATACCCCTTCACCGCCCCATCCGGCTCAAACACCCGATCATACCGCACCAATAACCGCACCGCCTCCGCCAAGGTCCCGCCAATCCCACTCGCCTGCCCCGCCAAAATCGCCGCCCCCAGCGCGGCCGACTCCGGCGCCACACACCGCCGCAAGGGCTTGCCCAACACATCCGCCCTGATCTGGCACCAGCCATCGGACAGCGACCCACCGCCCCCAATATTGATCACCGCCGGATCAACCGCCGCCGAGTGATACAGCGCCTCAAACGCCCAGCGCCCGGCATAAGCCACGCCCTCCATCACCGCCCGCGCCATCTCCGCCGCCCCCGAGCCGGGATCAAGCCGCGCAAATACCCCGCGCGAGGCGCTATCCCACAGCGGCGCCCGCTCCCCCTGCAAATGCGGCAAAAACAGCGGCACTGACCGCCCCGGCACGGCACTCGCGCCCAAAGCCGCCGCCTCACCCGGCGTCCGCCCCACCACCCCCGCAATCCACCCCAGCGCCGCCCCGCCCGATTGGGTGGGCGCCGCATGCATCACCACCCCCTCATAGGGCGGAAACAGGATCACCCCCGGCGTCGGCACAATCGTGCTCGACACAATCCCCGGCACGTCGCTCGTGCCGCTCTGGTACATGGCGTCCCCATTGGCCACCACGCCCACCCCGAACATGCCGCCCCAGGCATCCATCGCCCCCACCACAACCGGCACGCCCGCACAGGGCAGCCCCGCTCGCACCACACCGGCCACAGTGGTAAAGCTCGCCAGCGGCGGCAAGAGCTCGGCCGCCCGCGGCACCAGCGCCAGCAGGTCGGCGACATAATCACCCCCCGCATCCACCAGCCCCACCGCCGCAATCGGGTCGCTCACCACCGCCCCGGTCAGCTGCAAAATACAAAAATCCTTCGGCGCCAGCACATGCCGCGTCCGCGCATAAATCTCCGGATGCACCCGCCGCACATGCGCCATTCGCGACAAGGCGTGGCTCGCATCGATCGGCATCGGCGTGCCAAACCAGCCGATTTTCTGCTCTGCACTCACCTGCCCATCCAAAACGGCCGCATCAGCCGCCGAGCGCCCATCCTGCCAGATAATCGCCGGCAGCAGCGGCGTGCCCGCACCATCAACAAACACATGGCTGTTGACCTGGCTACAAATCCCGATCGCCTTGAGCCCGCTCAGGTCATGGCCCTGCGCAAAGGCATCCAGCGCCCCCAGCACCCCCGCCATCCAGTCGCGCGGATCCTGTTCGGCATGCCCCTCCTGCGGCCGCGCCGTGGCATGCGGATGCACAAACGCCGCCAACCGCTCCCCCGCCGCATCGATCAGCACCGCCTTGGTGGCCGTCGTCCCCACATCCAGCCCGATCAGCGTGATTTTCGCCACGTCGCCCTCGTTTTTCGTCACCCGCCGCCCGTTTTACCCACAATGTCATTCCGGCGCAGGCCGGAATCCATGTCCGTAGCTATCCACGCACATCCAGCGCCGGGATTGCCTTCAGCATGGATTCCGGCCTGCGCCGGAATGACACCGTGCGGGGTTGCAAGCCAGAGCACAATTGCACCCTTCCCGCATTCCCGCCTCTCCCATATGGTGCCTGCCGGCGAAAGGGAACCATCGTGGCGACGTACCCGATGGCATTCGCATCCAGGGGAAACCACACATGACTTTCAAGACCATTCATTTCACCCGCAGCCTCTTGGCTGGCGCGAGCCTGCTCGCTGCCACTCTGGGCGCGAGCACCGCCATGGCCCAGTCCAAGATCGCCATCATCACGCCCTATCTGGCCCAGCCCGGCACTCAATTCTATGTCGAATCCTTCCAGGCCGCCGCCAAGGGCAAGGATTGGGACGTCAATGTCATCGACACTGCCGGCGACGTCGCAGCCGTGATCAGCCGCATCGAAGACATGGTCACCCAGAATGTCGACGCCATCGTCATCAATGTCGATCCCACCCAGGTGACGGCGGGCCTGCAGACTGCCGCCGATGCCGGCATTCCGGTCATCGGCATGGATGCCGGCAGCGATCCGCTGCTGGGGACCAATGTCACCTCCAATGGCTATGCCATGGCCGCCGAAACCGCGACCTATGTGGCCGACCGCATCGAGGGCGAAGGCAATGTCGTGATGTTCATCTTCGAAGCCTTCCCACCCGTTCAGGTGCGCGGCGTCGTGGCCGATGCCGTCTTCGGCAATTTCCCCGATATCAAAGTGCTCGATCGCGTCACCCCCGACGTGTCCGATGGCGGCATTGCCGACAGCCGCGCCAAGATGGAAGCCATCCTCGCCGCCAATCCCGAGCCCGGCAGCATCAAGGCCGTCTGGGCCGCCTGGGACCAGCCCGCGCTCGGCGCCCTGCAAGCCATCGAAGCCGCCGGCCGTGACGGCGAAGGCATCGTCATCACCGGCATCGACGCCAATCCCCAAGCCCGCGAAGCCATCGCCACCGGCGGCAATTTCGAAGCCAGCGTCGCCCAAGACTTCGCCGGCATCGGCACCGCCACCGCCGACGCCGTTGCCCGCGTTTTGGCCGGCGAGGAACTGAAGCAGCGCGTGACCTACGTCCCCACCAAACTCATCACTGCCGCCAACGCGGCCGAGTAAGCCACGGAGCCACCCCTCTCCCCTTGCGGGAGAGGGACCGACCTGACGCGTTCAGCGGAAGGTCAGGGTGAGGGGCTTCGATCCGTCCCGTAGGGCAAATCGCTCCAGTGGAGCGATTTGAGGGGAGAAGGCCATGAGAGCTACGCTCGAATGGCGCAAGCTCACCCTATGCTTCAATGCCCATTCCCCCACAATGTCATTCCCGCGAAAGCGGGAACCTCTGTTTACTTCTCCAACATCGCCAACGGAGGTTCCCGCTTTCGCGGGAATGACACCGTGGAATACTGAGAACCCTCAGTCGTCCACCCTCCCCCTTGTGGGGAGGGAAGCGAGATAGGACTTAGCCCTTCGCTAAGTCCGTCATCGAGCAGGGTGGGGGTATGCCTCCGCATACGCGGACCGTCGATGTATCGATCTCCACCATTTCCCCACCCACCGCATCTCCCTCGGGCCTGACCCGAGGGCCCCTCACCACTCGCGCAAAACTACGAAAGACCCTCGGGTCAAGCCCGAGGGAGACGCAGTGGTTGTGCTTCATGCCGGTGCAATAACAACTCCGCTTGACGAACCGCCCCCAAACCAGCCAACACCCCTGCATGACCCTGCTCTCCCTCAAACACGTGACCAAAGCCTATGGCGGCGTCCCGGCCCTCAGGGGTGTGGACCTCGATATCGCCCCGGGTGAAATTCACGCTTTGATGGGCGAAAACGGCGCCGGCAAATCCACCCTCATCAAAATCCTGGCCGGCGTCACCGCCCCCGACCGCGCCGATATCCACCTCGACGGCACCCAAGTCCATATCGACAGCGCCGCCCAAGCCCATCGCCTCGGCCTGCGCTTCATCCACCAGGAATTCAACGTCGTCCCGGCCCTCTCGGTAGCTGAAAACATCTTCATGGGCCGCGCCTATCCGCGCCGTGCTGGCCTGTTCGTCGATTGGAAAAAGCTCAACGCCGCCGCAAGGGAAACCCTGCTCAAGCTCGGCATCACCCATATCGACCCCCGCCAGAAGCTGGGCACGCTGACCCTGGGCGATCAGATGCTGGTCCGCATTTCCAGCGCCTTTATCGGCGAGGCCGGCGCCCCCGCCCGCCTCTATGTGCTGGACGAACCCACCGCCGCCCTCACCGCCGAGGAATCCGAACGCCTCTTCACGGTCCTGCGAGAACTCCGCCTCCAGGGCGCCTCGGTGCTCTACGTCTCCCATCGCCTCGATGAAATCATGGCCATCTGCGACAAGGCCACCGTCATCCGCGACGGCCGCAGCGTCGATACCGGCAAAATCGCCGACATCACCCATGATGACCTCGTCGCCCTGATGATCGGCCGCCGCGTCGAGGAAGCCTATCCCGCACAGCTCACCCCGCCGCAAGACCACATCGTCTTCAGCACGACGAACCTCACCATTACCGGCCGCGCGCCCCTCTCCCTCTCCGTTCGCGCCGGCGAAATCCTGGGCCTCGCCGGCATCGCCAATGCCGGCCAACGCGAAGTGCTGCGCACCCTCTTCGGCGACCTCGCCCCATCGAGCGGCGCCATGTATCTCGCCAACCACCCCTATCGCCCGCGCAGCCCCGCCGATGCCTGGCGCGTCGGCATCGCCTATATCCCGCGCGAGCGGCGTTCCGAGGGCCTGATCCTCTCCCGCCCGATTTTCGAGAACACCACCCTGCCCCATCTCAAAGCGCAAAGCCGCTGGGGCACATTCCTCACGCCCCGAAGCGAACGCCGCCTCACCGCCGACCGCGGCCAGCTCGTCCGCCTCAAATCCGCCGGCCCCAATCAGCGCGCCCGCGAACTCAGCGGCGGCAACCAGCAGAAGATTGTCTTTGCCAAGGCCCTGGTCGGCAATCCACGCCTGCTGCTGCTCGACGAGCCCACGCGCGGCGTCGATGTCGGCGCCAAATTCGATATCTATAGCGTGATCCGCGAAATGGCCGCCCGCGGCATGGCGGTCATTCTGGTCTCGTCCGACCTGCCCGAATTGCTCGGCATGGCCGACCGTATCGCCGTCATGCGCGACGGCGCCATCACCGATACGCTCGAGGCAGCTGGCCTCAGCGAAGAAACGCTACTCAATGTCATCTATGGTCGCGCTCAAGGGTAACAGTGTGTTAACATTTCTCCGCCGTTACGGCACGCTTATCGGCTTCGCGGTCATCCTGATTTTCTTCTGGGCCAACCTGCCCGAAACCTTCATGACCGCCCGCAACTGGCTCAATATTTCCCAGCAATTGTCGATGCTTATCGTCGTCGCCGCCGGCATGACCATCGTCATGGTCATGGGCGACTTCGACCTCAGCGTCGGCTCCATGGCCAGCCTTGCCGGCATAGTCGTCGCCATCCTCTTCACCCTCGGATTCCCCGTCTGGGCCGCGGTTTCCCTGGCTTTATTGGTCGGCCTGGTGGGCGGCGCCATCAACGGCGCGCTGATCAGTTTCATCGGCATCCTGCCCTTCGTCGCCACCCTTGCCACCCTCACCATGTTCTCCGGCGCCGCCTTCGTCGTCAGCGGCGGCAAAACCATTTCGGGCCGCGCCATCCCCGAGGATTTCTCCCAATTTGCCAGAGGTGGCATAGGCTTAGGCGATTGGGGCGGCGTCGCCGTCAGCATCCCCAACCTCACCCTCCTGGCGCTGGCTATCGTCGTCCTGGTCTGGGTCCTGCTCGAGCAAACCACCTTCGGCCGCCGCCTCTATGCCATCGGCGGCAATAGCGAAGCCGCCCATTTGAGCGGCGTCGCCGTGCGCAAACTCAAGCTCATCGCCTTTGCCTTGACCGGCAGCACGGCGGCCCTCGCCGGCATCATGTATGCCAGCCGCGTCGCCTCGGCCAACCCCACCCAGGGCTCGAGCCTCATGCTCAACGCCATAGCCGGCGTCTTCCTCGGCTCGACCCTGAGCGAACACGGCGAGCCTCGCATTCTCTATACAGTTGTCGGCGTCCTGATCCTGGGCGTCCTCGACAATGGCCTGACCCAAATGAGCGTCGACAGCTATGTCCGCCAGATACTGGTGGGCGGCATTATCATCCTCGCCGTCTCGGCCAGCTCCCTCACCAAACGCCTGCGTAGCCGATGATTCTCCCCCCCAACGAAGCGGCCCTAAGCCTGCTCGAAACCCGCCGCTCGGTGCCCACCAGCCAATTGGTGGAACCCGCCCCGAGCGAGGCCGAACTGGCCCGCATCCTCACCATCGCCACTCGCGTTCCCGATCACGGCGCGCTCACGCCCTGGCGCTTCATCGTCTTTTCCGGCGACGCCCGCCATCAGGTCGGCCAGCGCCTCTCCGCCGTCTATCGCCTTGAAAAACAAGACATGGCTCCCGAGCGCCTCGAAAAATTCGCTGGCATCATGACCCGCGTCTTCACCTACGCGCCCCTCGTCATCCTCATCGTCTCCAGCCCAAATCCCGACGCCAAGATCGCCCTACGCGAACAGGAACTCTCCACCGGCGCCGTCGCCATGAACCTGCTCAACGCCACCCATGCCAGCGGCTATGGCGCGATCCTCCTCACCGGCTGGGCCGCCGAAAGCCGTGGCGCGGCAGGGGTTTATGGTCTTGCCCCGCATGAGCATATCGCCGCCACCGCCCATATTGGCACTGCCACAGATATCCCCGCCGACCGAGCCCGGCCTAAACTGGCGGACCTCGTCACCCACTGGACCGCCCCGGAATGACACCGCGCGGTGGTTCAGATAAAGCAAATCCATCCGCGACCAACGCGAAAGTGCCTGCCATGACCTCCGCCGCCGTCACTGTTGAAGATGTGCGCGCCACCTATGGCAGCAAGGCCGCGCTCGATGGCGTCAGCCTCACCATTCCGCGCGGCTCCAGCTTTGCCCTGCTCGGCCCCAATGGCGCGGGCAAGACCACGCTGGTCAATATCCTGTGCACCCTGCGCCGCCCCGATGGCGGCCGCGCCATGGTCGCGGACGCCGATGTGGTCCGCCAGCCCACCAAGGCCCGCCGCTCCATCGGCGTGGTCTTCCAGGATTCAAGCCTGGACGACCGGCTCAGCGCCTGGGAAAATCTCGAATTTCACGGCCTCGTCTATGGCCTCGCCCCAAAAGTCCGGCGCGAACGCAGCGCCGCCGTCCTCGCCTTGGTCGAGCTCGAAGACTGGCGCGACGAGATCGTGCGTAGCTTTTCCGGCGGCATGCGCCGTCGCCTCGAAATCGCCCGCGCTCTGCTGCACGAGCCGGAAATCCTCTTTCTCGACGAGCCCACTGTCGGCCTCGACGCCCAGACCCGCCAGCGTATCTGGCACTATCTCGACCAGCTCCGCCGTGATCGCGAACTGACCGTGCTCACCACCACCCATTACATCGAAGAAGTCGAAAGCGCCGACATGGTCTGCATCATCGACCACGGCAAGATCATTGCCCAGGCGCCGCCCGAAGACCTCAAGGCCCAATATGGCACCCGCTGGCTGCACATCCTGCCGCGCGACGCTGCGGCCACCAAGGCCATCCTGACCCGCTATCCCAATGCGCAACCGCTGGGTAGCCATAGCCTCGCCCTCCCTGCCGGCGACGACGCGGTAACCGACGCCTTCCTCGCCGAATTCCGCGATAGCCTCTCCGAAGTCCGCTTCCAAGAACCAACGCTCGAAAGCGTTTTCCTCTCCCTCACCGGCCGCGAATTGCGCGACCGTGCCGATGGCCAGCGCGATGCCGAAAAAGCCGCCGGTCGCCGTGGAGGCCGCCGATGACCAGTCCCATCATTCTCCTGCGCGGCGTCTATGGCGTGTGGCTGCGCGAAATCATGCGCGCCACCCGCGATCGCGGCCAGATGATCGGCGGCGTCAGCCGGCCCTTGATCTGGCTGCTCATCCTGGGCGTCGGCCTCAATCCCTATTTCCGCGGCGAGGTCTATGGGGAGGTGCGCTATGTCATCCCCTATACCTATCTGCAATTCCTCTTCCCCGCCGTCATCGTGCTCAACATCATGTACACCTCGATCCAGTTCGCGGTGTCAGTGATCTGGGATCGCGAATTCGGGTTCCTGCGCGAAGTGCTGGTCTCCCCCATGCCCCGCGCGCTGATCCTCCTCGGCAAGGTCTTGGGTGGCAGCACCGTCGCCATGATCCATGGCGGCCTCGTACTCATCCTGGCCCGCTTTGCCGATGTCACGCTCAGCCTCGAACAGATGGCCATGGCGCTCGGCCTGATGTTCGTCCTGGCCTTTGGCCTCACCTGTTTCGGCGTCGTGCTGGCCGCCCGCGTGCGCAGCTTTGAGGGCTTTGGTGTCTTTTCCAACACCATCATCCTGCCGCTCTACTTCACCTCCAGTTCGGTCTTCCCGCTCGATCCGGCCCTCACCCGCACCCAGACAGCCACCGCCTATCCCGAATGGCTGGTCTTCATGGTCCAGATCAATCCGATTACCTATGCGGTCGATGCCCTGCGGGGCGTCGTCATCGGCTTCCACCAGTTTCCGGCCATCTATGGCCCGGCGGTGATCTTCACCATGGCCGTCGTCTTTTTCATCATGGCCCTGATCGATTTCGGCCGCTCATGACCCGCTCCCGCCCGCATCGCTGGTTGCAGGCCGGGCTCAACATCGCCTTCATCGCGGCCCTGCTCACCGCCATCAGCTTCCTGCCGCCCGACACATCCCTCTCCGACCGGCAGAAGGCGGGCGTGCTCAAGGTCTGCGTGCCCCCCAGCTATCCCCCGCTCATCACCGGCAACCCCGCTGAACCGGGCTTTGATGCCGAACTGGTGGCCGCCATTGCCGCCGAGCTGGGTCTGCGGCTCACGCTCAACACCCTCCCCGCCATCGGCCAGGACTTCAACCCGCGCAACTGGTTCCTCACCCGCGCCCAATGCGATGTCGTGGCCGGCGGCGTCGCCGACACCATCCAGACCCGCGGGTTCCTCCAGACCATTCCCACCGATGCCGAAACCGGCTGGGTCGGTATTTCCCCCAATGGCGCCATGCCGCCCTCCGGCAGCGTCGTGGGCGTATTGCCGGGCACATCGGGCCTCGACCGGGTGGCGCTTTCAGGTTGGCTGCGGCAGCAGGGCCTGCGCGCTCAGCTCATGCGCAGCCCCGACCAATTGCGGACCGCGCTCACCACCGGCGCTATCGCCGCCGGGGTAACGGAGCGATTCGTTGCGGGAACGATCGATTTGGAAGAAAATTCGTTCCGATTGTTCTGGCTACCCGAAAGCATCTTTCCATATTATCGAATGGCGCTTGGCCTCTGGAAAGGCGACCAGACGCTCAAACGGGCCATTGCCAATGCCTTGGACAGACTTGAGAAAACCGGCGCTCTCGCCGGGCTTCGCGAGCGCTACGGGCTCGACGGCGTCGTTGCCAGCGCTGCGGAATAATGGTCAGTCGTAAGACTTTAGTATGCCCCGGCCCACCGCAAAACCGCTCCAGGATGGACGGATTTGAGCAAAGTGTCATTGTACTTTTATGCCGCATGTGCGACGGTGCCGCATCACAATGACCCCCAGCGTTAACT
This sequence comes from Devosia sp., assembly GCA_035565135.1. Taxonomy (GTDB): domain Bacteria; phylum Pseudomonadota; class Alphaproteobacteria; order Rhizobiales; family Devosiaceae; genus Devosia. Next base: position 12,174 of record DATMSY010000020.1, read on the forward strand.
GTCTGAACGTTAACGCCTTTTTGCATTGTGCTTTACAACTCATTGGGAGGGTACCGTGCCTTTCAGATCCAAGCGGATCACCGCCCCCGTCGCCTTGCTTGCTCTTACCGCCGGCGTGTTGAGCGCCGGTTCGGCCATGGCTGCCGGCTTCACCGCCGAACAGGCCACCGCCGGTAAGACTGCATTTGATTCCAACTGTGCCCAGTGTCACGGCTTTCAGCTCGAAGGACCCGATGCTCCGGGTCTGGCCGGGCGTGACGTGATGCAGAACTGGGATACTGCTGGCGGGCTTTACGACTTTATTTCGGTCGCCATGCCCCCCTCTGCGCCGGGCCTGCTCGGCGAAGAAACCTATGTCAACATTGTTGCCTACATCATGCAGTTCAACGGCGCCCAGCCGGGGGATACCCCGCTCGCTACCGGTGACGCGATGTATGAAGTCTCGCTGGCCACCGAAACGGCCGCTGGCGCCGCCAGCATGGCCGCTGCCGCAGCTGACGCCGGTGGTGCTCCTGCCGATGCCTCCGCTGCGCCTGCCACGCCTGTGCCGCAGGCCTTTACCTGGGGCAAGCAGCTCCCTGGCGGCCTTGCGCCCGCCGACATGGCTCCCCCGGCCGACGCCGCTGCGCCGACTGTTCCGCAAGCCTTTACCTGGGGCAAGACTCTCCCCACGGCTGGCAGCAACTAACCACGGTCAACTAAGGCGTGCGGAAAGCGCGCTGAACTATGGAGGTATCGATGAAAATCGATCTGATGAAGTCCCTGCTGGTGGCCACGACGGCGTTTATCGCGCTGTCCGCTCCCGCCCATGCACAAGGCGTTAAGGCCGACTACGTACCGGTCACCGACGAAATGCTCGCCAATCCGCCGGCCGAAGAATGGCTGATGTTCCGCGGCGCATACAACAACCAGGGCTATAGCCCGCTCGACCTGATCAACAAGGACACGGTCGGCAAGCTGCAGCTCGCCTGGGCCTGGCCGATGGCCGAAGCCGGCATTCAGGAAACCGCTCCCCTGGTGCATGACGGCGTCATGTTCCTGCAGACCAACAACAATATCGTCGAGGCGCTCGACGCCAAGACCGGTGACCTGATCTGGCAATACCGCCATGTTCTGCCCCAGCTCCCCACCTCGTGGAGCTACCAGATCAACCAGGCCCGCCGCCAGAAGAACTCGATCGCCCTCTACCAGGACAAGGTGATCCTCACCACGGCTGACGCCAAGATCGTCGTGCTCAATGCCGCCGACGGCAAGGTTGCCTGGGAAAAGCAGGTCATCGACTACAATCTGGGCTATAGCTACACCGTTGGCCCGCTGATTGCCGATGGCAAGATCATCTCAGCCATTTCCGGCTGCTCGATCGCCGGCACTGCTGGCGGCTGCTACATCTTCGCCCATGACGTGAATACCGGCGACGAACTGTGGCGCTTCAACACCATCGACGATCCCGATAACCAGGCTCAGCAGGACAGCTGGGGCGGCGTTCCCGCTGAAAACCGTTGGGGTGGCACGCCTTGGACCACCGGCGCTTATGATCCGGAAACCAAGACCACCTTCTGGGGCATCGGCATGCCTGGCCCCTATTCCGAACTCATCCGTGGTTCGGGCGACGGCTCGGTGCTCTACACCAACTCGACGCTCGCTCTCGATGTCGAGACCGGCAAGCTCAAGTGGTACTACCAGCACCTGCCGCGCGATAACTGGGATCTGGACAGCCCGTTCGAGCGTATCCTGGTCGACCAGGAAATCGACGGTCAGACCCATAAGCTGCTGATCACCGTCCCCGGCAAGAACGGCATCGCCTTCGGCCTCGATCGCGACACCGGCAAGTATCTCTGGTCCAAGGAGACCGTGGTGCAGAACGTCGTCACCGGTATCGATCCGGACGGCACCGTTCACATCAACGAAGACCTGATCTCCAAGGCCGTCGGCGAAGAACACCTCGCCTGCGCCTCGGTTTCGGGTGGCAAGCTCTGGCAGGCCGGCGCCTACAGCCCGCTGACCCAGGCCTACTTCGTGCCCCTGACCGAAGCCTGCAACACCGTTGCTCCGACCCAGACCGAATTCACTGCCGGTAACGCAGTGGGCGCCGTCAAGTTCGGTCCGCGCGTGCTGCCCGAAGGCATCACCGATGCCGGCCTGCTCCAGGCCCTCAGCATCAACCCTACCCAGGGCGACTCCAAGTGGCAGGTGCGTGAGCGCCCGTCCATGACCAGCTCGGTTCTCGCCACTGCCGGCGGCCTCGTGTTCGGCGGCGACGCTGCCCGCGAAGTCAAGGCATGGGACCAGGAAACCGGCGACGTGCTCTGGAGCCAGCGCCTCAATGCGCCGATCGGCGGTTACCCGATGACCTACGAAATCGACGGCGAGCAGTATCTGGCGGTTCCCACCGGCTACTCCAACGCTGCCAGCTCGATCTCCTCGGCCTTCCCGGAAATCCCGCTGCCCACCGGTTCGGGCAACTCGATCTTCGTGTTCAAGCTGCCAAAAGCCGGTAGCTAAACCAAACAAAAGAAAGGGGCTTCGGCCCCTTTCGTCTTTCTTGGCGCCGCAACCGGCACCATATTGTGACTGGACGCCATGGCCTATCTGGCTTTGCTGGGCGCCCAAGGAGAATTCCGATGCTTCGTTATCTCACGCTTGGCCTGGCCCTGCTCATGGCTGGCAGCGCCTATGCACAATCCTCCGGCATTCCGCCCGAGGAGATGGATAATTCCAGGCGCCTTGCCGGCGACGCCATCAATGTGTGCTTCGATATCACGAGCCTGGGCCGCGCATTCGACGAAGACGTAGCCAAGGCCATCGGCGACGCGCTCTTTCTCGAGGTCAATGTCGTGGAAGGCTTTGGCGGCTTTCCGCTCAGCGGAGATGGCTTTATCGACGAACTGACCCTGGCCATGAACAATACCTGCGACATGTTCATGGGCGTCTCTGTCTCGACCAATTCGCCGGTCTCCGACGCCTTCGCGCTGACCCGCCCCTATACCACCATTCCCTTCGTCTTCGTTGTCGCCGACCCCGACTGGCAAAAGCTGGGCGACATCCCCAAGGATCGCAAGCTGGGCACCGCCATGGCCAGCCTGGGCGAGATGAACTACATCACCTGGGCCCAGCAGCAGCCCGAGGCCGAGCGCTGGGTGCGCTATCCCTATGCCAATTTCGACCTGATGACGACGCGCGTGCTCGATGGCAGCATTGCCGGCATGGTGCTCTGGCAGCCCGCCTTCGCCCGCCTGCAACAGCAGCGCCCCGACGCCGCCGCCCTGCGCGTCATCGCCAATGATCCCATTCCCAATGCCGAAGTCCATGTCGGCGCCCTGGTCTCGAGCCGCAACAGCTTCCTGCGCAGCCAGGTCGACCAGGCCATCGATGCCCTGGTCGCCGACGGCACCATTGCCGGCTTCCTCGAAAAATACGGCTATGCCGGCCAGGCCGGCGAGTAGCTAGCGCAGCTGCACCAGCGGCAACAGGATCGTCGCCGGATTGGGCAACCAGCCGGCCACGATCGCCACGATCACCAGCGCCAGCCCGAACGGCTCGAGCCGCATCTGCCGCCGCTCCGCATCCGGCCAGATCGCCTGCCAAAGCACGCCCCCGATCAATCCGGGGATCGGCAACAGGTTCAGCGCCGCCGACGCTATGGCGACGATCTGCAACTGGCTGAGCACATAGATCACCGCATAGCCGCCCGTGCGCGGCAGCATCAGTGCCAGCGGCCGCACTAGGTCGATCAGCGGCACCAGCGCCACCACGCCCACCAGCGCCAGCAGCGCCACTGCTATCAGCCCCCAGCGCCCCAGCCGGTTCTGTTGCGGATCAAACCGCATCGGCCGCACCCAGCTCATGGCAAAGAGCGCGGCCATGGCCACGCCCCATACCGAAACCTGCGCAAAGGGATTGGCTGTCAGCCGCCCGTCATATTGCGGGCGCCTGTCGCCCATCAGTCGGGCGATAGCGGCCAGCAGCAGCCCCTGAATGCCGGCATAGAGGATCGCCGCCGCAACGCGCGACACGATCTCGCCCATGCTGAGCTCTCTGAGTAAATTCATAGGCGCGATTCTCCGGCGCTAGGCTCCCACGCACTTACCGCGCCATAGCAGCCGGAGGCAACAAATCCCGTCGTGAACGCCTAGTGGGCGTGATGCTCCGCATTGCGCTTGCGGGTCGCCGCGGCCTTCTTGGCCGAAGCCGACCGGGCTGCCGCCGATCTATTGGCCGAGGCCTCGCCACCCTTGCGCCCGCCCTTATGCGCCGCAGGATGACCTGTATCCTTGCCGCGCCCGGAACCCGATTTCTTGCCGCCGCCATCATCCTTGTTGACGGTAGCCCAGGCGCGCCGCTCAGCCTCCTTCTCGGAGACCCCGCGGTCTTCATAGCCTTCTTCGATATGCTCGGCTTTGCGTTTCTGCTTGTCGCTATAGGCGGATTTGTCACCCTGGGGCATTGGTTCTACTCCTCATCTGGATGAGGCCGGCACGGATGGGACAAGGGCTCGGCTGCCATTTCGTTGGCCGGACCGGGAAACCGGAAAAACCGGTCCGTTCCCCTTACCACCGCGTCCGGTTGACGCGCGCCGGGCCTCCTTAGTCAACCCGGCGGGCTCGAACTCGTTCCCATCACTGTTTCTGACGAGGGCCCCGGCGCGGCAGATGAACCGCACCTAAACGGCCGGTTCACGCCGGCGTGAACTCGACTTGGTTATGAGCCCCTCATCCAAAAAACAGCGCATCCACGATGCCACCCATGAGGAGACTAAAAATGACCAAGACCATCACTGTGAGCCTTTCTCTCGCCGTCGCCATGCTGGGCTTTGCAGCTGCCGCTGCACCCACCCAGGCTGCCACCCGCCTGATGAGCAGCACGCTCGAAGGCTTTGAATATCGCTGCGAACGCCATGGCGGCGTGTTCGACCAATCGGGCGCCCTGGTCACCTGCGAGACCCCGACCGTCCCCGTCGCCTGCGAATATTTCGCCACGCGCCAGGCCGTCTGTGAATGGCCGGGCATCGTAAACCAGATCGCCGTCATCCGCGTGATCGGCACCCTCCCCGCCGGCCATTACCCCACCAGCAGCAGCGACAATTCCGGCAGTGGCGGTGGCAAGGGCGGCAATGGTGGCGGTTTCGACGGCCCCAAGGACATCCAGGACGCGCCCGACAACGATCCCAAGCCGAACTTCGATGGTCCCGACAATATTCAGGACGCTCCGTAAGTCGAGCATTGCCCACAACGAAGGCCACCTGCATCCGCGGGTGGCCTTTGCCGTCTAGCCGCCCTGAGCCACCCGCGCCGCCCCAGCCGAGGCGCTGGCCTTGAGATGATCGGCCAGGCGGAGAGCCATGGCGAGCATGGTCAATGTGGGATTGGCATAGCTGCCCGTGGGGAATACCGAACCGCCCGCGACATAGAGATTGGCAATGCCATGCACCTTGCCATTGGGGTCGACCACGCCCTGGCTCGGGTCCTCGTGCATCCGCGTCGTACCCATATTGTGATGCAGGCTGAGACCGACGCTATTGTCGATATTCTCCAGCTCCAGCCGCCCCAGCCCGACCGCCGCAAGCTGCCGCACCAGAATTGCTTGGGCCCGGTGGATGCTGGCTTTGTCCGAACCACCCCAACGCACCGTGAGTTTGGGCAGGTTTGAACCCAGCCGGTCCCGCCGCTCGCTGAGCGTGATGCGGTTGTCGGGATCGGGGGATTGCTCGGTCTGGCTGATCAGCTCGAACTTTTCGTAGCGCTTCTCATTCCCCGTCTGGTTCGACCACCCGCCCCGGCTCAGGCTCGGAAACAGGTGATCCCGGCGGACGGCGTGCTTATAATAATCGAGCAGGAAATCATCGAGATTGCCGGCAAAATCGGCGAGAAGTTTTCCGGTGTTAGCCGGCATGCGGCGTTCCCGCACGGCCTGGCGGAATTCGCGCACCGCCACATGCGCGGGCGATTGCTGGCGGCGGGTGCGCGGAAACAGCAGCGTGGTGAAGCCCAGAAGTTCCTGGCGGCGCCTCGTATCCTCGGCAAAGGTCAGCCGGCCCATCACCGTCAGCTTGTCGAGATAGCGCATGTCATAAAGCGCATGGGTGGCAAAGGCGCTCTGCTCATAGGGAAACAGGAAGCCCGTGCGGATGACCGGGTGATCCATGAAAAACCGGCCAACCAGATCCCGGCCATTGCCCAGACCGGCCTTCTGCACCCGATTGGACGCCAGCAGCAGCCGCGCATTCTCGATCGCGCCGACGGCCAGGATATATTGCCTGGCCTTGACCCCATAGCGCTGGCCCGACAGCGCCGCCACCCGCAGCCCCGTTACTTCGTTGGCATTATCGCTGGCCTCGATTTCAAGAACATTGGCGTAGAGATAGACCGTGATATTGCCGGCATCCTCCAGCGCCGTGCGGCCCTCACCGAAAAACCGCACGCTGGGCCCGAATTTGAACATTGTCGTTTCAAGCTCGCCCCCGGCAAAAGGCAGCCGCTTGGAAAGCTTCGCCTCCCAGCTATCGGCCGAATAGTCGAGCGATCCAATGCCGCAAATCGCCGATGCGCGGCGGTAGAAGGGGTCCAGATGCTCGCGCGCAAAAGGCCAGCCGCTATAGGCCAGCCAATCCCGCTTCTCGAAATCGATGGCCTCGAAAGGGGCATGCCGCACGCCATGCTGGGCGTTATTCTCCACCTGCACGTTCCAGGCATTGGAGAGGCCACCAAACTGGCGCCGGCGCATGCGCGAGAGGCTGACAAACCGGTCGCCCTGGCTTTCCCCCTCGGCCAGGGATTGCGTCATCGCATCCAGCTCGATCCCGCCGCTTTCCAGCACGCAGACCCGGACGGCGGACCCAATGAATTCCCGCGCCAGCGAGAGGCCGACCGGTCCGCTACCGACGATGCACAGATCGAATTCGACCGTGCTCCCATCCGGCAGACTGCGGATATCTTCTAGCATGTGAGGCCCCAAGCCCGCGATCTGGCAACGATAGTCCCAACGCTTACTTTTGGAAATTGCACCAGCTCTTGAAGATTTAGAATAATTCCGCCGCCGTGAGAAATATTCTATTATCTCAACAATACCCCCATCATCGACTATTGATCACACAGGCGAGCCAGAAGTAAGCTAAGCTGGACATAGTCGGCTTTTCATCGTTCCTTAAAAGAATAGGCGCGTGGAATGAACTTCAAGCGCCAGTTTGCCGTGAACGCCTTCTGGTCCAGCATCGGCAATGGGGCCAGCAGCCTTATCAGCTTTGTCGTCTTTGCTATCGTCGTGCATCTTGTCGATGCCGAAGCGGTCGGCATCGTTGCCTTCGCCATGGTCTTCATCATGTTCGGGCGCGTTTTCGTCGAGGCCGGCACCAGCGAACTCATCCTGCGGCGCAAGGATTTCGATGAACGCTATGCCTCGGTGGCCTTCTGGCTCGGCCTCGTCATCTCGGCCATTGCGGTCCTCTGCTTCGCCTTCATCCTCGCCCCCCTGATCGACCGCGTCTTTGCCCCGGGCAGCGGCATCGTGCTGGCCGTCCTGTCGCTCAGCTTTTTCGTCGATGCCAGCCGAGTCGTGCATGAGGCTAAATTTCGCCGCGACTTCAAATATCGGGCGCTGGCCATCCGCTACATGGTGGGCACGCTGGCCTCGGGCATTGTCGGGGTCTGGGCCGCCTATGCCGGCTACGGAGTCTGGGCACTGGTCGCCCAGCGTCTCGTGGCGTCAGTGGTGACGACCGTCGTCACCTGGCTATCCTCGAGCTGGCGCCCGAGCCTGCTCTGGTCCCGCGAATTTGCCTCCGAACAGATCGTCCATGGCGTCGGATTGCTGGGCGCCAGCACGCTCAAGATCATCATCCAGCGCGTTCCCGAACTGGCCCTGGGCCTGGCGCAGGGCCCCCTGAGCGTTGCCATTTATGGCGTGGGCATAAGAACCTATGAGGCACTCTACCAGCTCACGGCCTTCCCCCTGCTCAGCGCCGCCATGTCGAGCTTCGCACGCCTTCCCGATCGCGAGTCCCTCGCCAAGGCCTATATCAGCACGACCGGCTTTTTCAGCACCTTCAGCTTCCCGCTCTTCTTCGGCACGGCAATCATCGCCGAGCAGCTGGTGCCCCTGTTCTTCGGGCAGAAATGGCAAACATCGGGCCTGGTGCTGATCGCTCTCGCAGTAAGCGCCCCGCCCAGCATTCTCGGCATATTGCTGCATCCGCTGCTCAACGCACTGGGGCGCACGGCGCTTATCTTCAAGCTCAATCTGGGCTCGGCACTCGTCATGCTGGCCGCCTGCGCAATCTTTGCGCCGCATGGCCCGGTCATCGTCGCCATTGTCCTGGCCGTCCGGATCTATCTCGGCCTGGTCTGCATCTTCTTCGTCTTGAAGCGCGAGGTCGGCATCGACCCCCGCACAATCCTGCGCGCCAACGCACCGCCCTTCATCAGCTCGCTCGCCATGCTGGCGGTAACCTTCGCGATCCGCCACCTGTTGCCGGCCAATCTCCCCACACCATTGGTCCTGGCAATATTGGTCCTGGTCGGCGCCCTGACCTACATGGCCACGATGATCCTGGTTTTCCCCAGCCACAGCGGCCGCGTGGTGCAGGAGGCCAGCGAGATGTTTCCCGGTCTCAAGCGTTTCGCCCGCCCGCTGCTCAAGACCAGCTAGGAATTACTGGGATCGCCATGTATTTCCGCGATCCTTCTTTTCAAACTGTACTTGATCAACCCGCACTATTATTATCGACGAAAGGCGAGCCAGAGGGGGCGTTATGGCGGACATACCGGAGCAAACCGACCGCATGCCCCTGGTCTCGATTTGCCTGCCCACCTACAAGCGCACGACCTTCATCCGGGAAGCGCTGGAATCTGCGCTGCAGCAGACCTATCCCAATATCGAAATCTTCGTGAATGACGACACGCCCGGCGATGACATCCGCGCCATAGTGGAAGGCTACGCCTCCCCCCGCATTCGCTACCAGCAGAATGTGCCCGCGCTCGGCTTTGTGCCCAAGCTCAACAATTTCCTGAGCGAGGCCCGGGGCGAATGGATGGTGATCCTCTGCGACGACGATATCTTCGCCCCCCAATTTATCGAACGCATGGTCGACAATACCCGCCGCTATCCCGATGCGAGCCTGTTGCGATCGCGCAATAACCGCGTCGATCTGCACGGTCAGCAAATCCAGCTCGATCCGCCATCGCCCGAAGTCTCCTCGCCGACCCGCTTCATCCTCGATCTGTTCCGGCCGCAATCGGAAACCTTCTGGGTCAACCTCACCGGCTTCATGTTCCGCCCGGAGCAACTGAAGGCACTGGGCGGCTTCACCGACCTCTACGCCGCCCGCCATGCCGACCGCCTCGCCTGGACGCAATTGGCAACCCTGGGGCCGGTCATCTGTGAGCAACAATCCTTATGCAAGATAAGGCTGCATGGCACCTCGGTCTCTTCCGCCCTCGAAAGCGGCTATAGCGACGCCATCAACGCCACCCACATTGCCGAAAGAAAGATCATCGGCACCCTCGACGAGCTCGAAGCCTGGGCGCTCACCGACGAGCAGCGCAGCGAAATCGCCCGGACACGACAGCTGCTCGGCCCCTATATCAACGAGCACATCGCGCGCACACTCCGCCATAGCCTCGTTGCCGAACTCAAGAAGCCCGATGGCAGCGAGGATCAATTGCGCCACCTGCGCGCGCAATGGAACAAGCTGGGCGTGCCGGTCACCCGCCTCACCCGGCTGATCTTCCTGGTCAGCACCCTGCCCCGCTGGATGCGCCAACCCATCGTCAACGCTATGCTGAGCTACAAGCAAGCCTATATGCATTGACGGCAGGCGAGCGGCCGCCAGAAATTCAGAGCGAACTGCCGCTCCTATTGGCCCGCACGATGAGATAGATGAGATAGGGCGCGCCCAGCACGCCCGTCACCACGCCGACGGGATAGCGCGTCGGCAACAGGAACTGGCCGGCATAATCTCCCGCCAGCACCAGCAGCGCCCCCACCAGCGCCGAAGGGATCAGCAGCGAACCGCGCGAGCCCACGATGCGAGCGGCAATGGGACCGGACAGGAACGCGATAAAGGCGATCGGCCCAGTGACCGCCGTCGCCGTGGCGATGAGCCCAACCGCCGCGATGATGACCGCAATCCGCGTCCTTCCGACCCGAACGCCCAGCGCCGCCGCGGTATCATCGCCCAGCCGCAAGAGGTCGAGACCCCTTGCCTGGTTCAGCAGCAACCCGCCGAACAGAACCAGCGCCGCCAGCAGCGGCACAGCCTGCCCCAGTTGCGCGCCATTGAGACTGCCCGTCAGCCAGCGCATCGTCTCCTGCAGGTTCCAGTCGGCGGCCTGGGAAAGAATGTAGGCGACGACGCTTTCCAGCATGGCCGACACCCCGATCCCGACCAGGATGAGCCGCGTTCCCGCCGCACCATTGCGGAAGGAAAGCGCATAGACCAGAAGCGCGACCACCAGCCCCCCGCTGACCGCGAAGATCGAGACCGCCACGCCCTTGAGCGACAGCACGACAATGGCAAACACCGCCGCCGCGCTGGCGCCCGAACTGATGCCGATAATGTCGGGACTGGCCAGCGGATTGCGCAGCATGATCTGGAAGGCAACGCCCGCCAGCCCGAAGCTGAGCCCGGCCAATATGGCGAGCACGGCGCGCGGCAGTCGCAATTGCCCCACCGCAAAACTGGCGCCCTTCACCTCTTCGCCAAGCAGCACCCGGAGCACCTCATCGGGCGGGGTAAAGGACTGCCCCAGCGACAGGGTCAGCGCAAAGATCGCGATGACCAGGGCGACAAGGATTGCGGTGAGCACGGCATAGTTCCGCCCATGCCGGCGCCGGCTCGCGACAATGGCCTGAAATGCCGTCACAGTTCGCGGATCCGCTGGCGCATCACCACCCAGATGAAAAAGGGCGCGCCGACAAAGGCGGTGACAATGCCCACATCAAGCTCGGCGGGCCGGGCAATGATGCGCCCGGCAATATCGGCCAGCAGCAATAGGCTCGCCCCGCCCACAGCCGAAAACGGCAGCAGCCAGCGATAGTCCGCCCCCACCAGCAACCGGCAGAGATGGGGCACGATGAGCCCCAGAAACCCGATCGGCCCGCATATGGCAGTGGTCGCGCCACAGAGGAGGATCGCGCCGAACGCCGCAACGCCTCGGGCCAGCGCCACCCGCTCGCCAAGCCCGGCCGCCATTTCATCGCCCAAAGCCAGCGAATTGAGCCGCCGTGCCGAGAGCAGCGCAATGACCATGCCCACCGCCAGAAAAGGCAGCACCGGCAGGATGCGGTCGAACGTGGCGCCACCCACGCCCCCGATCTGCCAGGAGCGGATGCCGCCCGCAATGTCATTGCGTGGCAGCACCACAGCCATGACCAGCGAGGCAAAGGCGATCGAGGTCGCCACCCCCGCCAGCGCCAGCTTGAGCGGCGTTGCCCCACCGCGCCCCAATGAGCCAATCGCATAGACAAAGCCCGCCGTGCAGCCGGCGCCGATAATCGCCGTCCAGATATAGGCTTGGGCCGAGGCGATATTGAACCAGGCCACCCCGATCACCACGGCCAGCGAGGCGCCCATATTGACGCCCAGAATGCCGGGATCGGCCAGCGGATTGCGCGTCACGCCCTGCATCACCGCCCCGGCCAGCCCCAGCGCCGCTCCCGCCAGCACGGCCAGCAGCGTGCGCGGAATGCGCAGCGACACCGCCGCCTGCCCGATATTGTCCTGCCCGCCACCCAGCGCTGCGGCGATATCGGCCCAGCCAACATCGCGCGAGCCGGTGGTGACCGAGAGCGCGCAGAGCCCGGCAAGCACCGTGGCAAGGCCCAAGAGCCACAGGCTCCGCACGCGGTTCGACCGCCCGGCAATAGGCTGCCGGGCAGGCACTGGAAGGCTCGACGCAATCATTGCGACTTCGCGGCCGCCTCGGCGAGCAGGGCGACATAGTCCTTGAGCACCCAGGAAATCGACAGCGGCGTGGGATTGGCCGCCGTGCCCACCGGATTGCCGCCCAGAATAACCAAGGCGCCCTGCGCCACCGCCGGCATCCGCGCCATCAGGGGATTGGCCATCAGCGCGCCATGCAGCTGCTCATCGCCATAGGTCACGACGATATCGACATCCTCGAAGCGATCGATCTGTTCGGCGCTGACCGAGCCCGAGAACTTGCCTGGCGCGGTCGCCTCGACCACGCCCTGCGGCGAGGTCAGCCCCAGATCGGCGAAGAATTTCACCCGCGTGTCGTTGGTGGTGTAGAAATTGATGGTGCTGAGGTCGGACGCATTGAGATGGGTGGCGAACATGGCCGACTTGCCCTTGAGCCCGGGATAGCCCGCAAGCGTTTCGGCAATCTCTGCCTCGATATCGGCGATCAGCGCCTCGCCCTCAGTCGCAAGGCCCAACCCCGCGCTATTGAGGCGGATCATGCCGCGCCAATCGGTGGACCAGGGCGCGTCGGGAAAGGCGACGACCGGCGCAATCTGGCTCAGCGTATCGTAATCGGCCTGGCTGAGGCCCGAATAGGCGGCCAGGATCACATCGGGATTGGTGGCCGCCACGGCTTCGAAATCAATGCCGTCGCCCTCGTCGAACAATACCGGCGTTTCGGCGCCCAGTTCGGCCAGCTTTTCGGCAACCCAGGGCAGCAGACCATCGCCGTCGTCATCGCCGAAATTGGCCCGGGCAAAGCCCACCGGCACCACGCCCAGCGCCAGCGGCACTTCATGATTGGCCCAGGCGACCGTGGCCACCCGCTCCGGCTTTGCGGGAATGACCGTCGTGCCCAGGGCATGTTCGATAGTGATGGGAAGGTCCTGCCCCATGGCCGGGCCGAACCCCAGGATTGACAGGCATGCCAGGATCGGCAGCGCGGAAAAACGAAATAGCCGCAGCATTGCGTGGCCTCCCTGAAATAAAAGTGGACCTTCACTTTCAGGTTTGGCGATACCGCGTCAACCGCAATGCGCGCAGCCACGGGGATAAACGCGAAATTCCCATGGAATCGTACAAAACCGGTACTTTTTACAATACCAGACAAACGCCCTCAAGTTATGAGCGCAAACCGGCAGGAACCGGCCCAAGGGGGGCGCGGCCGCCAAGCCGCACACCAACATCTGGAATTGCATATGAATATCAGGGATGCCAGCGGGGCCCGCTATCGGGTCGCCATGCTTTTGGGATGTACCGCTCTGGCGGGCATGGCGCCCAATATTGTCTTCGCTCAGCAGGCCGATCCGACCCTGACGATTCTGCCCACCGTCACCATCAATGTCCAGGGCACGGGCACCGACGATGACCGCAATTCCATCGTGGCGAAAACCACCACGAGCGGCAGCAAGATCGCCACGCCCATCCTGGACACGCCCGCCTCGGTTTCGGTGATCACCGCCAAGGAAGTGCAGCAGCGCGCGGCCCAGACCACCGAGGAAGTGCTGCAATATACCGCCGGTGTCACCACCGATTTCTACGGCTCGGACGATCGCTTCGACTTCTTCAAGATCCGCGGCTTTGATGCCTATACCTATCGCGATGGCCTGCTCATCGGCGCGCCCTTTGGCGGCATCCGCGAAGAGCCCTATGCCTTTGAGCGGATCGAAGTGCTCAAGGGCGCCAATTCGACCACGTTCGGCGTTTCCGATCCCGGCGGCGCGGTCAATTACGTGACCAAGACGCCCAAGAACGAAAAGTTCGGCGAGGCCTATATTTCCGGCGGCGCCTTTGGCGCGGCTGAGATCGGCGCCGATTTCGGCGACAATATCACCGTGGACGACACGCTCTCCTATCGCCTCACCGGCAAGCTGCGCGTGGGCAATGACGAATATGATTATTCGCGCGACGACGCGCAGTTCTTCATGGGCGGGCTCACCTGGCGCCCGACCGACGCCACCACGCTTACCATCGTCTATGACCATCTGAGCAAGGAGGGCGTGCCCGGCAGCGGCGGCCATCCCGTGGGCACCGATTTCGACCGCAACGTCTTTTTCGGTGAGCCGGGTTACAATTTCCGCGGCGTGGATCGCGATACGCTCAGCGTCATGCTCAGCCACGATGTCGGCTATGGTCTGACCTTCTCCTCCAATGCCCGCTATAGCAACACGAGGAGCGATTTCGGCTATGCCTATATTTCGGCAACACCCAATGATGGCTCGACCCTGGCCAGCCGCGCCTTTTTCGGCAATGAGAGCACCCGCGAGAACTTCGTCATCGACGGGCGCGTGCAATATGACGCGACCTTCGGCCCGCTCGAAAGCCGCACACTGGTGGGCGTCGAGCACAATTCCAACCACGCCACCAACAAGACCTTTTGGGGCCCCGCTCCCTCCATCGATTGGCTGAACCCGGTCTATTCGGGCGCTCCGGCCTCGGTGCCGCTGATCGGCAGCACCACCAATGACCAGAAGACCAATGCGCTCTACCTGCAGCAGGACCTGACCTTCGAGCGGCTCACCGCCTCGATCGGGCTGCGCAATGACTGGATGGATCTCGAGCAGACCAATAATCTCACCGGCGGGCTGACCGCGGCCGATTTCAGCGAATTCACCAAGCGCGCGGCCCTCAGCTACAAGTGGACCGATGAGATCGCCACCTATGTCAGCTATGCCGAATCCGCCGTTGCGCCCTCGCTCAGCGTCGAGCCCGAGCGCGGCGAGCAATGGGAAGCGGGCATCAAATACCAGCCCGACGCCTTCCCCGCCCTGTTCAGCGCCGCGGTCTATGACCTGACCAAGAACAACATGACCCGCACCAATCCCGCCACCATGCTGCCCCAGACCATCGGCGAAGTGCGCGTGCGCGGCATCGACCTCGAGGCCAAGGCCGAGGTCATGGAAAACCTCAGCCTCACCGTCGCCTATTCCTACATGCTCTCCGACATTGTCGAGAACGGCACGGCCGGCAATGAAGGCAACCAACTGGCCTTCGTACCCAACCACGTGGCCTCGCTCTGGGTGGACTATACCCTGCCCAGCAACGGCATTGTCGGCGACATGACCTTCGGCGTCGGCGCCCGCTACACCGGGGCAGGCTTCCTTGACGACGCCAACAAGCAGCCGTCGGCAAGCAGCATCGTCTTCGACGCGGCCTTCAACTACAAGGTCCAGGAAAACACCACATTCCAGCTCAATGTCAGCAATATCTTCGACGAAAAACACGTCGCTTATGGCGGCTTCGGCGCCGACTTCTACAATCCCGGCCGCTCGATAACAGCCACCCTGCGCCAGACCTGGTAGTTAATTTGAACCGCCTCTGCTGAGCATCATCGGCTCCTGCCCTCCCTCCCCCTTGAGGGGCCTGTTGCATAATTCTGTCATTGTGATTCCCTGTCGTGGTCGGGAGTTTTGCGATGTCGATCAAGCAGACGGGTCAGTTGGGTTTTGCCGATGCGGTTCTGTCTGGGCGGTCGAACGGTCC
>DATMSY010000021.1:0-116571 GCA_035565135.1 Devosia sp.
GCCCTGCGCACCGACAAAGCGCCGCGCCCAGGCATCGACCTCCCCCTCATCGGGATATTGCCGCCGCATATTGGGCGCCAGATCGATGCTATCCACAGCGCCATAATCGAAGGGATAGGTCTTGGCCCGCACCTCGATCTCGAAATTGGGCGTCAGCTCGGGCGTATGATCGAGCACCATGCCGGCCACGATCCGCAATTGCTCGGCGGGCTCGGCAAATTCGGCAATCGCAATGCCATTGCCGAACACATCGTGGATCCAGCGGATCGCCGAGGGCTCCGGGAATATCTTGAGGCTGAACGAATCCAGCGTCTGTTCCATACTGTCGCGCGGCCGCACCAGCATGCGATGCTCGCCGAACCGCACCGGCCGGACATAGCGATAGACCGTCTCGTGCCGCACCGTGAGCAGCGTCACGAGACAACCGTGATCTTTTCGGCGGCGCGGGTAATCCCGGTATAGAGCCAGCGCGCCCGCTCTTCGCGGAACACGAAGCTCTCATCGAACAGATAGACATTGTCCCATTGGCTGCCCTGCGCCTTGTGCACGGTCAGGCAATAGCCAAAGGTGAACTCGTCATATTGCCGCCGCTCGGGCCAGCTCATGGCGTCTTCCTCGCCCGAAAAGAACGCCTTGTGCGTCAAAACCTTGGCTTCGCCCTTGCCCTCATCGGCCCCCAGCAGCAGCGAATATTTGCCATTGGCCTTGCGGCTCACATCGGTGACGATCCAGATCTGCCCATTGAGCAGGCGCTTGCGTGCATTGTTGCGTAAGCACACCATGCGATCGCCCACCACCGGCTCGTGAAACGGCAGCCCCCGCAGTTCGCGCAGGCGATCATTATATTGCAGGCGCGTCTTGTTGCGGCCCACCAGCACCTGGTCGGCTTCCAGCACCGCGTCGCGATCGACATCCTCGCGGGCAACCACCAGGCTCTCCCCATAGCGCCCGCGCTCGATATAACCGCCCTCGCGCACCTGCATGGAGAGCGCAATGATCGGATTATCCGCCGCCTGGCGATGGATTTCGGTCAGCATGATATCGGGCTCGTCGGCGGTGAAGAACCCCGCGCCCTGCACCGGCGGCAATTGGAACGGATCGCCCAGCACCAGCACCTTGGTGCCAAACGAGAGCAGGTCGCGCCCCAATTGCTCATCCACCATGGAGACTTCGTCGATGACGATCAGATCGGCATCGGCCGCGGGGGATTCGTCGTCGAGCACGAAGCGCGGCTCGCCTTCCTTCTCGCTGACCAGCGTATAGATCAGGCTATGGATGGTCTGGGCGCCCTTGCAGCCGCGCTTGCGCATGACCAGAGCGGCCTTGCCGGTAAAGGCGGCGTATTTGACTGTTTTGACGTCCTGCGCCAGATGCACGGCCAGCGTCGATTTGCCCGTGCCGGCCCAGCCGAACAGGCGAAACACCTGCGGGCCGTCGCGGTCCTTGAGCCAATTGGACACCGCGACCAGCGCCGCATCCTGCTGGGGCGACCAGACCGGCATCAGACGATCGTCGTCCGCACGCTGCCCACGCCCTCGATCGCCCCTTCGAGCACATCACCCCTGACCACGGCGCCCACGCCGGCCGGCGTACCGGTCATGATGATGTCGCCGGGCTTCAGCGTCACGAAACCGCTGAGATAGGCAATGGCTTCGCTCACGCTCCAGATTTGCTCCGAGAGATCGCCCTTCTGGCGCACCACCCCATTGACCGAAAGCGTGATGGCGCCCTTGGCCGGATGCCCGATTTCGCTGGCCGGCTCGATCGTGCCGATCGGGGCGGAATGGTCGAACCCCTTGGCCATTTCCCATGGCCGTCCGGCCTTTTTCGCCACAGCCTGCAGATCGCGCCGCGTCATGTCGAGCCCGGCCGCATAGCCATAAACGTGGTCGAGCGCCGCCTCGACCGGAATATCGGCGCCCTCCTTGCCGATGGCCACGACCAGCTCGATCTCGTGGTGAAAGTCCTCGGTCTGAGACGGGTAGGGGATCGCTGCCCCGCCCACCACCACCGCATCGGCCGGCTTGGCGAAGAAGAACGGCGGATCGCGCTCGTCATTGCCCATTTCGCGAATATGTTCGGCATAATTGCGCCCCACGCAATAGATGCGCCGCACCGCAAACAGCCCACCCCGCGCAATGGGAATGGTCACCGGCGCATAGGGCTCGAACAGAAAATCAGCCACGTTTAAACTCCTCGGCATAGGGCCCGATCAGGTCCAGGTCGGTCTGGCCCAGCCGGTCCTGGGCGGTAAAGGACTGGTGCCAATAGGGATAAAGCAATGGCGGCCGGCTGGCCGTATCGAGCCGGGCGCGCTCGTCATCGGTCAGCTTGAGTTCGGCCGCCGCCAGATTGTCGCGGAATTGCGCCTCGCTGCGCCCACCGATAATGGCCGAGGTCACCCCAGGCCGCCCCAAGGCCCAGGCCAGCGCCACCTGCGCGCCCGATACATCGCGCTCCCGGGCAATGGCGACGATGACGTCGATAATGTCGTAGAGCTTGTCCCAGTCATAAACCGGCGGCTCGCGGAAGCCTCCGACATGGCGGCCGGCATCGGGCCCGCCATCGCGGCGATATTTGCCGCTCAGCAAGCCACCGGCCAGCGGCGACCAAATCAGAATACCCAGCCCCTGGTCCTGGCTGATTGGCACCAGTTCATATTCGGCTTCGCGCGAATGCAGCGTGTAGTGAATCTGCTGGGAGATGAAGCGCTGGTCATGATGTTTGTCGGCGGCAGCAAGCGCCTTCATGATGTGCCAGCCCGAATAATTCGAGCAGCCGACATAGCGCACCTTGCCCTGGCGCACGAGCGTATCGAGCGCTTCCATCGTCTCCTCGATGGGGGTCATCCCGTCCCATTCATGCACCTGGTAGAGATCGATCACATCGGTCTTGAGCCGTTTCAGGCTCGCTTCGGCCTGGGCAATGATATGATGCCGGCTGAGCCCCACTTCATTGGGCCCATTACCCATCCTGAAGCGCACCTTGGTGGCGATCAGCGCCTTTTGCCGCCGGCCATGCTCGCTCAGCGCCACCCCGATCATCTCCTCGGAGACCCCGGCATTATAGACATTGGCCGTGTCGAGCAGGTTGATGCCGTGATCGAGGCAGAGATCGATCTGGCGCGTTGCATCGGCCTGGGCCGTATGCCCCACCTTTTCCGAACCGCCAAAGGTCATTGTGCCCATGGTCAGCACCGAAACCTTGAGGCCCGAGCGGCCGAGATAGCGATAGTCCATATTCGCCTCCTGCAAGAACGCCAATTGAGCACTGGCTGATTGTGTGGAGAGTTCGGTCAGGGAGAGCCGAAAAGGGTGGGTTTCGAGAACCGGAGCGCAGCGTACATTGGGTACGTGAGCACCGGAAGCGCAGAAAATCGCCCTTTGCAGGCCTCCATCACCGAACTACCCACGCAATCTAGGGCTAGAGCGCAATCAGAGTCGGGTCAATGCGCCCGGGCCGGGGCAACAAAAGAACTGGAGCGCACGCCCATTTTGGGCATAGTCGCACACCGAACCGCCGAGGAGGACCAAACACATGCTCTATGCCGTGCTGTGCTACAATGACGAAAACGCCGTCGCCACCTGGAGCAAGGAGGAAGACGATGCCTGCATGGTCCGTCTGGCCCAGGTCGAGGACGGCATGAAAGCCAAGGGCAAGCTCGGCCCCGTCGCCCGGCTCCAGCCCACCAGCGCCGCCACCACCCTGCGCAAGACCTCGGGCGAACCGCTCGTCATCGACGGGCCTTTTGCCGAAACCAAGGAACAGTTTCTCGGCTTTTTCGTTGCCGATTGCGAGACACTCGACGAGGCCCTGGATTTCGCCAGGGACTTGGCCAAGGCCAATCCGGGCATGGGCGCCTATGAAATCCGCCCGCTGGCCATCTTCAAGCCGAGCCAGATCGGCGCCTGACCGGCATTTTTGCCGCCCCCGTCTGATTGGCCAGCGCCCGTTCGTCGTGCCTGCATCAACCAGCTTCAGGAGGAGCAAGAAATGACCGATACACCAGCCACCTCGGGCCTTACCCCCTACATCAATGTCGATGGCGTCGATGGTGCCATCGCCTTCTACAAAAAGGCCTTCGGCGCCATCGAGCATAGCCGCAATCCGGCCAGCGACGACGACCCCCGCATCCTGCATGCCCATATCGAAATCAACGGCGCCCCGCTGTTCTTGTCCGATTTCTTCCCCGAACACAATTTCCCCATCGTCGCCCCGCAAGCCTTCAACCTGCACCTGCAGGTCGACGATGCCCAAACCTGGTTCGACCGCGCCGTCGCCGCCGGCGCCAAGGTCACCATGCCCCTCGCCGTCCAATTCTGGGGCGACACCTACGGCCAGCTCAAAGACCCCTATGGCGTCACCTGGGCCGTGGGCCAGTCCAAGGCGGCGTGATCCAAGGCCATTGCTCACTCCGGCGAGCCACAATCCCTGCTTTTCGCATGCGAAAAAGCTGGCCTCCCTCCCTCTTGTGGGCTTCGAGCCGTCCCGCAGGGCAAATCGCTCCAGTGGAGCGATTTGAGGGGAGAAGGCCATGAGAGCTACGCTCGAATGGCCGGGAAGCGAGATAGGACTTAGCTTCAGCTAAGTCCGTGATCGAGCAGGGTGGGGGTATGCCTCCGCAACCACAGGACATCGTGGCATCCCCCGCCAAGGCATAAGTGTTCCTCGGAACTCACACCCCACTACTACACGAAGGCCGGAATCCATGTCCGCATCTGGCCGCCACCACCGGCTTCACAGCATGGATCCCGGCCTCACCGGGATGACACCGCGCTTGTGAATGCGTCCGACCCTAAACGTTCGCCACCCCCAACGCCTCACTCGCGGCAATCGCCGCCATATTGACCACCCCACGGCTGGTCACCGACGGCGCCAAAATATGCGCCGGCTGCCGCGTCCCCATCAGGATCGGCCCCACCGGCAGCGCATTATTGAGCTCCTTGAGCAGCGTCATGGAGAGGTTCGCCGATTCCAGGTTCGGGAAGATCAGCAGGTTCGCTTCCCCCTTCAGCACCGAATTGGGCACATAGCGCTCGCGCAATTCGGCATTGACCGCCAAATCCCCCTGCATCTCGCCATCGACCACCAGATCGGGCGCCACTTCCTGCAGCCGCTCGAACACGACCCGCATCTTTTCCGACGTGGCCCCATCGCGCGAGCCAAAATTGGAATAGCTCAGCAAAGCCGCCCGCGCCTCGATATTGAAGCGCTTCAAATGATCGCGCGCCTGCAACGTGATCGCCACGATCTCCTCGGCACTCGGATCGATATTCACATAGGTATCGGCGAGGAAAAACACGCCCCTGTTCATAATCAGCATGGACAGCGCCGAGAGCTGCGAGCTGTAGGGCGCGAGGCCAATCACCGATTGAATATCGCGCGCATGCTTGATGAACCGGCCCTGGAGCCCGCAGATCAAGGCATCCGCCTCCCCCCGCCGCACGGCCAGCGCCCCGATCACCGTCGTATTGGTGCGCACAATGGTTTTTGCCGTGTCCGGCGTCACGCCCTTGCGCCCGGTAATGTCGTGGAACAGCGCCACATAATCGCGATAGCGCGGATCGTCCTCAGGATTGATCACATCGAAATCGCGCCCCGCCTTGAGCGTCAGCCCGAACCGCTCGATGCGCTGCTCGATCACCGTCGGTCGCCCGATCAGGATCGAACGGCCAATGCCGTCTTCCAGCATAACCTGCGTCGCCCGCAACACGCGCTCATCCTCGCCATCGGCAAAGGCAATGCGCTTGCCCTCGCCCTGCGCCCGCTCAAGCATCGGCTTCATCACCATGCCGGAACGGAACACGAAGCGGTTGAGGCTATCCCGATAAGCGGCAAAATCGGCAATCGGCCGCTGCGCCACCCCGGACTCCATTGCCGCCTTGGCCACCGCCGGCGCAATACGCAGGATCAGCCGCTGGTCGAACGGATTGGGAATGAGATAGTCCCGCCCAAAGATCGCCGGCACGCCATGCGCTGACGCTTCCAGCCCCGGCTCATGCGCCAGCTTGGCAATGGCATGCGCCGCCGCCGCCTTCATCTCCTCATTGATCACGGTCGCCCCGCAATCCAGCGCCCCCCGGAACAGGAACGGGAAGCATAGCACATTATTGACCTGGTTGGGATAATCGCTCCGTCCCGTGCAGATCATCGCATCGGGCCGCGCCTCGCGCGCCAGCTCGGGCATGATTTCGGGGGTGGGGTTGCTCAATGCCAGGATCAGCGGATTGGGCGCCATGTCCTTCATCATCTCGGGCTTGAGTGCCCCGGCCTTGGAGAGGCCGACATAAATATCGGCGCCGGCCATCACTTCGCTGAGTTCGGTCTTGTCCGTATCCTGCGCAAATGCCCCGCGCCACCGGTCGACGCTATTGCCCCGCTTCTTTGTCACCAATCCCTTGGAATCGGCTATCCAGATGTTAGCAGTCTGTGCACCAATCGCGACCAACATGTTCATGCAGGCGATGGCCGCGGCCCCCGCCCCCGAGGTACAGATCTTGACCTTGGAAATATCTTTACCAACCAGCTTCATCGCATTGATGACAGCCGCCGCGACGATGATCGCGGTGCCGTGCTGGTCGTCATGAAACACCGGAATGTTCATCCGCTCACGCAGCGCTTCCTCGATCTCAAAGCATTCTGGCGCCTTGATATCTTCCAGATTCACCCCGCCAAAACTGGGCTCGAGCGGCGCCACGATGTCGATGAAACGCTTGGGGTCCTGCTCATTGACTTCAATGTCGATGGAATCGATGCCGGCGAACTTCTTGAACAGCACCGCTTTGCCTTCCATCACCGGCTTGCTCGCCAGCGCCCCGATATTGCCCAGCCCCAGCACCGCCGTGCCGTTGGAGATCACCGCAACCAGATTCCCCTTGGCGGTATACTTGTAAGCCGCTTGCGGGTCGGCCGCGATTTCCTCGCAGGGAATGGCGACGCCCGGCGAATAGGCCAGCGACAAATCCCGCGTATTTGCCAAAGGCTTAGTCGCCACGATCTCCAGCTTCCCAGGCTTGGGATGCTCGTGAAAATGCAGCGCCGCATCGCGCAGGCTGGTGCTGTCCTTGGTCATGAGCGCATTCCTCCCCGGAAGTGTTTTTCTCAACAGGCGCACGGGTATGGAACAGCTCCAACTCCGCGACAAACCCGACCTTAGACTCATGGGGCGGCCCGGCCCGCCAGTTTTCCATCGACTTCCGCCGCCCGCCCGATAGTGTCGCCTCAAATGGCCCCCGCCATCCACCGATAGAAGAATGCTGCAATGAAAATCCTCGTCCTCGGCGCCGGCGTCATCGGCACCACCACCGCCTATTACCTGGCCCGCGACGGCCACGAGGTCACCGTCATCGACCGCCAGCCCGGCCCGGCGCTCGAAACCAGCTTCGCCAATGCCGGCGAGATCTCCCCCGGCTATGCCTCGCCCTGGGCCGGACCGGGCATCCCGCAAAAAGCCGTCAAATGGCTGATGATGGCCCATCCCCCGCTGATCCTGCGCGCTTCACTCGACCCGGCCATGATCGAATGGGGCCTGCGCATGCTGGCCAACTGCACCAGCAAGGCCTATGCCATCAACAAGGCCCGCATGGTCCGCATTGCCGAATATAGCCGCGACATGCTCGTCGCCCTGCGCGCCGAGACATCCATCGCCTATGACGAGCGCATGCAGGGCACCTTGCAGCTTTTTCGCGAGCAGAAACAGGTCGATGCCGCCCATAAGGATATCGAGGTGCTCGAGCAATATGGTGTGCCCTACCAGGCGTTCGACCGCGCCGGCTGCATCGCGGCCGAACCGGGCCTCGCCAATTCCCCCGCCAATATCGCCGGCGGGCTGCGCCTGCCGCATGACGAAACCGGCGACTGCTTCATCTTTACCAATAAGCTGGCCGAAATGGCCAAGGCACTGGGCGTCGACTTCCGTTTCAACACCACTATCGAGGCCATCGAACAGCAAGGCGACCGCATCACCGGGGTCAAGACCGCTGCCGGCCTGCTGACCGCCGACCATTATGTGCTGGCCATGGGCAGTTTCACGCCCCTTATGGCCAAGACGCTGGGCCTCAAGCTCCCCATCTATCCGGTCAAGGGCTATTCCATCACCGCCCCGATCAAGGATGCGGAAAAGGCCCCGGTCTCCACCGTGCTCGACGAAAGCTACAAGATCGCCATTACCCGCCTGGGCAACCGCATCCGCGTTGGCGGCATGGCCGAACTCTCCGGCTATAATACCAGGCTCAGCCCAAAACGCCGCGAAACCCTGGCCTATTGCGTCAATGACCTCTTTCCCGGCGCCGGCGACACGGAGGCCGCCAGCTTCTGGACCGGCATGCGGCCGATGACGCCCGATGGCACGCCGGTGCTCGGCCGCGGCAAGCAGGCCAATCTCTTCATCAATGCCGGACACGGCACCTTGGGCTGGACCATGGCCTGCGGCTCAGGCCGCGCCATTGCCGATCTCATCGCCGGCAAGACCCCTGAAATCGACATGACCGACCTCGGCCCCGAGCGTTACCTGCGCTAGGCGGCCGGCTCCACCTTGCCGCGCCGCTGCAACCAGAAGGCGATGAGGCTGCAGCCCAGCGCCCAGGCGGCGCCCAGGCACCAGCCGGCCAGCACATCGCTGGGGAAATGCACGCCCATATAGAGCCGGCTGACGCCCACGATCAGCGTCAGAAAGATCGCCGAGCCAATACTGAAAATGCGCAGCGCGCGGGTCGGCGCCAATTGCGCCAGAATAGCGCCCAGGGTCAGGAAGGTCACCGCCGACAGCATGGCATGGCCGCTGGGAAAGCTGGCGGTGAATTGGTGCGACATGGTCGTCAAATCCGGCCGCGGCCGGTCATAGCCCATCTTGAGGAGCGTACTGAGCAAGGTGCCACCCAGCACCGAGGCCAGCACCAGCAGGGCCGCGCCCCGCATCCGCGCGAGAACCAGATAGATCACCACCCCGGTGACCAATAGGCCCAGAAACGCGAAGCTCCCCAAGGCGGTGACATCGCGCACCATTTCCTGCACCCACGGGGGCCCGATGACGCGATCGACATCGCTGGGGTCGCGAAAGAGCATTAGGATGCCGCGGTCGAAGGCCTCGGTTTCCCCTTCCAGCATTTCATCTGCCAGCCGCAGAAAGCCCAGCACCAATCCGCTGACCACCACGATGCCGCTGAGCAGCAAGGCTTCGGCTTTGACGAAATCGCGCAGGGCCCGATACTGGCGGGAACGGACAAGGTTTTGCAGCATCTGTCGAAATCGTCTCCGGTGTCGGCGACAAACGCGGGGCGCCCTGCCCCTGTTCCACACATAGCGCAGGCCATCACGGGCGCAAGGCTGAACCAAAGGCTCACACTGCCGTTACCTTCCCAATAGCCTCTTCTTACTGTGAACGGCATGAACGCACGAACCTATCACGTCATCTTCAACGCCAATGCCGGAACGGCCCTGGCGAGCGGCCTCACCGAGGCAGCGCTGGCCGAGCTGTTTGCCAGCAATGGCCTCAGCGCAATTATCGATGCTGATGCCGACCGCCCCATGTCCGAGCGGATCGAGCAGGCGCTGGCCGGCAATGCCGATACCATCGTCGCCGCCGGCGGGGACGGCACCATTACCGCCCTGGGCGGCGCCATGCTGGGTAGCGATAAATCGCTGGCCATCCTGCCCCTGGGCACCGTCAATGCCCTGGCCAAGGACCTCCACATCCCCCTCGATACGGCTAGTGCCGTCGCCGCCCTGGCCCAGAGCGTCGAGCAGCAGATCGATGTAGGGGAAGTCAATGGCCGGTTTTTCCTGCACAAGGTGGTTATCGGCCTCATCCCGGGCATGGCCGCCGGGCGCGAGCATATCCGCACCATGCCCGGCGTTTCGCCCAAGCTGGGCTTCATGCGCTATTTCTTCCGCCGGCTGCAGCGCAACCGCCGCATCGCCGTCGCCATCGATGCCGGGGATACCGGAGAGGTCCGAGTCGAGCGCGTGCAGGCCGTCGCGGTGGCGAGCAATGCCTATGACGAGGGTTTTGGCCGGTTCTTTTCCCGCCAGCGGCTCGACGGCGGCACGCTCACCCTTTATGTCCTCAAACGCTTCGGTTTCCTCGATTTCGTGCGGCTGACCGGCGGCATGCTGATGGGCCGCTGGCACCAGGACGAGGCACTCCAGGTCGAAAGCGTCGATGCGGTGACCATCGACAGCCATAAGGGACTGCTCAAAGTGATGTTTGACGGCGAGATCGAAACGCTGACCACGCCGCTCCATTTCACCATCCGCCCCAAGGCGCTGACGGTGCTGGCGCCACCGGCCATTCCCGATGCGCAATCCTCCGCCGACCAGGCGCTGCCGGCATGAAGCTCGTCCATCTCTCCGACCTGCATTTCGGTCATCACGACCCGGCAGCCGCGGCCGGGCTGGCCGCCGACATTGCCGGCATTGCGCCCGATCTCATCGTCATCAGCGGCGACTTCACCCAGGTGGGCAGCAAGCAGGAATTCATCGCCGCCCGCGCCTTTCTCGATACCCTGCACGCGCCCATCTTCGCCGTGCCGGGCAATCATGACGTGCCCGCGGTCAATATCCTGCGCCGCTTCCTCAATCCCTATGGGTTCTACCGGCGCTATATTGCCCAGGACCTCGAACCCTTTCTCGAAATGCAGGGCGTAGCCCTATTGGGCATGCGCACCTCGCGGCGGGCGCGGCTGGAATGGAATTGGGGCCATGGCACCATTTCGCGCGATCAGCTCGAAGACCTCGAAACCCGCTTCGCCAAGGCTGCGCCCGATGCCATCCGGGTCGTAGTGGCGCACCATCCCCTGCTCTTTCCCACCGAGCCCATGCTGCAAAAGACCAAGCGGGTGAAACGCGCCGACGAAGCCCTCGAAACCTTCGCCCGGCTCGGCGTGCGGCTCGTGCTTTCGGGTCATTTCCACCTGTCCTATGTGCGCAAGCACGAGGCCAAGGGCAGCACCAATCAGGGCGCGCCGACCGGGCTGCGGAAATCCGCCGTGGCGCCTATCCTGTTCGCCCAGGCCTCCTCGACCATCTCGACCCGGCTGCGCGGCGAGCCCAATGCCTATAACATCATCACCATCTCGCCCGAGCGCATCGCCATCACGGTGCGCGAATGGCGGGACCAGGGCTGGGTGACGCGCGAAAAGGAATCCGAGCCGGTCTGAACCCCTCCGTCAGGCCGAGCGAGCGATAAGGCTCACCGCGATATCCTCGGCCCGCACCGTCACCACCGCCTGTTCCGCGACACCATCGCCGGCCAGCGTCAGCTGGCCGCTGGTGATGATCTGCTGCAGTGGTGCGGGCCGACCCAGGAGATATCCCTGCGCCTCATCGCACCCTTCGGTGGTCAGCAGCGCCAATTGCCCATGCGTCTCGATGCCCTCGGCCAATACCGGAATATCGAGGCTTTTGCCCAACGCCAGTACCGCCCGGATAATGGCCTTGGCCTGGGGGCTCGATTCCACCTCGCTCATGAACGAACGGTCGAGCTTGATCTTGTCGAAGGGAAAGGCGCGCAAAGTATCGAGCGAGGAATAGCCGGTGCCGAAATCATCGAGCGCGATATTGACGCCCAGAGCCTTGATCTGGCCGAGCGTGTAAAAGGAGCGTTCCTTGTCCGCGAAGATCGTCGATTCGGTCAGCTCCAGCTCCAGCCGCTCCGGCGCCAGCCCGGTTTCGGCCAGCACATCGGCCACCAGCTTGGGCAGATCGGAATGCACGAACTGCACCGGGGAAAGATTGACCGCCACCTTATAGGGCGGCTCCCACGATGCGGCCTTGGCGCAGGCGGTGCGCAGGATCCATTCACCCATCTGCAGGATCAGCCCGTTTTCCTCGGCCAGCGGAATGAACTCGGCCGGCGCGATAAATCCACGCTGCGGATGTTCCCAGCGCAACAGCGCCTCATAGCCGCGGATTTCTCCGGTCGAGAGCGAGGTCTGCACTTGATAATGGATATCGAGCTGATTGGCCTCGAGCGCCTCGCGCAATTCGCTGGCAAGGTTGCGCCGTGCCCGCACGATCTCGTCCATCGACCGCTCGTAAAAGCACACCGCCCGGGCGATATCGGCCTTGGCGCGATACATGGCGAGGTCGGCATTATTGATCAGGGCTTCCTTGCTCACCGCATCATCGGGGTAGATGGCGACGCCCAGGCTGGCGCCGGGGATCACCTCGAAATCGTCGAGCCGGATGGGCTTGAACAGGGCCGCCTCGAGCCGCGACAGAAAATCGGCGAGGTTGCTGCGCCCCCGCATGCGGCAGACGGCGGCAAATTCGTCGCCGCCGAGCCGGGCGATGAATTCGCCGTCTCCCAGCAGCTTGGTCATGCGCCGCGCCAGCACCTGCAACACCTCATCGCCAATGGCATGGCCGCGCAGGTCGTTGATTTCCTTGAACCGGTCGAGATCGATGCCGATCAGCGCAACCTTGCCACCCGTATCGGCCACCAGATCCAGTTCATAATCGAGATGGTCGTTGAAGCTGGCGCGGTTGGGCAGGCCGGTCAGGCTGTCGCTCATCGCCATCTGGCGCAGCTTTTCATAGGATTCGGCGCGCATGCTGTCATCGATCAGATAGCTGGCAATGCCCGCCCCCAGAATGACCAGCGCCACACCCGCCACCGCCAGGGCCAGCGCCTGCAAGGCCGCCGGATTGGAAAACGACCCTTCGATCAGCATGGGCGACACGCGGAAGGCCGTCATGCCGGTAAAGTGGAGGCTGACAATGGCCAGCACCAGCACGCCGGTGGCCCAATATTTGTCGCTGCCCGAAACCCGGCGCATCGCCAAATGCATGGCCAGCGCCGAAAGCACGACCGAGAGCACGATCGAGGCGACGAGATAATTCATGTCCCAGGAAACCAGGCCCTGCACCCGATAGGCCATCATGCCCGTATAGTGCATCGCGACGATAGCGAGCCCCACTACGGCCCCGCCCAGCACCGGCGCGATCCGGGTGAGACCGCTGGCCGTCAGTATGAATCCCAGCTGCACGCCCACCATGGCAATCAGCAGCGAGACAATGGTCATGACCGGATCGAACCCCACCGGGGCGCCCGGCTCATAGGCCAGCATGGCGATGAAATGGGTACACCAGATCGAGGACCCCGCGGCCACCGCCGTCAGGAAATGCCAGCCTGCCCGCTGCAATCCGACCGTATTGGCGGCGCGGCTGAATAGCCGGATCGTGGCGGAGGAGCCGGCCAGGCACACTAGCGCCGCAACCAGCACCAGCCAGATATTGTGAAAATAGAAGACGCAACCGAGGACAGTCATCATGGCTGTTTTGCTGTTTTTTGGTCCCACTTGCGCGGGAGAAATTGGAGATGTCGTGGGGCGCGCCGGCCGGCAGGTGCCCTAGCCGGGGCGCAGGATATGGGCGGCAATGAGCGGCGGCGGAACGAGATGTTCGCCCAGGCTCGCAATGTCGCAATATCCACCCATCAAGCGTCCAGCACGATTGGCGAGCGCCAGCGGCACCCGCACATTTCTCCAACGCGCCTGCCATGGCGGCAGACGAATGACACGGGAGACTGAAAAGGCCTGCGGCCCGCCCAGGCAAAGGACGTGCGCGGTACGCCCCCGCTGTCCTTTCCTGACCCCCAATGATCGGGGAGTTGGAAAACCGAGTATGCCCGGTCCCGTGAGCCTTTAGTTCGGAGAACCTGGACATGCGCCCGCGGCTCCCCGACCATGAGATCAGGGTTGGGATGCTCAAAACGGCGAGCATCAACCGGCATACTTGGGGTTTCCACGCCCCAGGGCCGTGCGTACGACCCCGATCCCCTATAGAGGGCGAGACGTTAATGCTTTTGTATGCCGACCCGTTCCCGGGCCGGCCGGTCGGCGCTTGGTAAATAGAGTGCTTCGTTCGGCTCAGGCGGCTTGCGGCTCGCCCTGCCCTTCCTCGCGGTTCCCCTTGGGCGGCGGAAAGGCGAGCGCCATGGCCGCCGCCGCGATACCGACCGCTGCCGAGGCGATATAGAGCCAGTGATAGGTGCCATAGGTGTCGTAAAGCCACCCGCCCCCAACCGGGCCGAACGCCATGCCGATGCTCGATGTCATGGTTGCCGCGCCCAGCACCGTGCCCATGACGCGGGGCCCGAAATAATCGCGCGCCAGCACGGCATAAAGCGGCATGACCCCGCCATAGGCCATGCCCAGCACCACCGCGAGCATGTAGAATTCGTTCAGCTGCGTCACATAGATATAGCTGTAGATGCCGATCGCCTGCAGCAGCAGGCCTCCCACCAGCACGCGACGCACACCCAGCCGGTCGGCCAATACGCCAAAGATCAACCGGCCGAACAGCCCCGCCACCCCTTCCACGCTATAGATGCTCGCCGCCGCGAGCGAAGAAGCCCCGCAGATCATGGCATAGCTGACCGTATGGAAAATCGGGCCGGAATGGGCCGCGCAGCAGAGGAAGAAGGTCGCCGCCAGCACGATGAATTGCGGTGTGCGCAAGGCACTGGCCGCCGGCGATCTGGCCCGGTTGGCCGACCCCGGGCCGCTTGCCGGCACGGCATCTTCGAGCAGGGCCGGCGCCCGGCGAATGAAGAGGCTGGCCGGAACCAGTATGACCACCGCGCCAATGGCAATGGCCAG
Organism: Devosia sp.; assembly: GCA_035565135.1. Classification (GTDB taxonomy): domain Bacteria; phylum Pseudomonadota; class Alphaproteobacteria; order Rhizobiales; family Devosiaceae; genus Devosia. The sequence continues at coordinate 14,601 of DATMSY010000021.1, forward strand.
CATGGCGCTGCGCCAGCCGAAATTGCTGATCAGCACGCTGGCAAAGGGCGTGACCACCATTGGCGCAACCCCGCCACCCACCGAAACCAGCGATACGGCCAGGCTCCGATGCTTGTCGAACCAGCCCACGGCAGTGGCCATGATCGGGGCGAAAAACGCCCCGCCGGAAGCCCCCACCATGCCGCCATAGGCAAATTGGAACATCCACAGGTCGGTGGCACGGCTTGCCAGCACCAGCCCGCATCCCAGCAGCAGCGATGCCATGAGCACGACGGGCCGCGCGCCGATCCGGTCGCTCAGCGTCCCCCAGCCGAACCCGGCTATGCCCATGACCACGAAGCCCAATGTCATGGCGCCGGAAATCCCGGCGCGCGTCCAGCCGGTCTCCTCGGCAATGGGCTGCAGATAGACCGGCAGGGCAAACATCGCGCCCATCGCCACACAGGTAATCACCGCGCCCGCCGCAACGATGACCCAACCATACCGCTCGTTCATTGTCCGCTCCTCCGGATAATCTGTCCCTCCGACGAGCCGGCAAAGGACCATTCGACAAAGTCGGACAGATTATTATTGGAAGGAGTCGATCTCTGCCTGGGCCCCCGACATTCCCTGCCTCATTCCGGCTCCGGCACCTTCAAAATCACCGTCTCGTCGGGCCCGACAGGCTCGCCGCTTTGCGCCCGAACCTCGAGGCGGACCGGTTGTCCCGTTGCCCGCTCGAGCAAGCGCGAATGCGGCTCCTCGGGCAAAAACAGATGACGCTCGCCAAATTGCCTGAGTGCCACAATGACCGGGAACAGGTCCTTCCCCTTCCCGGTCAGGCGATATTGCATGCGTGTGCCGCCTTCACTGGCCGGCGCCGATTCCAGAATGCCGCTCGCGATCAGCCGTCGCAGCCGTTCGGTCAGGATGTTCTTGGCGATGCCGAGACTTTTTTGAAACTCGCTGAACCGCGTCAATCCGTCAAAGGCATCGCGCACGATCAGCAGCGACCACCAGTCGCCGATCACATCAAGTGCGCGTGCGCTGGGGCAATGGTCCTGCTCGAGGCTTTTTCGCGCAACCATGGCCAACTCCCGTGTCCCAAAAAATAGCGGCCAGAAAATTTGGTTGCATTATTAAACCAAACTTCCTATCCGAATTATGGTTTCATTATTAAACCAATTGATCCGGAGTTTGCAATGTTTTCGACCAATGCGCGGCCGCAGCAGGCGCCACAAGCCAACGCGCCCGACCTCAGACGAGACGGCCCCGATGCGAGCGGAACGAGCCCCAAACCGTCCCCGCTCACCCGCGCAAAAATCTTCCTGTTTGCCCTGGCCAGCGGCCTGGCTGTCGCCAATGCCTATTTCGCCCATCCCCTGCTCGACGTCATGGCCGACGATCTCCAATTGTCCCGCGCCACTGCGGGCTTCATCGTGGGCGCCACCCAGCTCGGCTATGGCCTGGGTCTCGTCCTGCTGGTCCCCCTCGGCGACCTCATCGATCGGCGCAAACTCATCGTCGCGCAATCGCTGCTGTCGGTCCTGGCGCTATTCTGCGTCGGCTTTTCGGCCTCCGCCGCGATGTTGCTGGCCTCCATGGCCGCCGTTGGCCTGCTGGCGGTGGTAACCCAGGCGCTGGTCGCCTATGCCGCCAGCCTGGCGCATCCCTCCGAGCGCGGTCATGTGGTCGGCCTGGTTACCGGCGGGATCGTGCTCGGCATCCTGCTCGCCCGCAGCGTCGCCGGAATATTGACCGACCTTTCCGGCTGGCGAACGGTCTATATCGTCTCCGCCATCCTGACCTCGGCCCTGGCCATCCTGCTCTGGCGGACACTGCCGCGCCAGGAGAGACCGCCAACCGGACTATCCTATCCAGACCTCATCAAATCCCTTGTGACGCTGCTGATGACCGAACCGGTGCTGCGCATCCGCAGCGTCATCGCCATGCTGATCTTTGCCAACATAACTACCCTGCTGGCGCCCCTGGTCCTGCCGCTGGGCGCGCCGCCCTTTTCCCTGTCCCACACCGAAATCGGCCTCTTCGGCCTGGCCGGAGCCGCTGGCGCACTGGGCGCCCTACGCGCGGGCCGCTGGACCGATGCCGGGCATGGCCAGCGGACGACTGGCATCGCCCTCGGCCTGATGCTGGCCGCATGGCTGCCCATTGCCCTGCTTAATCACTCGATCCTATGGCTGGTTTTGGGTGTGCTGGTCATCGATTTCGGATTGCAGGCGGTCCACGTCACCAACCAGGCCATGATTTATCGCGTCCGCCCTGAGGCTCAAAACCGCCTGACCGCCGCCTATATGCTGTTCTATTCGATCGGTAGCGCGATCGGCTCGTCGACATCCACTATCGTCTATGCCTGGGCCGGCTGGACCGGCGTCTGCATCACCGGCGCAGCCATCAGCCTCGCAACCCTTCTCTTCTGGGCCCTCACTCTCCGCGCAACGCCCAACGCGGCAACCCGGAGCGCGGGAAAGCCGGTGTGAGAGAACACGATGAACGGTCGCATCCGACCGGTTCCAGCAGAACCGAAAAGAGCCAGCGCATTTCTGTCGACAAACAGCATACAAAACCTGTATGTTGAGGAAATTGCGAGGCGGGCGGCTGATTTGGCCGCGCCGTTATGGACAAGGATACGATGAACACTGAAATCTTCACCGGCGTGATCCCCGCTCTGATGACGCCCTGCAAACCCGATCGTACACCCGACTTTGAAGAGCTGGTTCGCAAGGCCAAGCAACTGATCGAGGCCGGCATGTCGGCTGTGGTCTATTGCGGCTCGATGGGTGACTGGCCGCTGCTGACCGATGCCCAGCGCCGGCAAGGCGTGGAGCTTCTGGTTGCGGCCGGCCTGCCGGTGATCGTTGGCACCGGTGCGGTCAATTCCGCTTCCGCCGTGGCTCTGGCGGCCCATGCCCAGAAGATCGGCGCTGCCGGCCTGATGGTTATTCCCCGCGTCTTGTCGCGGGGCAATTCGCCGACCGCCCAGCGCCATCATTTCGAGGCCATCCTGGCCGCCGCGCCCGACCTGCCTGCCGTGATCTACAACAGCCCCCATTATGGCTTCGAAACCAGGGCAGACCTGTTCTTTGCGCTGCGCGCCAAGTTCAAGAACCTGGTTGGCTTCAAGGAATTTGGCGGCGCTGATTCCATGACCTATGCCGCCGAGCACATTACCAGCGGCAATGACAGCGTGGTCCTGATGGCTGGCGTCGATACCGGCGTTTACCACGGTTACGTCAAGGCCGGCGCGACCGGCACGATCACCGGCATCGGCAATGCCCTGCCCAAGGAAATCCTGCATCTGGTGGCCCTGTCCAAGGCGGCGGCCGCCGGCGACGCTATTGCCCGTGCGCGGGCACTGGAACTGGGCGAAGCCCTCGCAGTGCTGTCGAGCTGGGACGAAGGCACCGATCTCGTGCTCTATTACAAATACATGCTCGAGCTGCAGGGCGAGGACGCCTACAAGCTGCATTTCAACGCCACCGACGAGCTCTCCCCCAGCCAACGCGCCTGGGCCAAATCCCAGTTCGAGCAGTTCAATGCCTGGTACGCCAACTGGAGCCAGCAGCCCGACCCCCACAAGCCGTGAGCTCCTCCCTGGACGTTTCGGCAAAGGCCCTCCTGCGGGAGGGCCTTTTTCTTTGTCTCAATCGATAGCAGCAAGACCCAACTCGAGCAGGCGATCGAGCCGCTGCACTTCGGCTTCGGTGAGCGTGATCCCCTCGGTTTCAGCCATGCGGCGCGCGGCAAAGCGCCGTTGGGACGGAAGCCGCGCCCCCTGCATTTCGATCGCCGCGAACAGCATTTCGGCCCGGGCAAATGGATCGCCGGGACGTCCGGCGGCAAAACGCTCGGGCGAAAGGGCGATGACCAACTCGCCATGGGCAGGCGCCAGGGCAGTGGTCCCCAATGCTTGGAGCGCACCGGCGCTGGTGAGATCGCCGATCATGACGCCCGCCAGCAGCTCGATCATCGTGCTCATGGCCGAGCCTTTGTAGCCGCCAAAGGGCAGCATGGCGCCGGCAAGTGCGGCGTCGGGCGAGGTCGTGGGTTCGCCCTGCTCGTCGATCGCCCAGCCCTCCGGCAATTGCCTGCCGGAGCGGCGATAGAGCTCGATCTCGCCGCGAGCGGCAACCGATGTCGCGAAATCAAAGACATAGGGCTCCGATTGCTGACGCGGCCAGCCGAAGGCAAAGGGATTGGTGCCAAAGAGCGGCTTGCTGCCACCCCAGGGCGCGACGGTGGCGTAGCTGGGGCACATGACCAAACCCGCAAGGCCATGATCGGTCACCGCTTCCACCTCCGGCCAGAGGGCGGAAAAATGGGTGCAATCATTGATGACCATGGCCGCAAGGCCCAGTTTTCGGGCACGTTCGGCAAGAAGCGGCAGGCCCAGATCGAAGGCGGGGACAGAAAAGCCGTTCTGCCCATCGATACGGATAATGGCGCCCTCGCCGGCATCTGCGACCACAGGGACGGCGTCGCCGCGCACCTTCCCGGCCTTGAGCGTGCGCAGGACACCCTCGATGCGATAGACGCCGTGGGCCTTGCAGGCGTCGCGTTCACCGGCAGCGATGACACGGGCAACAGCGCCCGACTGGACGTCATTCATGCCGGCGCGCTCGAACATCGTCTGGATGCGCCCGTAGAGCTGATCGAAGGAAAATGCAGTGGTCACGCGGGCCGCTCCGTCCTGGTGAGAATCCTCGACCGACATGCGCAGGCCGAAACCGATGCCGCCAGCTGCGCTCAGCGGGCTCCCCTTGAACACATGGGCGGCACCGGCAATGGCCCGGAACTGACCATATAAGTATGCACAATGTCGACATAAAAGTGATTGTGATGCCCCACAAGGGCTTGGGGCCACTCCTGCCGGTTTGCACAGCAAAGGGTCACAGGCACGCCACGTGACGAAAATTACATCAAGGTCTTGTCGACACTTTGGATATTAGATAGTGTCGGCGGGAAATAGGATGCATGTCGTGATCAGTACCGGCCTTGTTGATGAGTTCATGGCGAGCGTTCGCCGCCCCGGCGTGACAACCCTCGAGCTGATCGGCGGCGTCGGCAAGATGGTGCAAGAGACGATCGGCACCCGGCTTTTGACGGCGTCGGTCTTTGACATGGGCAAGCGCCAGTCCAAGCGCGTCTATTCGGAAAACCTGGAGGCCTATCCACTGGCCGGCCTCAAGCCGATTGAGGACAATAAGTGGACCGAGATCGTGCTGAACCAGCACCGCGTGTTCCACACCCTGCGTATCAAGGAGATCGCCGAGGTCTTCTTCGACTGGCGGCTGATCCAATCGCTGGGCAATGAGTCGAACGCCAATATTCCGATCGTCGTCGATGGCAAGGTCATCGGCACGCTGAACCTGCTGCATGAGGCTGGCTATTACAGCAATGAGCGCATCGCGCCGGCCGTTGACCTGCTGCCTTACGCCACCATCGCCTTCCAGCATCTGGCCAAGTCGATGAACGAACAAACCATCGCGTGAGAGGGCCTGGCCGTTCTCGCGTGGGATAGCGAATGGAACAGGGCCGGCACAGCGCCGGGCCGTTCGGGAAATCAGCAGCGGAATTGGGAACCGCTGGTGTGAAAGGGAAAAAGCCATGAAACTACATCTAGCCTTGCTCACTTCCGTGGCGTTTGCCGGTGTGGCCGCGGCCGCGCCAGCCATGGCGCAGGATCCGTTCCGCATCGCCTATCTCGCCTCGTCCAGCCAGAATGGCTACAATCAGGCCATCTATGCCGGCATCCAGGAAGCCGCGGCCGCAAAAGGCGTCGAAGTCGAGATCTTTGACGGCGCGTTTGATTCCACCAAGCAGTTCTCCCAGGTCGAGGACGTGGTGGCGGGCGGCCGTTTCGACGCCTTTATCGTAACCCCGAACGATACCGTGGGCATCGCCCCAGCGCTGGAAGACGCCACCGCAGCGGGCATCACTGTTGTTGCGACGCTCTTCCCCGTCGGTCCGGACCTGACCGATATGGAGCCGCAGGTTCCCGGCCTCACCACCACTGTTGCCGCCAACCCCGCCGTGGGCGCCAAGGCGCAGGCGGAAGCCGTGGCCGCCTATTGCGCAGACAAGGACCCATGCCGTGTCGCCGTCATTATCGGCCAATTGATCTATCCCTTCGACAATCTGCGCAACGAAACCTTCAAGCAAGTTCTGGCGCAGCATCCGAACATCCAGATCGTGGCCACCGGCGAAGGCAATTATGACCCCGATGCCTCGCTGACCGCCATGCAGGATATCCTGCAGGCCAATCCAGAAATCGACGCGGTGCTCTCCAATGCCGACCAGCACCTGATCGGCGCGGAAATCGCGCTCAACGATTTCGGCTACGAACCCGGCTCGGTCTATATGATCGGTGGCGGCCTCAACCAGATCACGGTCGACGCCATCCGCGCCGGCACCGTCGCCGCAACGCTGACCGAAGTGCCGCACAGCATGGGCAAGGCGGCCCTCGAGGCCGCCGTCACCACGCTTGAAGGCGGCACCGCGCCGACCTGGATCGATCCATTCGATCTCAGCGTGACGCCGGTGATCGTGACCAAGGAATGGCTCGACGCCCATCCCGACTTCAAGGCCGAATGGCAGGGCTGAACGCCTCATGCGAGGCTGGCGGGACCAATCGATCCCGCCTACCCTGCTTCTTTAGCGGAGGTCCGTTGCCATGGTAGCGAACGGAACGACGACGGCTGTCCGGCTGACGGGCGTCGAAAAGAGCTTCGGCTCGAGCAAGATCCTCAATGATATCACGCTCGAATTTCGGGCCGGCGAAGTGCATGCGCTGATCGGCGAGAATGGCGCCGGCAAGTCCAGCGTCGGCAAGATCATCGGTGGCTATTATTCGGCCGATCGTGGGCAGGTGGAAATTTCGGGCACGCCGCTCGACCAGTCGACGCCCCGCCGCGCGCTGCAACTGGGCGTGGCCATGATCCACCAGGAACTTCAGCTCGTGCCGCAGCTGACTGTGGCGGAAAATGTGTTTCTCGGGCTTGAAGCCAATGTTGCCGGCGTGCTCAGCGGTTCGGACAACAAGCGCTTTGCCGTGCTTGAAGAGCTCTGCCGGTTCGGCCTTGATCCGCGCCACAAGGCTGGCGATCTCTCCATTGCCGACCGGCAGAAGGTCGAGATCATGCGCGCCATCGCGCGCGACGCCCGCATCATCATCATGGATGAGCCGACCTCCTCGCTGACGGCGGACGAAGCCGAGCGCCTACACCGGGTCATTGCCGACCTGCGCGCGCAGGGTCGCACCATCATCTATGTCACCCATTTCCTCGACCATGTGCTGGCCGCCTGCGATCGCGTGACGATCATGCGGGACGGCCGTGTGGTCCGCACCGGCGAGATTGCCGGCGAAACCAAGCAGAGCCTGGTTGAAGCCATGCTCGGCAAGAGCGCCGAAGTCGCCTATCCCGAACTGCCGGCTCGGCCGGACAACGCGGTCCCACCGCGTATCGAGATGCGCGGAATCAGCACCGCTGCCGGCATTCACGACATCAATCTGGCCATCCGCCCCGGCGAAGTCGTGGGCCTGGTTGGTCTTGTCGGCTCCGGCCGCAGCGAAGTGGCGCGCGCCTTGTTTGGTGTCGATCAAGCGCTGAGCGGCACGATCGCGCTCGATGGCCAGGAATTGCGCAAGCTTTCGCCCAAGAATGCGGTCCGCCACGGCATCGCTTTCGTGCCGGAAGATCGCCGCAAACAGGGGCTCAACCTGGTGCAGCGGACGCGGCCCAACATGAGCCTGCCCCATCTCGACCAGATCAGCCGGCTCGGCTTTCTCGACATGGGCGAAGAGCGCCGCCGCACCAGGGCGATGATCGAACATTTCGGCATCGTGCCGGCCGGCATTGATGGCGAAGTGGCCTATTATTCGGGCGGCAACCAGCAAAAGGTGCTGCTGTCCAAATGGGCCTATGGCAAGCCGCGCGTCGTCATTCTCGACGAGCCCAGCCGCGGCGTCGACATTGGCGCCCGCCGCCGCATCCACGATTTCATCGTCGAACTCGCAGAAAACGGCGTCGCCGTCCTGCTGATTTCCTCCGAGCTCGAGGAAGTGCTGAACCTGTCGCACCGCTCCTACCTGATGAGCAGCGGCCGGATCATCGGCGAAGTCGACAGTCCCGATATCAGTGTTGAAGACGTGCTGTTCCGCCTCTTCAACGTCCAGAAGGCGCAGGAGCAGTCCGCGCCCCTGCCCGCACAAGGTTGAGACCCATGGCCGAACTTCAGGCGACCACGCCCCCAACGCCCAGCCCAAGCAGGTTTTCCGCCGGCGACTTCCTGCGCGAATATGGCATTCTGCTCATCATCGTCGTGCTGATGATCGGCCTGACCTTGATCAGCCCGTCCTTCCTCACATCGCGCAATTTGCTCAACATTCTCAACCAGAGTGCGCCTCTGGCCATCATCGCGGTGGCTTTGACCCTGGTGATCGTCAGCGGCGGGTTCGATCTGTCGACCGGCGCGATCTTTGGCGTGGCCAGCGTTTCCGCCGCCTGGCTGGCGGTCAATGTCGATCCAACACTGGGCATGATTGCCGGGCCATTGCTCGGGCTGCTGCTCGGCGTGGTCAATGGCCTCATCATTACCGGGTTCAATGTCCACTCCTTCCTGGCGACCCTCGCCTCAAGCATGGTCTATCGCGGTATTGCAGTGCTCATTACCGGTGGCGCGCTGATCCCGGTGCGCATGGAAGAATTCGCCTGGCTCGGCCGCGGTCGCGTCGGCATGGTCAATATCGCCGTGCTGATCCTGCTGGTCTTCACGCTGGCCATGATGGTGCTGCTCAACCGCACGACCTTTGGCCGCCGCGTCATCGCCGTGGGTGGCAATGAAGAAGCCGCAATCCTGTCGGGTGTTCGCACCAAGCTGGTTCGCATTGCTTGTTTCGGCCTTACCGGTTTTGCTGCTGGTCTTGCCGGTATCATCGCGGTCTCGCGTATTTCGATGGGCCAGCCCCAGGCCGGTGTCGGCATGGAATTGGAAGCCATTGCCGCGGTCATTCTGGGCGGCACCAGCATCTATGGCGGGGCAGGAGCCATATGGCGTTCCATTGCCGGCGTGCTACTGCTGGCACTGATTGGCAATGGTTTTAACATCCTCAACGTCAATCCCTTCTTCAAAGACCTCACGACCGGCGTCATTATCGTGGTCGCGGTTGCGTTGAGTGCCGGCAAGAAGCGCAGATAATCGGAGCAGATGATGGCGCGGGGAACGTTGAAGACCAAGGACGAAGCGGCCGGCACAAAGGCCCGCGTGCGAGGGCAAGGCGCCCGCACGGTCTATGAAACGCTGCGCACCGCCATTCTCGATCTGAGTCTGGAACCAGGCAGCCCGCTCGACGAGATGACGCTGTCGGAGCGCTTCGACATGTCGCGCACCCCGATCCGCGAGGCTCTGGTCCGCCTCGTGGCCGAGGGTCTCGCCAAGACCCTGCCCAATCGCAATACGGTGGTGGCGACCATCGATTTCGAGCAATTGCCGGTCTATTTCGAAGCGCTGACACTGATGTATCGGGTGACCACGCGCTCGGCGGCGGTGCATCGCCGCGACGAGCATCTGGCCTCCATCCGCCATCACTCCGACCTTTATGCCGATACCGTGCGCAAACATGACGCGCTGGGCATGATCCAGACCAATCGCGATTTCCACATGGCCATCGCCGAAGCCGGCGGCAACCCCTATTTCACCGCTCTGTTCGGACGCCTGCTCGACGAGGGCCGCCGCATCCTGCGCCTCTATTACCAGTCTTTCGATGACAATCTGCCGCGCCGCTATGTCGACGAGCATGCCGAAATGATCCTGGCCATCGAAGCACGCGATGCCGACAAGGCCGATCAACTGGCCACGGCCCATGCCGCCCAGATCGTGCGGCAGATCCAAAGCTACATTGCCCGCGGCACGGTCACCGGCATATCTCTCGAATTGGAACGGACCTGATGGTCAAAATCGCAGTCGTGGGCGCCGGCATTATCGGCGCAACCATTGCCACGCGGCTGATCAATGATGGTCACGCCGTCACGGTCTATGAGCCCGAGATCGATGGCCTGCCGACATCTTCCGGCAATGCCGCGCTGATCGCCTTGCCCGAAATCGCTCCTATCGCCAGCCCCGGCATTTTGACCGCGGTGCCCAAATGGCTACTTGATCCGCTCGGCCCCCTGACGCTGCGCTGGACCGATGTGCCCGCCTTACTGCCCTGGCTACTGGCCTTTCTGGCCTCTGCCACGCCGGCCAAGGGCGCCAAGGCCCGTACCGCGTTGACCATTCTGATGCGTACGGCGCTGCAGGATCATCAGGCATTGGGCCAGAGCATTGGCCTCCTCGATCATCTGCGCCAGACTGGCTATATTTCACTGCATGACAGTGAGGCCAGCGTCACCGCCGCGCTGCATGAGGCGGCAACAGTCAAGACGGCGCTGGGCTATGATTATGAGCGCCTCTCGCCTGACGCGGCCCGCAAGCTCGTGCCGCAGTTGGAAGGCCCATTCGTGGGCGCCGTGCATCAGCCGGTCTATTGGACCGTCAACAATCCGCTGACCGTGTTGCGGGCCTATCAGAGCTATCTGCGCGGCAAGGCAACGCTGGTGCCCGAAAAGGTCACGCGTTTGTCGCGCAATGATGCGGGCGTGAGGGTTCACACGGCAACGGGCGACAGCCAGTTCGACAAGGTTGTGGTTGCTGCCGGCGTCTGGTCGCGCGAGCTGGTGCGCGGTCTTGGCGCCAAGGTGCTGCTCGAAAACGAGCGCGGCTATAACACCACCTATACCGATCTCGATTGGAATCTCGCCATGCCGGTCGGCTTTGCCGATCACGGCTTTATCGCCACCCCGCTGGTCGATGGACTGCGTGTTGGCGGCGCGGTGGAATTGGCCAAGCCTGATACAAGCCCCAATTTTGACCGCGCCAAGGCCATGCGCACCAAGATGCGCCGCTATGTGCCAAGCCTCCCCGAAGGCGGCAAGGAATGGATGGGCCGCCGCCCCTCGACACCCGATTCCCTGCCCGTCATCAGCAGCCATCCGGGTGACGCCCGCATCATTTATGCCTTCGGCCACGGCCATCTCGGCCTGACACTCAGCGCCGTGACGGCACGCCTGGTTTCGGACCTGGCCGGCACCGGCCCCGCGAATCCAGATTTAACCCCCTTCAGCATCAACAGATTTCAGTAGCCCGAGGCAGTGACCTCGGGCTCAAGCCGATAAGGCCGCCCTCGATTTTATGTATTTAGTTTGTCGACATATATTTTGACGCTTGGCATTTCACTGCCCATCGACATAGTGTCGACAAATTGGATATTCTACGCGGCAACCCAGATCTCACCTTTCCGCCACCCAGCGGAACTGCCGAAAAAGCCGGGATGACTAATGACCAAGCGTGACACAATCAGCCGGATTGCCACCGATGTGGGCGGCACCTTTACCGACCTCGTCTATTTCGAAACCGACAAGGCCACGGGGCGGCAAACGGTGCGGACGGAAAAATCCGACACCACCCCGCCCAATTTCGAGCAGGGCGTGCTCAACGTCATCAAGAAGGCCGGCCTTTCCGTTGCCGAAGCCGATTTCTTCGCGCATGGCACCACCGTCGTCATCAATGCGCTGACCGAGCGCAAGGGCGCCAAGGTCGGTCTGGTGACCACAACCGGCTTCCGCGACGTACTCGAAATCGCTCGTGGCAACCGTCCCGATTTCTTCAATCTCTCCTACGAAAAGCCGACGCCCTTCGTCGAGCGCTACCTGCGCCAGGAAATCGGCGGCCGCATGGACTATCGCGGCAATGAAGTAGCCCCGCTCGATCTCAGCGGCCTGCCTTCCATTCTCGACGGTTTCCGCGCCGATGGCGTGCAGGCGGTGGCCGTGTGCCTTATCCATGCCTATGCCAATCCGGCGCATGAAAAGGCAGTGCTCGAAGAAATCGCGCGCCTCTGGCCCGAAGTGGCGAGTGTCGCCTCCCACCAGATCACCCGCGAATGGCGCGAATACGAGCGCACCAGCACCACCGTGCTCTCGGCCTATGTGCAGCCCACCGCCCAGCGCTATCTCGAGCGCCTGGAAGCCGGCCTGCAGCAGGAAGGCTACCAGGGGCGCCTCTACATCATGCAGTCCAACTGCGGCGTAGATTCGCTGAACTCCACCAAGGCCATCCCGATCACCATGGTTGAGTCAGGACCCGCTTCCGGCTTCTGGGGCGCGGCGGAACTGGGCCGCATCATCGGCGAACCCAATGTGCTGGCGCTCGACATCGGCGGCACCACTGCCAAGTGCTCGCTGATCCAGAACGGACAGGTGTCCATCAAGACCGACTACTGGATCGAGCGTGACCGCAAGAGCGCCGGATATCCCATCATGGTCCCGGTGGTCGATCTGGTCGAAATCGGCAATGGCGGCGGCTCGATCGCCTGGGTGGACGACTTCGAAAAACTCCATGTCGGCCCGCAATCGGCCGGCGCCATGCCCGGCCCGGCGGCCTATGGCCGCGGCGGCACCGACGCCACCACCACCGACGCCAATCTCGTGCTCGGTCGCATCAACCGCGACTATTTCTGCGGCGGCTCGGTGATCGCCGACATGGCCTCGGTCGATAGCGCCCTCGGCACGCTGGCGAGCAAGCTCGGCGTCAGCCAGCAGGAAGCAGCCCGCGGCATTGTGCGCATCGCCAATGCCAATATGGTCAATGCGCTCAAGCTGGTCTCGCTCAACCGCGGCCACGATCCGCGCGATTTCACCCTCGTCGTCTTTGGCGGCGGCGGCGCCATGCATGGTGTCGCGCTCGGCCAGGAACTGGGCGTCAAGAAGGTCGTCGTGCCGCGTGGCGCGCCGGTCTTTTCGGCCTGGGGCATGATGATGAGCGACCTGCGTCGCGACTATTTCGTCACCCGCCTGATGGACGGCACGGATCGTTCAGGTCTCGAAGCGCTGGTCGGCGAAATCGCCGGCTTTGCCACCGAACAATTCGGCAAGGACGGCGTTTCCCCCGACGCAGTCAAAATCCAGCCGCTGGTCAAGATGCGCTATCGCAATCAAGAACATTCGGTGGAAGTGCCGCTTGCTGCCGGCCCGCTCGATGACGCCCGCATTGCCGCGCTGATCGAGGATTTCCACGGCGTCTACGAGCGCGAATATACCTATCGCCTCGATGTCGCCGTCGAAATCGTGGGTATCCACATCATCGCCTCGGCCGAAGTGGGCAAGCTCGAAATGGTGCCGCAGCCGCGTACCGGAACGAAGCTGGAAGACGCCATCAAGGGCAGGCGCGACGTGGACTATGCCACCGAGGGCGTCTGCGAAGCGATCATTTACAATGCCGAAAAGCTCGAGCCAGGCATGGTCTTTACCGGCCCCGCCATTATCGAAGACCCTGGCACCACCATTGTCATCCATCCCGGCAACCGGGTCGAAATCGACGATTTCGGCAATACCCAAATCCATCTGCGGAGCTGATCGATGACCGCCTACGATCCCGTCACCTTCGACATTATCCAGAATGGCCTAGAAGCCGTCGCCGACGAAATGTTCGCGGCGCAGCGCAAGACCTCGATGAGCGCGATCATCTATGAAGTGCTCGATCTGGGCACCGGCATTTGCGACGCACAGGGCGAAATCGCGGCCTCCGGCGCCGGCATTCCCGCTTTCGTCGGCGTGCTGGATAAAGCCGTCAAGCGCATGATCGAGAAGCATCCTGTCGAGACGATCAAGCCGGGCGATCTTTTCGCCTCCAACGACCCCTATTGGGGTGGCGTGACCCATCTCAACGACATGATCCTGGCCATGCCGGTCTTTGCCGACGGCAGGATCGTGGCCTGGACCGCCAATATCGCCCACTGGAACGACGTCGGCGGCAATGTGCCCGGCTCGATGTCGTCGGAAGCCACTGAAATCTATCAGGAGGGCATTCGCATTCCGGCGGTCAAGCTGATCGACGCTGGCGTGCCCAACCAGGCCGTGTTCGATATCCTCTATGTCAACACCCGCCTGCCCGACTTCCTGCGCGGGGACCTGTGGGCCGGCATTGCCGGCGTCCGCATCGGCGAAAGGCGCATTCTCGAAATGATCGAGAAATACGGCGCGGACACTTTCTCGGCCGCCATTGCCGACTTCATGGATCTCGGCGAACGCCGCGCCCGCGCGGCTCTCGCCACGATCAGGAACGGCATCTATCCCTTCGAGGAAGAGCAGGACAATGGTGACATCCATAAGGTCGTCATCGAAATCACCGACGACGCCTTCATCATCGATCTGCGCGACAATCCCGACCAGAAAGGCTCAAGCAATTCCAGTCGCGAAGGTGTCGAGATTTCTGCCCAACTGGCGTTCAAGGCCTTTACCGATACCCAGGCGCCCGGCAATGGCGGGTTCTTCCGCCCGCTGCAATTGCTGACACGCCCGGGCTCGGTCTTCCACGTCGTCGAACCAGGCGCGCTCGGCTATTATTCGGAAGTCGAGATCCGCGTTTTCGATCTCATCCTGCGCTGCCTCGCCCATCATTTCCCGGGCGTGCTGCCGGCCGGCAATTTTGCCTCGATCTGCGGCACGGTCATTGGCGGCAAGCATCCCGATACCGGCCGCCACTATACCATTGTCGAGCCGCAGCTTGGCGGCTGGGGTGCTCTGCAGGGCCGCGATGGCAATAGTGCGATCTTTTCGGGCTTCCACGGCGATACGTTCAATTGTCCGGCCGAAGTCGCCGAGGCACGCTATGGCCTCAATGTCGACGAGCTGGCGCTCAATACCGACAAGGGCGGCGACGGCGCCTGGCGCGGCGGCAAGGGTATTTCGGTGCGCTATCGCGTCCGCGCCGACGATAACTTCCTCAGCGTCGGCTATACCCGCTCGCGCATCCCGCCATGGGGTCAGAACGGCGGCGATGACGGCTCGCCCAATTATGTCGAAGTCTTGCGCCCCGGCAAGAAAACCGAACGCTATGCCTTCGCCACCAATGTGCCGCTCTCCAAGGACGACGTGGTGCATGTGGTGACCGGCGTCGGCGGCGGCTTCGGCCAGCCCGTCGACCGAAGCGAAGCCGCCGTGCGGCGCGACGTCAAGAATGGCTATATTGACGCCGAAACCGCAGCCAAGGTCTATAACGTCACGATCTGAAGCAGAAGGATGCGGCCATGCGCTGGTCGAAGACCGTTACGATGGTGGAAGCCCATGCCGAGGGCGAAGTCGGGCGCATTGTCACCGGCGGCGTGATCGACGTGCCGGGCGCAACAATCGCCGACAAGCTCCGGCATCTCAACGAGGTGGACGACAGCCTGCGCCGCTTCCTGGTGTTCGAACCGCGGGCTTCCGCGCAGATGAGCACTTGCCTCGTCTTCCCCCCGACCCGCCCCGACGCCGATATCGGCTTCATCATCCTGCAGGGCGACAAGGCGCATGCCATGTCGGGCTCCAATTCGATCTGCCTTGTCACCACCGTGCTCGAAACCGGCATGCTACCGATGACCGAGCCGGAAACCATCGTGCGCATCGATACCGCCTCCGGCCTCGTGACGGCCCGCGCCACCTGCAGCAACGGCAAGGTCGAGCGCGTGACGCTGACCATGAACCCCTCCTATGCCCATGAACTCGACGCGGCCGTGGACGTCGAAGGCTTCGGCAAGATCAAGGTCGATATCTCCTATGGCGGCATTTTCTATGCCCTGATCGACCCGGCGCAGTTCGGCCTCGAAATCCGCCCGCAGCTTGCCAAAAAACTTGTCGAGGCGGGCAGCGCCGTGCATCGCGCGGTCAATAAGCAGATGGACATTGCCCATCCCGAATTGCCCGGGATGAAGGGCATTTCCTATACGATGTTCGTCAGCCACAACGAGGCGGGCGAACTCAAGGGCGCAACCATCATGCCGCCCGGCCGCATCGACCGCTCGCCCTGCGGCACCGGCAATTCGGCCCGTCTCGCCGTCGCCGCCGCTCGCGGCCTTGCCAAGCCCGGCGACCGTTTCACCGCCCGCTCGATCATCGATTCGACCTTTGAAGTGCATTATGCCAGCGACACCACCGTCGCCAGCCGCCCCGCCGTGCAGCCCATCATCTCGGGCCGCGGCTGGATTCACGGCATCCACCAGATCGGTGTCGACCCCACCGACCCCTATCCGCACGGTTTTTCCGTCTCCGACACCTGGGGCGACGCCTTCGACCTGATGAATTGACGATAGGTCCCGCGGGCGCTCAGTGTCCGCGGGCTACGGCATTCCCGGCCAATGTTCCGCGACCCATATTGCCATTGCGCCCATGTCGGTCGGCTCGGTTGTATCCACTGTGAAGACGGGGCCGCGGCCCATAGGCTCGGCCCGCGCGGTCAGTTCGGCCAACAGTTGGCCGATGTCGACGTGCTGATCACCAATGGCGACCCCGTTCCGCGTTTCGAAGATCCTGCCGCGCTGCAGCGGACCCGCGTCATCGCCCTGCCCTAAGGCAGAATCGACATTCAGCTCGAAACAGGAGTTTGGCGCGGTGTCACCTCTCCCTTGGGGGAGAGGTCGGCCCGCTTGGGCCGGGTGAGGGGGTCTTTCCGCTGCTCAGCGTCGGGATGGCTGGCTCAGCTCGCATCGTTTTGGTTGCGAAGGCGGCTTTCGCCCAGCAGCCCCAGTTCATCGAGGATGGGATAGGCCACCGATGCCAGATGGGCATTGATGCGCTTGAGATCGCGTAGCAAGTCGAGGTGGATCGAGCTTGTTTCGAGACTCTCGCTCAACCCCTCCCGCATGCGCTCCATGTGCCGGTGGGCGGAGCGCGCCTCCAGCTTGCGGATTTCGATCTTGAGGTTCACCAGGCGCGCCGCCAGCGCGGGATCGCGCGACATGAAGATCGCCTGCGCCATCTGCAAATTCTCCCGCGTCTGCTCGAAGAATTCGCAGATTTCAGTCAGCCCCTCGGCGGACAGCGACAGTTTCCTGCGCGCCTTCTTGGCCGCGATTTCGGCCAGGCCCCGCTTGGTGATATCGCCCACATGCTCGAGATTGATGGCATAGGACATAACCTCGCTGGCGCGCTGCCTGTCTTCCTCGTCGAGATCCGCTCGGCTCACCCGGGCGACATAGAGCTTGATGGATTCGTGCAGCCGGTCGACCTCCGCTTCCAGCCGGGAGACCGTCTCATAGGGCGCGGCATCGGAATTGCGCACCGACAGCAAAGTCTGGTCCAGCATCTCGCCAACGAGGTCGCCCATGCGCAAGGTCTCGCGCGCTGCCACGGCCAGCGCCATGTCGGGAACCGACAACAGGCTCTCGTCGAGATAGGTTGCGACCTGGTTGTTTCCGCTAGCGCGCTCCGGCGTCAGCAATTCGGCCAGACGTGCCACCGGGCCGAGCAGCGGCAGGAAGACGACAAGCAACATGGCGTTGAAAATCAGGTGCGCCGAGGCCACCAGCGCGGCGCCATCGGGAACCAAGCGCGTCATTTGCGCGGCCATGGGATCGGCCAGCACAAGCACCACCAGCGTTCCCAGCCCCCGCACCAGCAGGTTTGCCAGGGTCAACCGTTGCGCCGCCAGCCCCTCGCCGCGCACCGCCAGATAGGGCGGAACGGCGCCGCCGAGATTGGCGCCCGCGACCAGCCACAAGGCCAGGGTGGGTTCGACAATGCCGCTGGCCGCTAGCATCATGACCAGCACGACCACGGCCAGGGACGACGACGCCAGCACTGCCAGCCCCGCCGACAGCAGCACCGCGAAAACCGGCGCATCCCCAAGCCCGGCAAGCACAGTCGCGACCAGCTCGGATTCGCGCAGCGGCGCCGTGACGCCGCTGAGCAGGTGCAGCGCCAGGAGCATGAAGCCCAGGCCCAGGATGGCGCGGCCGAGATTGCGGTTGCGCGTGCCTTGCGCGACGCTGAACACGACCACGCCCATGAAGAGGAAGGCGCTACCGATCCAATGGACATCCGCCGACAGGATCAGCGTCACCACGGCAGTGCCCAGATTGGCCCCCAGCATCATGGCTTGCGCCAGGCGCGGCCGGACGATATCGCGCGCAGTGAAAGACGCGATGATGACCGCGGTCGCCGTGCTGGACTGCAGCCCGAGCGTCACCACGAAACCCCAGAATGCCGCCACGACCCTGTTCTTGGCCCCTCTGCCGATCCATTGGCGCAGCAGGGTTCCATAGGCCTTCAACACGCCTGTCTTGATCATGCGCAGGCCCCAGAGCAATAGAGCGGTCGCACCGAGCAGGTCGACCAGATGAATCGTGGAGTCCAAGGCGAGACCCTTCTGTCTGAGGACGTCAGAACGGCGAAGCTGACATAGATTGCACACCTTTGCAAACACGAGTGGATATCCGCGCAAAAATAATGCCAGCCGGCAGCATCGAGCAGCGAATGAACTTGCAATTTTTGCCGGATTTCCTCAAACATTCGCAGCGAAACCCGCTTTGCGAGCGTTCTGTTCAAACAGACAACCCTGTGCAATAAACGCCTGAGTGAGATGAGGAGCAGCCCGTGACCAGCGCGAAGTTGAAACTGAAAAAGGCTTCGATCAGCGCCGATAAGGTGGCCGAGCGCGCCGGCGTTTCCCGATCGGCCGTGTCGCGTGCGTTCACCGATGGCGCCAGCGTGTCCCCCGAGACCCGCGCGAAGGTCATCGCCGCGGCAAACGAGCTGGGCTATCACGTCAACCACCTGGCGCGTGGCCTCATCCGCCACCGCACGGGCATCGTCTGTCTGATCGTCGCCGAGATGCAGACGCCCTTTCAGGCAACGATCGTCGAGATGGCAACCCGCCGGCTGCAGGCGATCGGCAAGGTGGTGATGGTATTAAATACCGCCGGCCAGCCGGAAAATGTCGAGGCTGCGCTGCGTCAGACCCTTAACTACCGGGCGGACGCGACCGTCGTCGTTTCCGGATCCCCGCCGGCATCCCTGATCGATACCTGCATCGACAATGGCCAGCGCGTCATTCTGATCAACCGCGACGACCCACTGGTCGGCCCCGAATTCATTTCCGTCGAGAACGAAAGCGCCGCCCGCGAAGCCTGTCTGATGCTGGAGCGGGCGGGCTGTCGCAGACTGGCCGTGGTCAGCTCCACCGCCGGCACGCCCAGCCTGATGAAGCGCGAACGGGCATTCATTGCCACCGCAGCCGAAATCGGGCTCGAAGCCACTGTGTGCCGCGCCGGGCCCACAGGTTACGCGACCGGTGCCGATGGCGCGCGCCAGCTCCTTGCCGCCTCGAACCGGCCCGATGGCGTCTTCTGCGTCACCGATCTATTGGCGCTGGGCTTCCTGGACGCGGCTCGCCTCGAATTTCGCATGAAAGTGCCGGACGATCTCTGCGTGGTCGGCTTCGACGATATTTCCGAAGCCGGATGGCTCGGATATGACCTGACGACGTTCCGACAACCCCTGAGCGAGATCGTCAATCACATCGCCCTCATCGTCGAGCGCGAAGACGAGACGCCCGGCCCTCCGATCAGCTTGCCGACGCGCGTTGTGTGGCGAAAGACCGTTCGTCCGTGATCACGGCATGCGGAGACGAGGATACAGCGAGGCTGGGCAGCAGGATCGAATAATCCTCATTGGGCAAGCGGTCGATATAAATGCCCAATAAGGCAATCACTTCCGCCATGGATGCCGCCAGCCCGCTTCGTTCCCCCGGCGCTGCCAGCCGGCACAGCCTTCGATAGAAGGACAATCGCTGCCGGCCCACATCCCGCCGGCCAAGTTCGCCGGCCTTGCGCAACCGATACCAGTCCTGGACAAACTCGGTCAGCGGATAATCCCATTCCGGTTCGTCCGCCAGGTTCAACAGACCCAATAGGTCGGACATGGTGCCTTGGCGGATGAAGGCGGCCATCTCCTCCGGCCATTCCCGCGGCAGATAGCGATTATGCACCAATTCGCGCAGATGACGGTCCATGAACTGGCCATGGTTGGCCGCACGACACGCCGCCGGCGGCAACGCTCCAGCCTGCTTCGCCTCGTTTTGATAAGCGATATAGGCCGCATCAAAACCCTCCGCCTCAACCAGCGGAATGGTGGTAACGGCAATCTCTGCAGCCGATTGCGTGACGAGCTTCAGCGCCGCGCCATAGCCCACGGGCGACGGCACGGCAATATTGATGAAGCCACCATGCGCCGACACATGGCGTGCCGTGTCGTTGACATGCAGGTGGCCCGAAAAATGCAGCTGCACACCCGTCCGCGCGAAGGCTGCCGTTGCCCTGGCCGATGGCAGGCGCCGGGCCAGGGCCGAGGCGGTGAGGAGCGTCCGTTCGCGCTCGTCTGCCCCTCCGAAAACATCGACAACCGGATAGTGCGAAAAGGCAACCAGCGCCTTGCCCTGTTCGCGGGCACGCCGGGCGACATCGCTCATCCATGGCAAAAGATGTGCGCGATGGTTCATCACAGCGTCCCAGCCGCCATCGGTCGGGTCGAAAAAGCTTCCGGGATCATCAAGCGATACCGCGCCACTGCGCGGCACGCAGACATTGGCGTCGATCGATAACACCCACAGCCCTGGGACCGGCTCCACCAGATAGGAGGCATCCACCATGGTGCACGCTGCCGTTCCGTCCGGGCTCGTCACCCGATAGCTGCGCCGCTCCCAGGCGGGATCTGTGCCGAAGGGGCTTTCCCAGTAGAGATCGCCTGCCTGCGGCTGATAGCCCAGCAACGAGCACAGTTCCAGTGCCGGCGCCGTGCCCATGGTGCGCGCCTCCGGACAATCCGCACTGTCGAGCAGGACGGAATCGCCATTCGGCAGCAGGAAGGCCTTGCGCTGGGGCCGGCCCTCCAGGGCGAAGAAGTCGTGATTGCCCGGGGTAGCAAAGACCCGCAAGCCATGGCGGGTGTGAAATTCCTCGATAATGGCGAGCGCAGCGTCGATATTGGGCCGCTGGCCATCATCGGTCAGGTCGCCCGCAAGCAGGACGACTTTAATGCCGGCATCGACAACGCGCTGCAGCGCCGCCCGAAAGGCCGGAACGCTTTCGTTGAACACGCGCGTCGACGCCGCCGTATCGGCAAAACTGCGCACCGCCCCCGTCAGCGGACTTCCCGTCGGCACCCAATCGCAAGCATGGACATGAGGGTCGGCAATGACGGCGTAGCGGATCAAGCCACCACTCCGCGCGCAACATCACTCTGCCGCGCCCGTTCGGCTTCGACCAGCTGGATCCATCCGGCAGTGCGCTCGGCCGCGGCGATCAGCATCGGCTTGGGCGTCTCATGCCATTCATCAGGGCGCAATTCCCGCTTTTCGCGAATGTGGTTGATTGCATCGATCAGCTCGGGAAACTGCCCGGGAATTTGGATGTGCAGGAACAAAGCCGCCAGGATCACCGATCGCGACCGGCCCGCGCGGCAATTCACCAGCACATTGCCCCTCTCGCGCATGGGATAGCTGGGCTTCTCGGGCAGGATTTGGTCGAGAGCACCGCGCAATTGGTAGAAACCGGCCAGCATCATCGTGTCCGGATTGCCCGGGCCATCGACGATCCCCAGCTTGTAATAGCGGATGGGCGCCGGGCCATAGTCGACGCGGCTGTCATGTGACACCTCGTCCGGCGTCGCGACATAGTTGAAATCCAGATTCACGGCGCAGTTCAGCACCGTGGAAATGTTGTTTTGCCGCAGCAGGGGAACATCGGACGCCCCCTCCCGTCCACCGACAAACAGGTCCACCCCATAGCCCGGCAGGTTCTCGTAAACCCGGCTGATATGGGGGCGTTCATAGTGGCGCGTTGCTGGGCTGGTCATGCCGTCCTCCGCTGGTCCAGTTCGGCAAGAACATCGTTTCCGACAAGTATGGGTATTCCCGTGGCGTCCGACAGCAAGCGCGCGGCGCCGGGCGATGCGGCCAGAACCGGCGCGCCTTCGATAAGGCCGCCCACCGAAAGGAACGGCCCGGTCAGCCCGCCAGCCTCGCGCACCAGCAGCAGGCCTGCAAGGCAGTCCCACGAATTCATGTGCAGCTCGCTATAGCCGTCGCTGCGGCCATCCGCGACATAGGCAAGGCCCAGCGCCCCGCACGAGGCGCGGCGAACATTGCTGCCGGCCTCGAACAGAGCCCGCACCGCGCCGATATACTGGTCCAGCGGTCGCCGGCTGGACCAGCCCAGCTCGACCGAAGTCGCCGCGACATGGGCGGTTGCGGCAACCGTGATCGCGCGATCGTTCAGCGTGGCGCCACGGCCAAGTCTTGCCAGATAAAGCTCATCGAGCACCGGGTTCAGCACCATCCCGAGCTGGGTCTGCCCATTGGCGACAAAGGCAATCGAAATGCAGAAATGGGGGATGCTGCGCGCGAAATTGGCCGTGCCGTCGATCGGATCAACGACCCAGGCCTGCTGCCCCGGCGTTCCGCCACCTTCCTCGCCGAGAAAACCATCTTCCGGAAATGCGGCAGCGATCCTGCTGCGGATGAATTCCTCCACCTTTCCGTCGGTCTCGGTCAGGTAGTCCTGCGGCCCCTTCATGCTGACGATTTCGCTGCTCTGCCGGGCAAAGCCTGCCACTGCGATTTCGGAGACGTCCTTCACCAGCTCGCGCAGAAAGGCTTCTCGCCTGTCGATTCCAATTTCGTCCACGATCATGAAAGCCTTCCTGAAATGCCGATTAATTGCCCTAAATTGCACAGCTGTGCAACAGGGAACTCAATAGTTTCGCTGTGACATTTTAACAAATCCTGCAATGCTCACCATTCCGGCCGCATCCGTCTGGAGGGCAGCTGCCCGCCCTCCAGGGAAGAGGTGGCTTGGAGGAGCCACCAATTGTGCCTTTTCACTCACCTTGTGTAATGCATGCGCCAGAAATCCTGCCAATCCTGGCGGGTATCCCAGTCATCCAGGCCCGTTGCCGGATTGTAGGCCAGCACCTTGTCGAGATGCGCACCGACCCCGGATGGCTCGTCGTCGGGCAGCCCGACCGTCCGGTTCGACGAGACCTTTCCGTCATCGGCCTGGGGCGCGATGCCTTCAGCAGTCATCACATAGTGAATGAAGAGTTTTGCCGCACTGGGGCTGTCGGTTCCCTTGACGATGACGGCGGCGGTGGCGTTGTTGAAACCGATAATCGGCTCGAGCCCTTCGCATAGACCCAGCGTGAAGCCGGCCCCTTCATTGTCCCGGAACTTGGCCGCCGAAACGAGGCCCACGAAAGGCTCGGTCTGGCCGGGTGCGGCGACCGCTTCTGCCGCCGCCGAGTCGGAATCGGTCAGCAAGGGCCCGTTCGCCGCCAGGGCCGCGACGAAGGCCTCGGTGGCGCTCTCGAATTCGCTGTCGAGCGGTTTGCCGAAATAGGCCTCATAGCTGGCGGCCATCTGGTCGTCGGCATGACTGCGCATCTGGTTGAACCAATCGGTATAGCTGGGCTTGCCCAGCGGGTCCTGCATCGAGACCCTGCCCTTCCAGTCGGGCTCGGTAAGCTGCCAGATATTGGTCACCGGGCAGCTCTCGAAGAGCTTGGTATTGTAGGTGAAGATATTGGGGCTGGAGACGACCAATAGCGGGTCCTGCGCGGATGGGTCGATGTCGCCCGCCAGATCCGGCGGCACCCAGCTTTCCGCGAAACCGGAGGGCAGCAGTTGGCCGATCACCGCCGCCGGGTCCGAAATCAGCGAGACGTCGGTCTGCACATTGCCGGACTGAACCTCGCGGATAATGGTCTCGAGCTGGGCCGTGGCCTTGGACTTGGTGCCGGTTGCCTCGATCCCGTATTTGGCGGCAAAACCCGCCGCCATATCGACGATTTTGCCCGTGCTGTCGAATACGGTCAGCGGCGGCTCCGCCTTGGCCGCCTCGATAAGCGCATCGAGGTCGAAATCCTGCGCCGCCGCCTGTCCCATGAGCAGCGAACACCCAGCCAATAAAGTCAGACTGATCTTCTTCATTTTGATCCCCGAGTTTTGCCTGCCGCGTGCTGCGGAGGCTGCCAATAGTCCCATTGCGGCCGGATGGGCCGAACTCAGCGCAAGCTCTTAGCGGGTCAGGCTGGTGCGCCAGATATCCTGCCAATCCTGGCGCGCATCGATGTCGGAGACGGCCGATGAGGTGTCCCACACCATCAGCTGGTCCATCACCGCGCCGACCCCGGATGCCTCGTCGGCCGGCAGGCCGATGCGGGGATCGGAGGGCACCTTGCCATCAATGCGCTGCGGGTTGATGCCCTCTTCGGTCAGCAGATAATGGATGAACAGCTTGGCCGTATTGGGCGACGCCGTGCCCGCGGCAATGACGCCGACCCCCGGATAGAGCCATCCCGAGAATGGCGCCATGCCCGTGCAGATGGCCAGCGCATATCCCTTGCTGGCATTGTCGCGGAACTTGGCCGTCGACATCATGCCGAAAAATGGCTGCTCCTGCTCGGCAACACCGACCGCCCCCGTAACCACATCGCTATCCCCGATCAGCGGGTTATTGCCGGCAAAGGCTTTGACCCAGGCCTCGGTCGCCGAACCCTCGGAGCCCTCGAACGGCTTGCCATAATGGGCTTCGTAAGCCGCAGCGACCGCCTCGTCGTGGTGCTCGGCCAGCTGGTTGAACCAGTCGGCATAAGCGGGCTTGTCGAGAGGGTCCATCATGGCGACCCGGCGCGACCATTCCGGATCGGTCAGCTGCCAGATATTGCTGATCGGGCAGCTCTCATAGGCTTTTGAATTATAGGCCCAGACATGGGGATCGGTCACGACCACCAACGGGTCACGCGCGGATTGGGGCAGTTCATCGACAATGTCCTGCGGCACCCAGCTTTGCACCACGCCCTGCCCCAGCAGATCGGCGATAATGACCGAGGCGTCGGACGCCAGCGATACGGACCCCGCGACATTTCCGGCCTGGTGCTCGCGGATCAGCAGGTCGATCTGACCGGATTCGTTGACCTTCTTGCCGGTGACATTGAGACCATATTTGGCGCTGAAGGCCTCGGCCGTATCCACGATCTTGCCGGTAACGGCATAGACACTGGTCGGCGGCTCGCCCTTGGCGCCTTCGATCAGCGCCGCCAATTCGCCCGACTGGCCATGGGCCGCGCTGCCAGTCAGCGCCAGCGCCACCGCCAGCAATCCTAGTTTACGCATTCACTATCCTCCCTTGCATGCGGCCTCTATGGACCGCTTTGATGATCAGGCGCGTACCGCCGAAACGCCGTTGGCCGCCCGGCTCAATGCTTCGTCCGCCCCATCGAGACGCTTGCCGGCCTTGTCGAAGACATGCAGTGCCGTGGCCCGCGCATAGAGCCACACCTTCTCCCCGCCGGTGACGATGGGCGCCTCGGTGGTGGTCACGAACAGAATGCGCCCATCGACCTTGAGCTCGATGATCCAGCTGCCCCCGGTCGGCAAGATGCCCCCCACCTCGGCCGCGTGCCGGAAGGCGCTTGCCGGTACAGCCGCTTCGCTGTCAGCGAAATGCAGCGCCTCGGGGCGGATGCCGACCGAACCGAGATCGATGCGATTGCCCAGGCGCGGCCGCAGCCAGCCCTCGACCGCCACATCCAGCGCATGGCCGGCGCCGATTTCCAGGATGTTGATCGGCGGGCTGCCGACGAATTCGGCGACGAAGCGGTTTGCCGGCCGATCATAGATGTCGTTCGGCGTACCCAATTGCTGCAACGTGCCCTCGTTCATCACCGCGATCGAGGTCGCCAGGGTCATGGCCTCCCATTGATCATGGGTCACGAATACGATGGTGGTGCCGAACTCGGCATGAATGCGCTTGAGTTCCGCCCGCATTTCGAGGCGCAGTCGGGCATCGAGATTGGATAGCGGCTCATCAAGCAGCAGCACGCCGGGATTGACGGCCAGCATGCGAGCCAGGGCAACGCGCTGCTGCTGCCCGCCCGAGAGCTGGGACGGATAGCGATCGCGATATTTTTCGATGTCCAGGGCCTTCATGACCTTGGTCACGCGCGTTTCGCGCTCGGCCTTGGGCATCTTGCGCAGGCGCAGGCCGAAATCGGTATTGCGTTCGATGGTGAGATGGGGCCACAGGGCATAGGATTGGAACACCAGTCCCATGCCGCGCTTTTCTGGCCCGACGAACTGGGCCTTGGCCGGACTGTCGAAGACGCGATCGCCAACCGTGATCTCCCCGTCGCTGAGATTTTCGAGGCCGGCGATCATGCGCAGGGTCGTGGTCTTGCCGCATCCTGACGGACCGAGCAGGCACATGAATTCGCCATTGCCGATATGGAGGTTCAGATCGCTCACGGCATTGGGCGAACCCGCGCCGTAGGATTTCTGCACATTGTTCAAAACGATGTCGGGCATCAGGTTCCGAGTCCTTCGGCAAGGTTGGTTCGCGTCAGTTTCTGGGCCAGCAGCGTTCCGCCATAGGCGAGACCCGCGATGATCAGCACCACCGCATTGGCGGCCTGGGTGTAATTGTAGTCCACGAGGCGCAAGGAGAATGTCGTCAGCACGTCGGTGGCCGGCACGGCCAGGATGACGAAGAGCGACAATCCCTTGATGCCGGAAATGAACGGCAGCAGCACGCCGGTAACCAGCGAGCCTTTCTGGATGGGCAGCACCACCCAGAGCATGCGCCGGAACCAGCCCGCCCCGACAATCTGGGCGGCCTCCTCGGGATCCTTGCCCAATTGCATCATCGCGGAAATGCCGGCCCGCGAGGCATAGGGCATCTGGTCCGCCATGAGCGCGAGGATAAGGATCAGCGAGGTGCCATAGAGCGCCGGAATGGGGCCGCGCTGCACGGCAAATAGCGAGAGATAAGCGGCGGCGAAGGCGATGCCGGGCACCAGATAGGGCATGAAGGTCACCTGCCGCATGAAGAATGACAGCGGACGCAGGTTCGAGCGGACAACCACATAGCCGGTGAGAATGCCCAATATGCCCGAGCAGACCGAGGCGGTGCCCACGATCAATATTGTGTTGAGCGCCGCCTGCCAGAGCGCGGGACTGAAGAGGATACCCGTCCGCAAGGCGACGGTGGGCAGATCCTGGCCGATCCAGAAATCGAGCGTGAAATTGCTCCACTCGAAATTGCCGGGGCGCCGCATGATGGTGGACAGGGCCAGGGTCATCAGCGGCAGGCCCACCGAAATCACGAACATCAGGGCCGCAAAGCCGGTTGCCGGCAGGCGCCAGGCCTTGAGCGACGACGTCCGGTTCATCGACCCCTTGGATCCCACCGTCACGAACCGCTTGGCCTCGCGGGCAAGATAGCCGTCGACCAGGATGGCCGTAACGCCAATCAGCATGATCGCGCCGGCCAGCACACCGGCAACGCCGGTCTGGCGGGACCCGATCGATCGATAGAGCGAGGTCGCCAGCACATCGAACTTGACCGGCAGGCCCAGTACATAGGGCACGCCGAATTCGCCCAGGCATTTGGCAAAGATCAGCACCACGGCCGACATCAATGCCGGCCGCATCAGCGGCAATATGACTTGCCAGGCTACGGTTCGGCTGGAGGCGCCAAGAATGCGCGCGGAATCTTCAAGCTGGCTGTCGAACCGGCGCAGCGCGGAACCGAACAGCAGGATGACGAAGGGCGTATAATGCAGGGCCAGGATCACCGTGATCGGCACCTGCCCATAGGCCAGCCAGTCTGGCGGGGTGAGCCCGATGGCTTCGAACCAGCCGGGTTGACCGCCCACGGTACGGTTCTTGAACAGCGTGCTCCAGGCCAAGGCGAAGGTCCAGGCGGGCAACATATAGGGCACGATGAGCGCCGTCGCGAACCAGCGGCGGCCGAACATGTCGCTGCGCGCGATCAGCCAGGCCAGCATGCCCCCGACCACGACAGAGACGCCGATGGCGCCGAAGGCCACCTTGAGCGTATTGAGCAAGGGCTCCCAGAACAGATCCTGCGCGACCGCCGAGGTAAAGGCCCGCTGCAGGTAGTACAGCGTATAGCTGCCCAATTCCGCTTTGGTGCGCCGCTCGTCGCCGAACTGCACCGTGGCGGCATCTGTCAGGATCGAGATGATGGGCACCGCGATCAGATACAGGAACAGGGCGGCCATCATGACGCCGATCAGCGTCGCCGGCTCCCGCATGGCGAGCTTGAGCCGGTAGCGCCAGCGGCCGGTGCGCGCCGCTACCTTGCCCTGTGTGAGGTCAATTCCGTTCATCGCGCACCTTCCCATAAGCCGGACGTGTCGATGCGGCATTTTTCGCAAAGCCGTGCAATCCATTCCTCCCGCCTGGCTGCGCGCACAACGCGCCAGAACTTATCTGACCAACAACGCTGTAAGGCGCGTCTACGGCCATTCCTCATTTGGGATCATTGACGAGCCCGAACCGGGTGTCAACGCATTTGTGCACAGCTGTGCAATCAAAAATCGATGGCCCCCGCAGCACCACTTTCAAGGCCATCGAAACGCATGACAAACAACGGCGCCCGAGCCGCTACTACACGGCGCTCGGCCTGATTTCCCGTCGTGACGATATCGCGTCGGCCACCAGATCCAGGGTCGGATAGGCCCCGCCCGCACCGATGGCAACATAGCCCGGATACATATTCGCCGGCTGGCCAGGCGGCACGCGGCCAAGCCCCAGTGGACGATAGCTGCCGCCCGCATTTCGCAGGATCAGGATGGCGGCCGTGACGTCCCATGGGTTGACGCCGAAACCGGCAGCCGCGTCACACCATCCCGCAGCCACATGGCACAAGGTCAGTGCCGCGCTGCCTGGGCGGCGAAGCGTCGAGAAGGCCTCGACCAGAGTCCCGAAATTCTCGAGCGCCGCCGCCTTGCCATCCAGCCGGAAGTCGCGGGCAACGGGATATCCGGTGATCAAGGTGGCATGGGCCTCATCCGCCACGGCGCCGGAACGGATCGGCTCGCCATTCAGCCACACCCCGTTCAGGTCGGCCGTAAAGATATGCTCCGCAATCGGGTCGTAGATCACGCCGGCAACGATCTCGCCATCGATGACGGCGCCGATCGCGACGCACCAGAAGGCTAATCCGCGCGCGAAATTGGACGTGCCATCGATCGGATCGACATACCATTTGACGCGCCCCGTGCCGACACTCCCGCCCTCTTCCCCGAGCAGCGCCGAATCCGGCGCCGCTGCGAGGATGAAGTCGCGGATGGCCGCCTCGCTCTGCTTATCGTGGATAGTCACCACATCATGCAGGTCCACCTTGTAGTCGACCGCCATGGCGCCTCGAAAAGCCGCCCGCAGCGGATCGCCGACAAGCAGGGCCGCCTCACGCGCGATCTGCATCAGCGCGGTGGATTCGGCATAACGATCAATGGACGAAGACAGCTGGTTCGATGTCATGGCAGGACCAATCGGAAAGGCAGGATGGCGGAATCTGCCGGCCAGCAGGACTGGCCGGCATCTCGATCACTTCGAATAATTGATGGTCCAGAAATCCTGCCAGTCCTGGCGGGTGTCCCAATCATCGAGCCCGGTCGAAGCATCATAGGGGAACAGCGCATCGATATGCTCGGCGAGACCGGACGGCTCGTCATCGGGTATCTTGACGTCCGCATTGGTCGAAATCTTGCCGTCGGCGACCTGTGGCGCAATGCCTTCCTCGGTCAGGATGTAATGCACGAAGAGCCGCGCCGCGCTCGGGCTGTCCGTCTTGCTGGCAATCAGGGCGAGCTTGGTATAGGTCCAGCCGACCCAGGGCGTCATGCTGGTGCAGAGGCCCAGCTTATAGCCCTTGTCCTCATTATCGCGGAACTTGGCCGAGCTGAGCAGGCCAATGAAAGGCTCGGCCTGACCAGGCGCCCCCACGGCCTCCGAAACCGGATCGTCGCCATCGGCGATGAGCGGCGCATTGGCGCCGAAAGCCTTGAGCCATTGGCGCGTGGCGCTTTCCGTGCTGGTATCGAGATCCCTGCCGAACTGCGCCTTATAGGCGGCGGCGACCGCATCGTCGGCATGGGTCTCCATCTGGTTGAACCAGTCGGTATAGGTGCCCTTGGTCAGCGGATCGACAAAGGCGACCTTGGCGCGCCATTGCGGCTCGGTCAGTTCCCAGAGATTACTGACCGGGCAGCTGTCATAGACCTCGGTATTATAGGCCCACACATTGGCATTGGTGGAAATGGCAAGCGGGTTGCGGAATCCCAGGGCAATCTTGTCCGCGAGATCGGCCGGCACCCAGCTCTCCACAAAGCCGTTCGGCAATAATTGGGCCAATGCGGCCGGCGCGTCGGTGATCAGCGCCACGTCGCCAATCACATTATTGGACTGGCTTTCGCGAATGATCATCTCGAGCTGGCTATTGGCCGAAACCTTCTGCCCGATGGCCTTGACGCCATATTTGGCTTCAAAATTGGCCGCCATGTCCACGATCTTGCCGGTGCTGTCGTAAACGGTAATTGGCGGCTCCGCCTTGGCCGCCGCGATCATCGCCTCCAGATCAAGCGTTTGCGCCAGGGCGGTCCCGCACAGCAATCCCGCGGCCAGGCCAGTGCAAAATGCGGCCTGCAATATGCGATTCATATCCATCTCCTCCAGACAGAATAGGCGTCTTTGCGCCCGTTGATGCCGCCCTTGATCGAATTGCTCGACTTCCCTCACCCAGCGGCACCAGCCAAGAATTGGCATCATTTGCACGTGTGTGCAATACCAAACCGGATCGAAATGGATGGGTAGGCGAGCATTTTTTGCAGCACTTATCGCTTCATGCTCCGACCCACGGCAGTAAGTCATTGACGCATCTTGCAATGCTTTGCAAAGTACTGCCCTCTTTCCCGACTGATGGAAACGCCTGTGACCACAGCGCAAATTTGGTGGACATCCGACCTGCGGTCGGTTTTCCCGCCGCAGAGCCCCCGACAGCTGAACGGCAAGCTGGCTTCCATCGCCTGCATTGCGGAAATTATCGGCGCCGATATCGGGTGGAACCGCGATGCCACCTCAAGGGCGGCCTATCGCATGGCCCGCTATTGGCTGAAGTCCGGCAAATGGGACCTCATCCTGGCCGCCTTGCATTGCCGTGGGGAAACCGCGCGCTGGCCGACCAGTTCAAGACGCTGGGGCAGCGAACCCTTCAACCGCTTCGGCTACCCCCACGCGGGCTTCCTCACGATAATTTCGCTGCGCCAGGCCGACCTCTATCGCCGCAATGGCGGCCCCTCCCCCGCAGAACCCTTCCCCCTGCAGAAGCTGTGCCAGCTCTCGCTAACCTGGCAACGCCGCCCTTGGTCTTGGGAATGACCTGGATAATCCATTCCGACCCCTCGCCGGGCAGGAACCGGGTTAGGCTGGCCCAAAACGTCAACGTCTGCTTTTCGGAACAACCATCCTCTGCTCGGCCGCTTGATCACCGCGGCCGAGCAGATTGGATCACGCCCTGTTGGCGGCAGGCTGCGGCGCCTAGCGCTCCGCTCGTTCGCTCATCATGCGGCGTACGGTGCCGAAAATGGCCAATCCCCAGATGATGAGGGTTGCCGCGCCCAGCACAGCCGCGATCGGGCGGCCGAAGAAACCGGCGAAATTGCCGCTGGTGATGATCATCGAGGTGGTGAAATTGGTCTCCACCAGGGGTCCGAGCACGATGCCAAGAATGATCGGGGCGATGGCAAAGCGCCGGGATTCAAGGACATAGGCCACAATGCCCAGCACCAGCATGATGCCGACACCGAACATGGTATTGTTGATGGAGAACGAGCCGACGATGCAGAACAGCAGGATTGCCGCATTGAGCAGCGCCCGCGGGACCTCGAAAATCCAGCGCGCAGTGCGGGCGGCGACATAGCCGAGCGGCAGCATGAGGATATTGGCGATGACGAAGACCAGCATCACCGCATAGAAATTTTCGGGATGCACGGTCAGCAATTGCGGACCCGGATCGAGCCCCTTCATCACCAGCACGCCCACGGCAATTGCCGTCACCGCATCGCCGGGAATGCCGAAGACCATGGCCGGAATCCATGAGGCGCTGAGCGCGGCATTATTGGTGGCGCCGGCCTCGACCAAACCCTCGGGATGTCCCTTGCCGAACAGCTCAGGGGTCTTGGACGTGCGCTTGGCCAGCGAATAGGTGATCCAGGCGGCCAGATCGCCGCCGACGCCCGGCAGCGCCCCGAGCAGGCTGCCGATGACCGAGCCACGAACCTGGTTCTTGCGATATTGCCAAAGCACCTTGAGCGTCCCTTTGAAAGGGTTGCGCCCATTGTCCTGCACGACAGCCGGAGCCCCGCTCCGCCCGGCGCGCATGATCTCGGCCAAGGCAAACATGCCGATCATCGCCGGAATGAAGCTGATGCCGCCGGACAATTCGGTCAGCCCGAGGGTGAAGCGTTGCGAGCCCATCAGGGGATCAAGACCAACCTGGGCAATGAACAGGCCCAGCAGCAGCGACAGCGCGCCCTTGGCCATGCCGCCCGAGGAGATCAGCGCGGCGCAGCTGAGGCCGAGCACGGCCAGCCAGAAATATTCAAAGCTGGAAAAGCCTAGGGCGAATTTCGCCAGGGCCGGTGCGGTCAGCATCAGGAAGACGAAGCCGAAGAGGCCGCCCAGCACGGAGCCGATCACCCCGATACCAATGGCCAGCCCCGCCTGCCCTTTCTGGGCCATGCGATAGGAATCCTCGACATAGGCGGCCGAGGCGGGCGTGCCCGGAATGCGCAGCAGCGTGCCCGGCAGGTCGCCCGCGGTAATGGCCATGGCCGTGCAGGAAATAATCGCCGCAATGGCGGGGATCGGCGCCATGTAGAAGGTGACCGGCACCAGCAATGCCGTTGCCATGGTTGCCGTCAGCCCGGGCAGGGCGCCGACAAACAGGCCGAAAATGGCCGAGGCGGTGATGACAAGCAGGGTCTCGACATTGAAGACCAGGCCAAGCGCCAGAAGAAACGCGTCCATGACCTAACCCACCAATCCACGGGGCAGCGGCACCCGGAAGCCATAGGCGAAAACGGCATAGATCACGCCGGTGGCGATGGGGCTGAAAATCAGGGCCGGCAATAGCTTGCCCCCGCTCAGCAACACCACTGCGAAGGTGAAGAGCAGGCCGGTAACGAGAAAGCCCAGCACCGGCATCAACACGATGCTGGCCAGCGTCGAGCCCAGAATACCCAGAACAAAGGGGCTGAAGAATTTGGGCGGCGCATAGAGAATTGCCGTCTCCCTCGAGCCCTCCTCCGGCAACAAGGCAATGTCCTCATCCGGCGCGGTCAACCAGCCCTGCACCGCCAGGACGGCGCCGAAAAATGCCATGGCGGCGCCGGTCAGGGTCGGGAACAGGCCTGGCCCGACGGGCAGTCCCGGCATGGAGTGAATGGTCAGAGCCTGGCTCAGGATGAGCAGACCGCCAGCGGCGAAAATCCCGCCCAAGGCTACGTCTTGATAGTTTCTTGTTTTCAACTGACCCTCCTCCACGAGGTAGTCCCGGCCGCGAACGGCCGGGAGCAATTGATTATTGAGCGGTGATGCCGGCCGTCGAGATAGCGGCGGCAAAGGCCTCGCCACGCCGTTTGAGGTAGGCTTCGAAATGGGGGCCGCCTTCCCAGACCACGCCGTAATTGCGGCCATCCATGAAGGCGGCGAATTCGGCGCTGTTGACGATCTCGTCCAGCGCAACGGCAAGCTTGGCGACGACATCCTCGGGCATGCCCTTGGGTCCGCCCAGGCCGCGCCAGCCGGCAATCGAGAATTCGAGGCCGAGCGCTTTGGTGATGGGGGGCACGTCGGGCTGCTTGGGATTGACATCATTGCCGAGGAAGCCGAGCGGCCGGATTTCGCCGGCATCGACCAGGGACTGGGCTTCGGGGAATTGGGAGACGGCAACGTCGATGGCGCCGGCCGCCAGCAATTGCAGCGACGGGGTCGCCCCATCGGTGGGCACCCAGAAGGCCTTTTCGGCCGGAGCGCCAAGCAATTGCACCAGGCTCACCCATGACAGGTGATTGAGCCCGCCGAAATTGGCGCCGCTGGCCTTGACCGCCTGCGGATCGGCTTTCACCGCCTCGGCCAGGTCCTGCATCGACTGATAGGGCGAGTCGGCGCGCACGAAAACAGCCGACGGGTCCGCATTGAACAGCCCGATCAGGGTGAAGTCCTCATAGGTCATGTCGGCCGAGCCGACCGCCTTGTACATGGACAATTCGGTCGTGATGATGCCCAGCGTATAGCCATCGGGATTGGCCGCCTTGATCGCCTCATGCCCGACAATGCCGCCGCCGCCGGTGCGGTTGTTGATGGTGATCGGCTGGCCCAGCTTTTCTTCCAGCATGGTGGCGATGATGCGCCCGGTCGCATCGGTGCCGCCGCCGGCCGCCCATGGAATGATCAGCTCGATCGGTCGATCCGGATATTGCGCCATGGCCGAACCGGCCACCATGACCGTCGCGGCGAAAGCGAGCGCGAGCGTCTTAACGACTTTCATCAAAGTCCTCCCTTGAGGCCGGCTGGCTTGCCGGCAAATTGCGCGATCACACCGTATCGCGAAAGTTTATACCACATTCCGGAATTACCACGACGTCTCCGCCGTGGCAACAGGCCAGAGGAGCGACGACCGAAACAACCGAATATGCCGTTTATGGCAACATTCCTCGCCATGACGTTGACAGATGCCGAAAATTCCCCATACAACATAAATGGGATTTCATTCCACAATATGGAATTCTTGAAATGCCGGGCGTCGCTTTGCAAACCCACCCCGGCCGTCACTTGAACGAATCTGCAGGCATCGCCCCCACGCATGGGCACGCCCGCCCTTGGAGGAAAGACATGTCGAACCCAATTGCCCAGTCGGTGCGCGAAACGCTCACTGGCATCCTGCCCCCGCTGTCGATGCCGTTCGGCGAACAGGGCAATCTGGTGAAGGGCGCGCTCAAGGCGCAGGTTGATTTCATGATCGAATCGGGCGTGCGCGCCGTGGTTGTCGGCGGCTCGACCGGCGAAGGGCACACGCTCTCGACCAGCGAATTCGTCGAAGCCATGACCGAAGCCTATGAGGCCACTGCCGGCCGCGTGCCCTTCGTCGCCGGGCTGATCGTGCAATCGACGCGCGAAGCCATCGATCGCGTCAAGGCGCTGGGCGACATGAAGATCGCCGCCCTCCAGGTCACCCCGGTCCACTATCTGTTCAAGCCGGGCCTCGAAGCCACGATCGAGCACTTCCGCGCCATCTATGAAGAGACCAAGGTTCCGGTCCTCATCTACAATGTCATTCCCTGGAACTATCTCAGCGTCGATGACATGCTGGCCATCATGGACGCCGTGCCCGGCGTTGTCGGCATGAAGCAGTCCTCGGGCGACGTGAAATCGGTGTCCGACCTGGTGCTGCGCGCCAAGCCGGAAAACGTCATTCTGACCGGCATCGATGCCCTGCTCTATCCAAGCTTTGCCCTGGGCGCCCATGGCGCCATCAGCGCGCTGACCTGCGCCGTGCCGGGCGTGACGGTCAAGCTCTACAATGCCGTCCAGGCCAAGGATTACGAGACCGCCAGGGACATCCACTTCCGCCTCAATGCATTGTGGAACGCCATGCGCCATGACAATCTGCCGGCCTGCGTCAAATATGTGCAGCACCGCCAGGGCCTGCCCCTGTTCCACCCGCGCGCGCCCATGGAACGCGTCACTGAGGCGCAGAAGCACAAGATCGACGCCGCGCTCGCCCCGGTACTCGAACTGGTCGACGTGCGCGCCCGCTCCGCCGCCTAAGCCAGCATTGACCGGCCGAAGAGCCAAATGCGGCCGGTCAAAACGCCCAGGGAGGACGAACTGAAAAAGCTGATCAACGACCCCGCCGATTATGTCGAGGAAATGCTCGATGGCCTGTGCCTGGCTCACCCCGGCCTCGTCCGTGTCGGCGAGGACCGCCGCGCCATTGCCCGGGCCACGCCCATGGCTCAGGGCAAGGTTGGCCTGATCTCGGGTGGCGGCTCGGGCCACCTGCCCTTGTTTACCGGCTATGTCGGAGAGGGCCTGCTCGACGCCTGTGCCATCGGCAATGTGTTCGAGGGTCCCACCATCAATGCCTGCCAGGACGCCATCGCTGCCGCCAATGGCGGCGCGGGCGTGCTGTGCCTCTTTGGCAATTACGGCGGCGACAAGATGAACTTCGAAATGGCGAGCGAATTTGCCGCCATGGACAATGTCGAAACCCGCACCGTGCTCGGCACCGATGACATTGCCAGCGCCGGCCCGCAGGAGGCCCATAAGCGCCGCGGCGTCGCCGGCTTGATCTATGCCTACAAGACCGCCGGAGCGCTGGCCGCGCAGGGCGGCGATCTCAATGCCGTAGCCGCCATCGCGCAGAAGACCGTCGATCGCACCCGCACCATTGGCGTCGCCCTCTCCTCCTGCCAGATCCCGGGCGCAGCAGGCCCCAATTTCACCATTGCCGACGACGAGATCGAAATGGGCATGGGCATTCATGGCGAGCCCGGCATCTGGCGCAAAAAGATCCGCCCGGCGGACGAGTTGGTCGATGAGATGATCGCCATGCTGCTGGCCGAACGCCCCCAGGGCGCGAACCGCGTATCGGTGCTGGTCAACAGTCTCGGCTCGACCCCGTTCGAGGAATTGTTCATCCTCTACCGCCGCGCCGCCCAGCAGCTGAATGCCGCCGGTCTCACCGTGGTCCGCCCGCTTGTCGGCCCCTATGTTACCTCCATGGAAATGGGTGGCGCCTCGATCAGCCTCTGTTTCCTCGACGATGAGATCGAAGCCTTGCTGGCCGCTCCGGCCGATTGTCCCTTCTGGCGAGTGGATTGAACCATGGCGATCACGCAGGAAACCCTGGCAACGGCCATCGATCGCGCGCACGCCCGCATGGCGAGCCTGACCGACACGCTCAATGCCGCCGATGCCAAACTTGGCGATGGCGATACCGGCACCATGCTGGCGCGTCTCATATCCACCTTCGCCGCGGTGGACGTCCGCTCTGCGCCCGACCTTGGCGCGGCCTTCATGGCCCTCGCAAAAGCGGGCGCGGCCTCCACCGGATCGAGCCTTGGCACGCTGGTGATCACCGCAATGATGACGGCGGGCAAGGCAAGTGCCGGCCAGCAATCGATCGGCTGGGACCGGCTGGGCGCATTGCTCGCCTCCATCCGCTTTGCCGCCATGGCGCGGGGCAAGGCCGAGCTCGGCGCCAAGACCATTATTGACGGGCTCGACGCCCTGGCCAGCGCCACCGAGGGCAAGGACGATCCCCGAACCATCGCCATCGCCGCCGGCGCGGCCATGCATACCGTGCTCGAGGAATTCCGCCAGCGCCCCTGCACCATGGGTCGCGCCCGCATGTTCGCCGAGAAAAGCATTGGCCTCGACGATCCCGGCATGTTGGCCCTGGCGGAGCTGGTCTGGGCAATCGCAGGTCAGCATCATGCCGGCACCACGCTTGCTTGAGGTGAACCGGCAAGTGAATTATGGGTTTGAACCGAAGCTGCAAAACGCGTCACCGGATCGATTGAAGTATTGAGGCCAAGGCGATGACCGATCCTGTTGACGCAACTGCCGCCGCCAAACCGGCGCGGGGCGATGAAAGCCTCAAGTCGCTGACCAAGGTGTCGCGCGTGCTCGATTGCTTCACCACCAGCCAGCGCTCGCTGAGCCTGGCCGATATCTGCGCCCGCACCGGCTATCCGCGCTCCACCACCCATCGTCTGCTGGCCGCCATGCGCGAAGTGGGCTTTGTCGAGCAGGACCGCGAACGCGACTTCTATCGCCTGGGGCTGCGGCTGTTCGAATTGGGCAATGTCGTGCTGGCCAATCTGGAGCTGCATCGCGAGGGCCGCGCCATCGTGGATGCCTTGCATCGCCTGACCAGCCGCCCCGTGCATCTGGCCGTGTTCGACGGTCTGCGCGCAGTGGTCATCCAGCGCACCGAAGCCGAGCCCATGCTGTCCAATACCATGGTCGAGAATTCGCCGGCCTATTGCACCAGCGTCGGCAAGGCCATCCTGGCCTATCAGCCCGCCGAAATCGTGCAGCGCGTCATCGATGCGGGCCTCGAGCGCTTCACCGAAACCACCATCACCGATCCCACCGCATTGCAGGCCGAGCTCGAGCTCACCCGGCAGCGCGGCTTTGCCATCGACAATGGCGAACACCAGCCGGGCCTGCGCTGCGTCGGGGCGCCGATCCGCAACCAGTCCGGCGCCATTTTCGCCGGCATCAGCGTCAGCGCCCCGTCCTGGCAATTGCCCATGGCCGAAGTGGATGAACTCAACAAGGTGGTGATCTACCACGCCAACCTCATCTCCCAGAGATTGGGCTATATGCGCTGATCGCGGCATCGGCCCCTCCTCCCCGAGCGGCTAGATGGTGTGAGCCGGCCCGGGGGCCGACTGCGGTGTCAGACGGGGCCGGCAGAGCCGACCGGCCAGATGTCGCGCAGGTTCTCGCCGGCCAGGATGCGCGTGCGGCAGCGGATTTCCGCTTCGCCATTGGCATCGGCGGCATCGGCAATGACGCTCACCAGATTGGCGGGAATGACGACGACGCCGGTGACATCGGCAAAGATCACATCGCCCGGCCGCACTTTGACGCCGTCGATATCGAGCTCCACCTGATAATGGGCCGGCTCCATGCGGCCCGACACGCCCACCGGGCTCATGCCCTTGGCAAAGAGCGGATAATCGAGCTTGCGCACTTCGGCCAGGTCCCGCACCGTGCCATTGACCACGGTGGCCGCCGCGCCCTTGGTCTTGGCGCCGCTCGACATCAATTCGCCCGTGCCCGAGCCCTCGGCGCAGGAGGAATCGACCAGCAGAATGCCGCCCTTGACCACCGCGTCGATGGCCCCGTGATAGACGTCCTGCGGCTGGCCGATACGCGTGCTGGGTTCATAGCGCACGGTCGATACCGGGCCGCAGATCACCTGGCCGGGATGCAGCACGCCGAACTGGCTGATGCCCTTGAGATAGCCATAGGGCCCGCGGCCATCGAGCACGTCGTGAATATCGCCCGAATACCATTTCGACAGGCGCTTGATCGCCGCCCAATCGGTCTGGTTGTAGTCATATGCGGCCATTAGCTGGTCCGTCCCTGCTGTTTTGCGGCTGAAATCGCCTGTTGGAGATAGGTGGTGGAATTGTCGATATGCTCGCGCACCAGCGCCCGGCTGCCCTCGACGTCACCGGCGCGGATGGCGGCATGGATGGCCTGGTGTTCGGCCACGCCATCGGCCTGGGTCTTGCTGGCGGCCCGGCTGGTCAGCCGGATGACATCGGTGATGAGGCCGTAGAGATTGCCATAGACGCTGGAGAGGATTTCATTGCCCAGTGACTGCACCAGCGCCTTGTGAAAATCGGCGTCGGACTGGGCGTATTGGGCAAAATCCTTGGCGGCGGCGAGGCCGTCCAGCGCCTTGCCGACATCGTCGGACAGCGCCCCCTCGCCCGCCGCGAGCCGGCCCACCACTTCCTGCTCGAACATGCGGCGCACATCCATCAGCTGCACCAGATAGCCGGCATCCTTGGCAAACAGGTCCCGCACAGTCGTTGCCAGCGATCCCAGGAACTGCTCGACGTCGTCGCGCACCACCTCGGCCCGCTCGCCATGGCGGCGGCGCACCAGCCCCTTGGTTTCAAGGATTTGCAGGCCTTCGCGCACCGAGCGCGTGCTGATCGAGAATTGCCGGCCGATCTCGGCCTCGGAGGGCAGCCGTTCGCCGACCTTGAGCTCACCCGACAGGATTTGCGCCTCGATGGCCGAGACCACCGAGACATAGAGCCGGTCACGATCGGAGGCTGGGGAGGTCACCACGCGGTAAAACCCCCATCGACCACCACATTGGAGCCGGTCATGTAGGAGGACGCATCGGAGGCCAGGAACTGGATGACCCCGTTATATTCGTCCTTTTCAGCCTGGCGGCGCATCGGCACGCGTTCGAGGAAATTGTCGACGAATTCCTTGTCGAAGCTGCCGGTCTTGACCCCGCCGAACGAGATCAAATTGCAGCGCACATTCTGCTCGGCCCAATAGGTGGCGACATAGCGGGTGAGATTGACCAGGCCCGATTTGGACGCGGCATAGGACACGGCCTTGAAGAACGGCACGCCATCGCGTTTCTCGCGATAGGCATAAAGCGCCTGATTGGGCGAGACGATGCCATAGATCGAGCCGACATTGATGATGCTGCCGCGCCCGGCCGCCGCCATCCTGGCGCCGATCACCTGGCTGCACAGCATCACCCCGGTCAGGTTCACATCGATGATGTCGTCCCAATATTTCTGCGGATAGGTCTCGAAGGGACCGTTCTGGTCAGCCTGCCCGTCGGGCTTGGAATCGATGCCGGCATTGTTGACCAGGATGTGAGGCACGCCCCAATCGGCAATCAGCGCGTCGGTCGCCGCCTCCAGCGCCGCCTTGTCCGAGACGCTGGCTTCATAGACCCGGATGCAATCCTGTCGCCCCGGAAACAATTCTGCCAGCTTGTCCGCGCCCACCGGCCGGCGGCTATAAATTGCCACCTTCGCACCGGCATCGGCCAGCGAGCGCGCAAACTCACGCCCCAACTGCCCCAGCCCGCCGGTTACGACTGCAATCCTTCCTTCGACACTAAACAGGTCAGCCAACCTCTTTCGCCTCCACTTATGACATAAGTCATATGTCATAAGTTGCGTAGCGACCTTTGGCAACCGCTCATCTGCGCTTGCAGACCGAACGACGGGCCAGGGACAATAATTGCAGCCCCCGACCCGCCGCCTTCGGCAACAGCCTACTCAGCGGCCATTGCGGTCGGCATGTCCGGCTGCTCGGCCGTGTCCTCATGGACCGCGTTTGTCGTCGGTTTGATCCGGAACCATGCGGTGTAGAGCGCGGGAAGGAAGAGCAGGATCAGCACCGTGCCGACCGCGGTGCCGCCGATCAGCGTATAGGCCATCGATCCCCAGAAGACGGAGTGGGTGAGCGGGATGAAGGCCAGCACAGCGGCAAGTGCGGTCAGGATCACGGGTCTGGCGCGTTGCACCGTGGCCTCGATGACGGCGTGATAATCGTCGAGGCCCGCCGCACGGTTCTCCTTGATCTGTTCGGTCAGGATCAGGGTATTGCGCATCAGGATGCCGGCCAGCCCTATCAGGCCCAGAATGGCGTTGAAGCCAAAGGGTTGATTGAAGGCGAGCAGGACCGGTACGGCACCAACAAGGCCAAGCGGCGCCGTCAGCATGACCATACTCATTGTCGAGAACGAACGCACCTGCAGCATGATGACAATCAGCATGGCGGCGATCATGATCGGGAAGATCGACGCCAGCGCGCTATTGGCCTTGCCAGCCTCCTCGATCGACCCGCCCATTTCGATGCTATAGCCGGCCGGAAGCGCGGCAATCAGCGGTTGGAGAGCCGCCATCACCTGCATGGAAACCTCTGGCGGCTGGCTCGCCTCGTTGATGTCGGAACGGATCGTGATGACGGGGAGACGATCGCGGCGCTTCAGGATCGGCTCTTCCAGTTGGACTTCCGCATGGCCGATCTGGTCGAGCGGTATCTGCTGGCCTTGCCGGTTCATCAGTGAGAAATCCGCCAGGCGTGTCGGGTCCAGCCGCTCGGTCCCGGCGCTGCGCGCCACGACGGGGACATTGCGGATGTCCTCGCGGACCTGGGTGACCGGAATGCCGGTAAGGAGAAACTGGAGCTGTTGACTGACCTCTGCCGGCGAGAGGCCGAGCAGATTGAGACGATCCTGATCCGGGACGAAACGAAGCACGGGCGTGCGATTGCCCCAGTCACGATTGGCCTCCCGCACGTCGGGAACGCTCCGCATGATGTCGAGCGCCTGTTCCGAAATGCTGTAGAGTTGGGTGGGATCGGGCCCCATGATCCGGAATTCGACCGGGAAGGGCGAGGGGGGGCCGAATACGAACTGGGTAACGCGCACATAGGCCTCGGGCGCCAGCCCCTGGACCACCGCCTCGCGGAGCCGGTGCTTGAGAGCTTCGCGCGCCTCCGCGTCCGGCGTCAGCACGACGATCTTGGCGAAGGCAGGATCAGGCAGTTCCGGCGCCAGCGAGAAAAAGAACCGCGGCGCTCCCTGCCCGACAT
Source organism: Devosia sp. (assembly GCA_035565135.1). Lineage (GTDB taxonomy): Bacteria > Pseudomonadota > Alphaproteobacteria > Rhizobiales > Devosiaceae > Devosia. Next base: position 56,472 of record DATMSY010000021.1, read on the forward strand.
AGCTCGTGACGATCTCGGCTTCGGGCTGTTCCTCCAGCCAGTTTTCGAGCTTCTCGACCGCAGCCGTTGTTGTTTCGATGCTGCTGCCCTCCGGCAGCCGGACCTCGATCAGTGCCTCGGGACGGTCCGAGGTCGGGAAAAACTGCTGTTTGAGTGAGCCCATGCCGACGACGGAAAGCACAAGGGCGATGCCGACGATACCGCTGACGACGAATTTGTGGCGCACGGCGAAGGTGATGAGCCGCCGCAAGCGCTGATAATTCGGAGTATCGTAAATCGCCTGGTGACCGCCCTCGACCGGTTTGATCTCGGGCAGCATCTTGACGCCGAGATAGGGCGTGAAGATTACCGCTACGAGCCAGGAGACGATCAGCGCGAACCCGACGATCCAGAAGATGTTGCCGGCATATTCGCCGGCCGATGAGGGGGCAAAGCCGACCGGCAGGAAGCCGACGATGGTTACGAGCGTGCCGGACAGCATCGGGGCTGCCGTATGGCTCCACGCATAGGCGGCCGCCTTGATGCGGTCCATACCCTCTTCCATTTTCACCACCATCACCTCGATGGCGATGATGGCGTCATCGACCAGAAGACCAAGCGAGAGGATCAGCGCGCCGAGCGTGATGCGATCGAAGAAGCGACCTGTTTCCAGCATCACGAAGAAGACGACGGCAAGCGTCAGCGGAACGGCGGCCGCGACGACAATGCCGACGCGCCAACCCATGCTGACCAGCGCAATCAGCAGGACAACGCCGAGCGCCATCGCGAATTTCATCATGAATTCGTCGACCGCATGCGTGATGTTGACGGCCTGGTCGGTTACCTTGTCGAGCACTATCCCGAGTGGCAATGTCTCGGCGATGGCCGCGGTCCTGTCCTCAAGCGCCTTGCCGAGCGCCAGACCGTCCCAGCCGTCCTGCATCACTGCCGCGAGCATGATGGCGGGTTCGCCCTGATGCCGGATCATATAGGTCGGCGGGTCCTCATAGCCGCGCCGCACCTCGGCAATGTCGGAGAGTTTTAGCGTCCGCCCGGCAGCCACGATCGGCGTGTCGGCAATCGCCTGCACGCTATCATAGGCGCCATCGACCCGGATGAAGACCTGCGGCCCATTGGTGTCGATCGATCCTGCAGGGGTAACCGTATTCTGCCGCTGCAAGGCGCCCAGAATATCCTGCGCGGAAACGCCCAGCGTTGCCAGTTTGGCATAGGAGAACTCGACGAATACCTGTTCGGGACGTTCGCCAAGAATATTGATCTTCTTGACGCCAGGGACGTGCAGGAGGTCCTGGCGGATCGTTTCGGCCTGCCGAGCCAGTTCGCGCATCGGCATGTCCTTGGCCTTGAGCGCATAAAGCGCGAAACTCACATCGGAATATTCATCGTTGACAAAAGGGCCGTACACGCCCGGCGGCAGGCTGCGGGCTTCGTCGCCGAGCTTCTTGCGGGCCTGGTAGAATTCCTCCTGCACCACCGATGGCGGCGTGCTGTCCTTCAGCGTCAGCATCATGAGCGCGAAGCCCGGCCGCGTGGTGGTATCAACCCGATCGTACCAGGCCAGTTCCTGGAGCCGCTTCTCCAGCGGCTCGGCAACGAGATCCTGCATTTCGCGCGCCGTTGCGCCGGGCCATGCCGCCGTTACCGTCAGGTTCTTGATGGTGAAGCCCGGGTCCTCCGCCCGCCCGAGCTTGACGAAGGCGTAGGCGCCGGCGGCCACCAGCAGGAGGATGAAAAACAGGGTGACGGCACGTTCGCGAACGGCGATCGCGGAAAGATTGAGGTTCATCACTTGCTCTCAGTTTCGGCCGCGGGCCGGACGCGAGCGCCCTCCTGCAGGAGATGGGCGCCGAGCGAAACGATCGCTTCCCCAGCATTCAGTCCGTTGACTATGGCAGCTTCGCTGGTCATGCGGACGAGTTCAACGGGTCGGAAATTTACCGTTGAGGTGGCACGGTCCAGCACCCAGACGCCGGTCTTCTCGCCGTCGTCGAGCACGGCGCCCAGCGGCACCTGCATTTCCGGCTCGCTCGCCTGGCTCGTCAGCAGAAGGGTTACGGTCGCCCCAAGCGGTGTCGCAGCGGCCGCGTCATCGAGCACATAGCGGGCCTCATAGGTCCGGGTCTGGGCGTCGGCGGAGTTCGATAGCTGCCGCAGATGCGCCGTATAGCGCCGCTCATCGCCGCCATAGACGCTGGCCTCGGCCACCGAGCCGAGCGCCGGCCGGATGGTTTCGGGCAGCGCGACCACCGCTTCGCGGGGACCGGCCTGGGCGATCCGGACCACCATCTGGCCGGCCGAGACGACCTGTCCCGGCTCGCCCAGCGTTTCGACCACCGTTCCGTCAACGTCCGCCAGCAAGACCGCATAGGTCGCCGCATTCTCGGCAACCCCTGCTTCCGCTTCAGCGGCGGCGAGTTGCGCCTGGGCTGTGTCCAACGCGGCCTTCACCTGCTCGTAGCGCTGTCGAGTAATCCATCCATCCGCCAGCAGGGCGGCATATCGCCGTTCATCCGGCTTGGCCTGATCGACGATCGCCCGCGCCGCGGCAACCGCGTTGCGCTTGGCCACAAGCGCCAGGCCAAGATCGGTGTCGTCGATCCGCAGCAGCGGTTGGCCGGCGTTGACCTGCTGCCCGACATCGACGAGCCGCTCCACGATCTTGCCGGCAACGCGAAAGCCGAGATTACTCTCCACCTTCGCCCCGATGATACCGGTGAAGGAGCGCTCCAGCCCCGCCACCGGCGCTGCCGTGACCAGCCTGACAACCGGCGGCTCCTGCCTGGGATCACCCACGACGGAGGCGCTCTCAGCATGAGGGGAAAGCGTGACGAATGCGGTCGCCCCAACCATCGCCAGCAATACGCCCCCAACCACAATGGCGGGTCTTTTCTTCATGCTCATTTCGATCTTCCAAAAATAGATTGCGTTCGGACGCTATGGCTCTGCCGCGCCCTTACACTCCGTTCGCATGATGTTTTTTCGGGTCAGAGCCAGCGGCGAACTTCGGCCTTGTAGTGGCGGTAGTCCTCACCGAACTTCGCTTCGAGGTAGCGCTCCTCGCGAGCAATCACCCGCGTCTGGATCGCGATCAGCACCAGCGGGAGTAAGGCGAGGGCGATCGGCACATCGAAGCCGATTGCAAGGCCGGCATAGATAAGCGCCATTCCGAGATACATGGGATTGCGAGTCCACCGATAAGGGCCGGTCTTTACGATGAGGATTGTCGGCTCCGACGGCCGAACGTTGGTGTCCATTCGCCGGAACAGCCATGTCGCCGCAAGCATCATCACCAGGCCGGCAAGCAACAGCGGCGCGCCTGTCGCAACCAGCAACCACCAGTCAATGCCGAAGGAGCGCGGAGCGACGAACCGCTCCGCCGCCAGCCCCAACAGCAGCGCTCCCAGATAGACAACGGGCGCAGGGAGGCGCACACCCGCGCTGTCCGGTTTGGTGGCCATGCTCATCCTCCGATCTGTCTTCTCAAACCAGCATCGACTGCTGGGCGGAGATACCCGCCGTCGCGCCTTGCCATGACGCCGTGGTAACCGAGGGCATTCCGGGATTGGCGAGATCGCCGGCGGCATAGATGCCGGGAATGCTGGTTTCGCGGCGCTCGTCGACCTTGAGGGCGATGCCGCTGGGCGTGGTGACCGTGGCGAGGCCCAGTGATTCATGCAGGCTTGCCGAGGGCTTGTTGCGCGGATGCGCGAACAGAATGTCGACCGCGACATCGGGGGCGCTATCGAGCTTGATGGTGGCGTTATGGCCCCCATGACGGGCGACCCCGGTGATCCGGTCATCGACGACAGCTATATTACGGCGCGCCAGATCGGCCCTTGTATCGGACGGAATGTCGTGACCATCGGCAAAAACCGTCAATGTGTCGGTCCAATCGTGGAACAGCCTGGCCTGATTGTGCGACTGCGGACCGGACCAGACGAGGCCCCAATGCTGGCCGGCCACTTCAAAGCCGTCGCAATAGGGGCAGGGCACGATGGACGTGCCCCAGGCCTCGGCAAAGCCGGGAACAGCGGGCATCTGGTCGACGACGCCATAGCTCAGGATCACGCGGCGCGCCCTGAGGCTTTCCCCATGCTCGGTAAGGACGGAAAAATCGTCGATGACGCCGGAAATGCTGTCGGCTCGGGCATTGATCAGCCGGACCGTGGGATAACGCGCCAGCTGCTGCCGCGCCTCGGCCAGGATATCCAGCGGTGGCTTGTGATCATGGCCGAGCAGGCCATGGGAATGGCCGGCAAAGCGATTGCGCGGCAGGCCGGTATCGAGAACGGCGACCTTGCGGCGGGCGCGGCCGAGCTGCAGGGCGGCAGCGAGACCGGCAAAGCTGCCGCCGATGATGATGACGTCTTCCATGGTAATGAGTTCCGCTTTTTGGATGGAGGGTTTGGCCAGCCCGCGCACATTGGCTTGCATTTCAGATACTGTGTGGTATCTAATGTATGTATTGAGATACTGTCAAGTACTGGAATTGTCGTGACCGAAAATATTCAGACCCGACGCGGCCGCCCCGCCAACGAGGCGCTGGGCCAAACGATCGTCGACGCGGCGTGTGAACTCTTGGGGGAATTGGGTTTTCATGCGACGACCCTGGACAAGGTCGCCCAGCGAGCCAAGATTTCCAAGCTCAGCATCTATCGGCATTTCGAGAACAAGGAGGCGCTGTTCAGCGCGGCCATCGCAGCCCGCTGCCGTCAGTTTGCGCCGCAGACGCTTTTGGAAGGGGTCGAGGGTTCGGCTGAAGATCAGCTCATGGCGGTGGGATCATCCCTGCTTCGCACGCTGTTGAGCCCGGACGTCCGCAATGTCGAAGCCATGGTGATGGCCGACAAGACGAACCAAAAGTCGTTAGGCAAGATCCATTACGAAGCCGGCCCCGTCCATGTCATCGCCCAGGTCGAGGCCCTGTTGCATCAGTTGCACGCGAAGTCGGTTCTGAACGTGCCCGATCCGCACCAGTCCGCCCGCTTGTTCGCCGCGCTTTTCAAAGGATCCGATCTCCTGCTTATCGCGCGCTTCGATGCGGCGAGAGCCGGGGACGACGCCGAAATCGAATCTTACTGCCGGTCGGCCGTCGCCATGTTCGTCGCCGCGCATGGCGGCAACGGCGCCACTATGGCTCCGGTTTGACCACCCCGATCGACCGTGTGCCGATCAGGGTACCCTTGACGGCGTCAATCGCGCCCGGCTTGAGCTCGCGGCCCCGGGCAATACCCCAGGCTCGTGGAAACGGTGCATTTGTGCGGTGATTGGCGGAGAGAGAGTCAGGACGGACTAGGCTGTGTCTGGGCCTTTGAGGCTGCGCAGCGCCGACGACCTACGAGACGACGTACGCGAGGGGCCGATTGGCTACGTTCGGGGTGGGAAGGAGAATGGCGGCTTTTTGCAACGCCATAAGGAAAGCAGACGTCAAAAGCCGGTCGGCCCAGCCGAAGCCGGAAAATTACGAACCTGACTTCTGCACCGTGCAAGTTATTGACATTGCAGAGCGTGAAAGTGCTGGAGAAATCTTGATTTGTTCAACTGCGTCTAACAGTTTTCCAGTAATATAGATAGCTTGACTAAGGGTAGCGCTGCGCGCGGTCGGGGGAAGTATGAAGTCCATTGTGACGGTCAACGCATCGCTGCCCACCGTCGAGGATCGGTTCGAGTACTTCTCGGGGGCGTCGCTCCGAGATTATGACATCGCGCTATTCGATCCCACTTTGCCATACCTTACCCGGATCGAATTTAGTGGCGGCGGTTCGTGCATAGATATCGAAAGCACGAAGCGATTGGATACCGCATTGAAGCATTGGGCGACGGAAATCGGCGGCGCCCTCTCGGCTGGCAAAACGATCTTTGTGCCCCTTGCTGAATACGAGGAAGACTCTGGTGCCATCGGCTACGAGGTAGGCACCCGAAACCACAGGTCCTACAAAACATACCCGCTGCACAATTACCGGGCCTTACCGTTTCCGCTTTCGGTGAAGAACGCAAAAGGGCGCCAGATAGCAGTCGTTGACGGGATGTTCAGAGGCCTCTTGGACACTCTGAAGGAGGTCGCCACCTATCGAGTCATTTTAGATGAGAGTGCCGGCCAACCAATATTTGCCGCGAAGGATGGAGCGGCAGTTGGTTCCGTGCTGAAACCAAAAGGCGTACCAGGCCACCTCGTGCTGCTGCCATACTTCAACATGATCGAGCACGATACCGCCGATCCCGAAATGTGGTCCGATGAAGCTGAGCGTCTGTCGCATGGTATTGTTGCGCAACTCATCGCAGTGGATAGAGCCCTTAAGGCCGAGGGAGCTATAACACCGCCGCCCAAGTGGCTGGCCAGCGCACCTGTACCTAAGCAAGTGGAGGTGGTGTCCAAGGAGGTCGCGCGGATCGATGCCGAGATCGGGATGTTAGTAAGCAAAAAAGAGGAAAAGCTGGCAGAAACCGAGGCCTTGATGGCTCATTCGCGTTTGCTGTTTGAGACCGGCAAGCCCTTAGAGGCCGCAATAGAGGCCGCTCTTCAACTGCTTGGCTTCACGGCGGAGAACTACCGCTCGGGCGACGTAGAAATTGATCACATCTTCGTCGGGCCGTCAGGAATCCGGATGATTGGTGAGTCAGAGGGCAAGGAAAATTCGTCAGTAGACATCAATAAGTTTAGACAGCTCGAGTCCAACATCAACGAGGACTTTCAGCGAGAAGAGGTAACCGCAGCCGCCAAGGGAGTGCTTTTCGGCAATGCCTACAGATTTACTGAGCCCGCGTTGAGGGTAGATCATTTCACGGCCAAGTGCGTGACCAATGCAAAGCGCTTGGGAACAGCGCTTGTACGCACATCAGACCTTTACGATGCGATCGTTTTCGTCCTTGATCACCCCAACGACCATCGTTTTGTCGAGCGTTGTAGAATGGCAATCGAGGAGACAAGCGGCGGCATCGTGGTGTTCCCCGCGCCTCTTGACAACTGACCCTCTATCTAAGGCGAGTAGTTTGCGCTCGAAACGGCGACCAAGGGCAGCTTTTGGGAAGCTCGCGGCTAGCCCTGAACGACCAATATGGGGTCGTTTCCAGACGGACCGCCAAGCGCCCTCATGTTCGCCGTTCAAGCGCTACTGGTGTGTTCCGGAGAGCTGTCCGTTGCTCTATATTCTGGTTGCACTAATCGCGAAGCGCTCTGAAGCGAGCCGCTCCGCTGCCCGCCAAAAAGGCATTTTGCGGGCCTGCGCCCAGTGGATGTCGCCCAAGTTGCGATCGACCACGATGTCCACAAAGCCTGCCGTCTTCAACAACGACACCACGGAGTCGGCTGGCATACCGTTGCTGAAGTAGACCTGCTCGCGGATACGCCGGTGGCGGGCTGCCATTGCCGGCTCCATGTGCCCCTTCGGAGAGGGACGGCGCAGAACGCGGTTCAGACCGTTGTGCAGTCGCGAAACCCAGCTTTGTCGCCCCATATTGCCATCAATGATCAGCAGCTTACCGCCGGGCTTAAGCAGCCGGTGCCACTCGGCGAAGCAGGCGGGCACGTCCACCAAGGTCCAGACCAGGTGGCGGTTGGTGATGGCATCATAGCTTGCGTCGGGCTCGCCGGTCTTTTCCGCGTCACGCATGATGAAGCGAATGTCGGCGCCGCGCTTGGCTGCTTTGGCACGAGCCTGCTCCAACATGGCCTCCGACCAATCCGCCCCCGTGACCTTGAAGCCCATATCATTCATCAAATGCGAAATGACCGCGGTACCGCATGCCAAGTCTAGCAACGGTCGCGCTTTGCCGTCGCCAAGGTGCTTGCGAATGAGCCGATGCCAGCCCCGCCGCTCGGCCTCACTGAACACTTCGTGACCCACACTCTGGTCGAATGTAGCAGCCCGTTCGGACCAAAATTCGCGGATCTCATCACGAATTGAATAATTGCTCAGCTCGCTCATGGGCATACCCAACTTGTTGGAATCGCTCTAAAAGATATTTCTTGATTCTATTTGTCATATTTCATAGGCCGGGATGTCTTTCAATACCGGAGTGCGTGGCATGTCCATTCGCAACATCGCCCTGGTCGCCTTGGCCGGGACCGTCTTTCTCTTGCCTGTCGCCAGTTTTGCAGAACCCTTCACGGTGACCGATGTTGCCGGCCGCGAAGTTGCTTTTGACGGCCCCGTCGAGCGCGTCATCCTCGGTGAAGGCCGGCTGATCTATCCCCTAGCTGCGATCGAGACCGAGAATCCGTTTGCCCATGTCGTAGCTTGGCGCAACGACCTCAACACCACCGACCTGACCGGCTACAACAATTACGTCGCAGCCTTCCCCGAGGCAGCCGACATTCCCTTCCTAGGCAATCTCACCGACGGCACACTGCAGGCCGAAACGGTGGTGGACCTGGCACCCGATGTGATGCTTCTCACCATCGGCTCCAAGAAAGCAGCCGACGAAGTTAAGCTCGAGGACATGCTCGCTCAGGTCGGAGTGAAGCTGGTCTATGTCGATTTCCGCGAGCACATCATCGACAATACCGAACCCAGCCTGCGCGTGCTGGGCCAGCTTTTCGACAAGGAAGAACGCGCCCAGGAAATCATAACCTTCTGGGACGAGCAGACCGCTCGCGTAACGGATGTTCTGGCCAAGGAAAATCCGGAAAAGCCGCTTGTCTTCATGTACCGCGCCGCCGGATTGGGCGATTGCTGTGGCACGTTCGGCAATGACAATTACGGCAAGATGGTCGAGATGGCCGGTGGCATCAATCTCGGTTCGGAATTCCTGCCCGGTTATACCGGTACGATCAATCCCGAACAGGTCATTGCCTCCAATCCCGAAATCATCGTGGTGACCGGGTCCGACTGGACCAATTCGCCATCGACCAGCGCTGATGGCCCGTCCTACGTCAATGTCGGCCCGAATGCCGCCGCAACGGCCGATGACAGCCGTGCCGCCCTCGCTGCCCTGATGGAACAGCCCGCCTTTACCGACGCGCAGGCCGTCCAGAACAGCAAGGTCTACGCCATCTGGCATCAGTTCTATGCCAGCCCCTACCAGTTCGCGCCCATCCAGCAGATGGCCAAGTGGTTCCATCCCGATCTCTTTGCCGATCTGGACCCCGATGCAACCTTCCGTGAATTCCACGAGCGGTTCCTGCCCGTGCCTTACCAGCCCGGCTACTGGCTGGCACTGAACGAGGAATAAACCATGGCTACGGCAACCGCTGATGCTGTTGTCCAAGAAGGGCGCGGTCTTTACCGCGCCCTGGCCTGGCGGCGCATTCTTATAATTGCCGGCTTTGCCGTAGCGTTGACGCTCAGCTTCACCGTGGATATCGCCTGGGGACCGGCGCGCTATGCGCTGCTCGACGTTGCGACCGCCATCGTTTCGCCGGCTAGCGTCTCTGACAAGATCCGGGTCGTAGTCTGGGATATTCGCATGCCCATGGCGCTGATGGCCATCATCACCGGCGCTTCGCTATCGCTGGCCGGCGCCCAGATGCAGACTATCCTAGCCAATCCGTTAGCCAGCCCCTTCACCCTCGGCATTTCCGCTGCGGCCAGTTTCGGCGCTGCTATTGCCATTGTTGCGGGCGTATCGATTATCCCCTTCGCCACCAATTTCATGGTGCCGGTCAACGCCTTCGTCATGGCGCTGGTCGCCACACTCATCATTCATTTCATCTCCCAGGCCCGCGGCGTGACCGTGCAGACCGTGGTGTTGCTAGGTATCGCGCTGGTCTTCACCTTCAATGCGCTGCTGGCCTTCCTACAATACGTTGCCTCCGAACAGGCCCTGCAGAGCGTTGTGTTCTGGACTATGGGCAGCCTTACAAAGGCGACGTGGGAGAAAATCTGGATCACCACAGCCGTGCTGGTCTTTGCCCTGCCGCTGTTCGCGCGGCATGCCTGGGCGCTGACCGCCATCAGGCTGGGCGAGGATAAGGCCGCCAGTTTTGGTGTGAATGTGCGCCGCATCCGGCTTGAAACCATGCTGATTGTTGCCCTGCTTGCCGCGGTTCCGGTTAGCTTTGTCGGCACGATCGGCTTTGTCGGCCTTGTCGGCCCCCATGTTGCTCGTATGCTGGTGGGCGAAGATCAGCGCTTCTTCCTGCCCACATCCATCATGGCTGGTGCCTTGCTGCTTTCGGCAACTTCGGTGGTCTCCAAATCCATCCTGCCAGGCGTAGTATTTCCCATCGGCATCATCACTGCCCTGGTCGGGGTACCTTTCTTCTTCTCGCTCATTCTCTCCAATGTGAGACGATCATGGTAACCATCGCGCTCAATGATCTCGGTGCCTATTACGGGCGACGCCTGACCGTGTCGGGCATTACAACGCCCACCTTTACCTCGGGCGAGATCGTTGCTGTTATCGGCCCCAATGCGGCAGGCAAATCTACGCTCTTCAAGCGCATGGCCGGCCTGTTGCATGGCCCGGGCAGAGTGCATGTAGAAGGTTCCGACAAGGGCAAGCGTGCCATCAGCTATATGCCGCAGGATACCTCGGCCAACGCTGTCCTTACTGTCTATGAATCCATTCTGCTCGCCCGCAAGCAGGGATCGTCTTGGAAGGTGAGCGACGGGGACCTGACGCTGATCGATAGCGTGATGAACGCCATCGACATTACTGATATCGCTTTCCGCAATCTGGGCGAGCTTAGTGGCGGCCAACGCCAGTTGGTGGGCATCGCACAGACGCTGGTGCGGGAACCCGATATCCTGCTCATGGACGAGCCCACCAGCGCACTGGACCTGCACCGCCAGATGGAAGTGCTCGACTTCATGCGGCAGGTGGTGCGCACGCGCGACATGATCGTCTTCATCGCCATCCACGATCTAAACCAAGCTATGCGTTTTACCGATAAGGCAATGGTGATCGAGCGAGGAGCCCTCAGAGGTGTGGGGCCTACCGATGAAGTTATAACCCAACAACTGCTGCGGGACGTATACCGGATTGATGCCAGGATTGAGGCCTGCTCGCGCGGACAGTTGCAGATTATCGTCGATAGCGTGGCCAAAAGCGCGGACCAAGCAAAACCCTCGGCTCCTAAGGCCGCTTGAGAGCTCGCGATTCCACTAGATCGAGCCGTTTCGTCCCATTTCAGTTAACACCATCCCGACAAGTCCCTGAAAGCGCTCCATTTCGGTGGTTCGGACCGCTTTGGCGAATTGCTAAATGCGGACCGACTGTTGGGTGAGAAAAGTCGACAGCGGCTATTGGGCCCGATGTGGGCGGGCGCGAGCGGTAGCCGACAAACTGGCAGCACAGTGTGCAAGGCTTGAGTTTGGTCGGCAGTTACATCAAGCTCCTCCATGCTTGGCTCTCACACCCCTAAAAACCCTCCATCGACTGGAAGCACTGCGCCCGAGATCATGGCGCTGTCGTCGGACAGCAACAGCGCGATGCTGCTCGCCACTTCCTCCGCGGAGGCAAAATGCCCCAAAGGATGTCTCACCATCATGGGCCCGCTCTTTTCGGGATCGCTCCATGCGGCAGCGGCCAATTCGGTCAAGGTAATGGTGGGCGCGACGCAATTGACGCGGATGCCGTGAGGGCCAAGTTCCTTGGCGAGCACTCGACTGGCCCCTTCGAGGCCGGCCTTGGAAGCGGCGTAGCACAGGTGGTCCTGGAAGCCGCGGTGCCCGGCTATCGAGGTAATGTTGACGATCGCCCCGCCGCCACCGGCAGCGATGCGAGCCCGTGCGAACTCCTGGCAGGCAATCAGGGCCGCGCGCAGGTTCGTCCCCAAAACGGCTTCATAGCCGGCCTCGGTCATGTCCAGAACGCTTTCCAGCACATTGATGCCGGCGCTGTTGACGAGATAATCGCAGGTGCCGGCCTCTGCCATCACTCGTCTCACCGATTGCGGATCGGCCAGGTCGGCCGTGACCGACCGGCAGCCGATTTCTGCTGCGACGCTATCGAGATCGGACCGCGTACGACTGATGGCAATGACGTCCGCGCCACGCGCCGCAAGCAGTTGCGCGGTCGCCCGCCCGATCCCTTTACCCGCGCCGGTGATGATCACTGACCTGCCTGAAAAATCCACGCGGCCCTCCTGCCTTTGTGCGATGCCGTGCTTCAGACACGGTCGAAATTGGTTGGCAGTACGATCATGTCACGGATCGTGACGCTGCGCTTGCGCGTCAGCATGTAGACGATGGCATCGGCGATCTCCTCCGGATCCATGATGCTTCCGCTCTCCCTGGCCTTGCGGAGGTTCTCTTCCGGCCAGTCCGCCAGCAATGCCGAAGCTACCGGCCCCGGGGAGACTTGAGACACGCGGACACCATGCGGGATCATCTGCCGGCGCATGCCCTGCACGAAGCTCGTAACGGCCCATTTTGAGCCCGAATACACGGGCTCCCAATATGTCGGGAAATGTCCTGCGATCGAACTCGTAACGACGATGTCGCCGGTCTTTCGGGAGATCATGTGCGGCACGACGGCATGGACATTCTTCATAACCGCGTTGACGTTCAGGTTGAGCATCTTGTCGATCGCCTCTGGCGTCGTCTCCGTGATCTCGCCGCCGATATAGGTGCCGGCATTGCAGTAGAGGATGTCGATGTGCGGAACCTTGGCGAGAATTTCCGGCACCATCCTGCCACAGCTCCCCGCATCCAGCAGGTTGGTCACCTGCGGCACGGCGCGCGGGCCCAGATCCATTGCCAATTCCTCGAGCTTGTCGCCGTTCCAGTCAACCATCACGACGGTGGCGCCTTGCTCCAACAGTGCCTTTGTCGTCGCAAGGCCGATGCCGGACGCCGCTCCCGTGATGGCGGCGATTTTATTCTGAAGTGTTTCAGCCATCGTAATTCTCCTGATGGAATGAATGATCTTCTGGGATGAGACCGGCCGATGGGTCAGTTCAGGCGGAAGCCCTGCGCGTTGAAGAGGTGAGCCCTGGCGGTGTCGAACGACATCGTCACCCGATCTCCAGGCTTGAGGTCAACCCGTTCACGCACCACCGCAGCGATGGTTTTCTTGCCCAGCCGGCCGATAAGGTGGGTCTCGGGGCCGGTGGGCTCGACAAGGACAATTTCGACGTCGAGCCCGTTGGGATCAAGAGCTATGTGCTCCGGCCTGATGCCGAGCGTGGCGGTCTCCTTCGGCAGAACGAGTGCAGACATTACCGTTCCATCCTCAGTCTGAAATCCTTCACCCTCTGCGTGGCCGGTGAGGAAGTTCATGGCCGGCGAGCCGATGAATTCCGCTACGAACAGGTTGACGGGTCTATCGTAGAGCTCGAGCGGGGATCCTGCCTGCTCGATAATGCCGTCGCGCATGACGACTATGGTATCGGCCATGGTCATCGCCTCCACCTGATCGTGGGTGACGTAGATCATGGTCGTGCCGAGCCGTTGGTGCAGTTCCTTGATCTCCGCTCGCATCTGTACGCGCAGCTTGGCATCGAGGTTCGAGAGCGGCTCGTCGAAGAGAAATACCGCTGGGTCGCGCACGATCGCTCTTCCCATGGCCACGCGTTGGCGCTGGCCCCCGGAGAGCTGGCGAGGATAGCGATCGACCAGATGGCCGAGGTCGAGGATCTCGGCTGCTTTGGCGACCTTGCTGGCAATCTCGCTCTTGGGTGTGCCCTTGAGCTTGAGCGAGAAGCTCATATTGTCCGCCACCGTCATATGCGGATAGAGCGCGTAGCTCTGAAACACCATGGCGATGTCCCGGTCCTTGGCAGGGAGATCGTTGACGCGGCGATCGCCGATCAGAATCTCGCCCTCGTTCACTTCCTCGAGGCCCGCGATAGTCCGCAGCAGAGTGGACTTGCCGCAGCCCGAAGGGCCGACGAGAACCACGAACTGCCCATCGGGAATATTCAGCGACACATTTTTGAGGATCTTCACCGATCCGAAATGCTTGTCGAGCTGTCGAATGCTCACGTCGGCCATGGTGCTTTGCTCCGATCAGGCTGGAATCTGCAGCATGCACAGGGCATGAGGCGGGATGGAGTAGGCGCCGTTCCGGTCCTTGAGCGTCGTGGTCCGCGGCGTCACGGCAGTGGGGGCTTCGACTGAATTGAAGGAGTCCTTCGACGCGCCATCGAGAATGGTTGCCGACCACTCGCCCCCGAGCGCCTGGCCATCAAGGACAATTCGGCAGTCGGCCGCATTGGCAGGATCGCGGTTGGCGAGCGCCACCGTCGTTCCTTGGCCGTTCTTGCTGACCACGGCATCGACCTTGGCCACGCTCTTGCCGTTGTGCGAGAGGCTTGGGCCGCTGACGCGCGCGTCGATCATCAGCTCGCGGATCATGTCGACGTACATCTTCATGGTGTGGAAGGTCGTGCGCTTCACGATGCCGTCTTTGTGGACAAAGAGCGGGCCACGGGTGTTCACGCTAGGCGCCATGTTGGCCATGGTCACGACGTCGGCATTGCGTAGGCAAGAGTTGAGGAACGAGGCGGAAAAAAGCGCATCGGCCATGGTGTAGGTCTGCGGAATGTCGTTGCGGTCGCGCGCATCGATCTTGTCCTGGCCGGTGCCGTCGGGGTGGTGCCAGCCGCGTAGGTTCCATTCGTCGAAGGCGATCTTAACCTTGTCGGTGAAGCCTGCAGAGCCAATGACGTTGCGGGTGCGGTCGATCATCTGGCCGGGCTCCTCGGACCGCATCATGCAGGTGAGATAGTCCTTGGGCTGATCGACCTCATGGGTGTGGTCCCAATAGCCGTGGATGGAAACGAGGTCGAGATAGCGGCCCGCCGAACGCAGGAGCGCCAACGTCCATTCGGTATCGGGCACGGCTGCCGCCGAAAGGATGATGTCTTCGTCGACGGCCCGCATCATCTTGGCGGACTCGGCGACGTAGGGGCCCCATTCGGACACGGTCTTGGCGCCGATCTGCCAATCGCCATAGCTCTCGTTGCCGACGCCCCAATATTTCACGCCGAACGGCTTCTGGCTGCCGTTCTGCTGGCGCTGCATGGCATAGCGGGTGTCGTAGCGACCGTTACAGTACTCGACCCAGTTACTCATTTCCTCGGCGGTGCCGTTGCCGCCATTGGTGCAGATATAAGGTTCGCAGCCGACCTCCTTGCACCAGGCGATGAATTCGTCGGTACCGAAGGTGTTAGGCTCGGGTACGCGCCAGGCCTTGTTGTAGGACGCGATGCGGTTCTTGCCGACGGCTTCGTACCAGTGATGGTCGGAGACGTAATTGCCGCCAGGCCAGCGCATGATCGGGGTCTTGAGCTCTTTCATCGCCTCGATGACGTCCATGCGGAAGCCGCGATCGTCCGACAGGGGCGAGCCGGGATCGTAGAGGCCGCCATAGATTTGGGTGTGGAAGTGCTCAATGAAGTGGCCGAAGATCATGCGGTCCCAGTGTTGTCCGCCCAGACGGGCGTCCGCGACGATCGTTGTGGTGGTGTTAGACATAGTTGCCTCTGAATTTACTTGTGGTTGAGTTCGATCATCCGCGGACGGCGCCTGCCGTCATGGAGTCGATGATCCTGCGGTTGAGGAAGAGATAGAGCGCGATGGTCGGCAGCACCGACACGACGATCGCCGCATAGGTAGCCCCATAGTCGCGCCGGCCCATATCGCTGACGAAGTCGTTGAGACCGACTGGCAGCGTCTTGAGGGCGTCGCTGGTCAGGAACGTGTTGGCGAAGACGAACTCGTTCCAGATGAAGATGAAATTGTAGACCACGATGGTGATGGTGGCATTGATCGAGAGCGGCACCGCCACCGACCAGAAGGTGCGGAACACTCCCGCGCCATCGATGGACGCAGCCTCCAGGAGCTCGTTGGGAATGCCGCGGAAGAACGAGGTGTAGAGATAGATGGCAACCGGCAGTTGGAAGCCGACCTGAGGCAGAACGACAGCCCAGTAGCTGTTCCTGATGCCCAAAAAGCCGAGCGACTGGAAGATCGGCAGCAGGGCCACGAAGACCGGGATCATCAGTCCGAGCAGGAAATAGTTCAGCACGACCCGGCTGCCGCCGAAGCGCAATTTTTCGATGGCATAGGCCGCCGGTGCGGCCAGCAGGATCGTGAGGCCGATGGTCAGGACGGCAATGATCGTGCTGTTGAGCAGGTAGTGGAGCAGTGGGCTCGTCTCGAAGGCCCGCACGTAATTGCCGAAATAGAGGCTGTCGGGGATCAGGCGATTGGAGGGACCTCTGGCGAGTGCCTCCGGGGTCTGCAGCGACGCGGATACGACCCAGACGATCGGGAAGACTTGGATGATGAGGAAGATGATGACCAGCAGGATCGGCAGCCAGGTGGCGAGCTTCAAACGGGCAAGCATGGGGTTCAACCAGTCTTCTCGGTGGCGCTGAACGCCTTGCGGATGATGGCGACGATGAGCAGGCATTCGATCACAAGGAAGATCGCGATGGCGCTGCCGTAGCCAAAATTGGATTGCCGGAACAAGGTCTTGTACATGTAGGTGGAGACGAGCTCGCTGGAGGTCCCGGGCCCACCCCCGGTCATGACGAAGGGGATGTCGAAACCGCGAAGGGTGCCGCTCACGACCAGAACGACGCTGGCGGCGATGGTGGCCCAGATCAGTGGGAGCCGAATGAGAAAGAGCTGCTGAAGCCTGTTCGCACCGTCCATTTCGGCTGCGGCCAGCACGTCCTGATCGAGCGACACCAACGCCGAGTAGAAGATCGCCATATAGATGGCGCAGAACTTATAGGCATCGACCGTCGTGACGATGAGGAGGGTGAGTGAGGTGTTCGACAGGAATGGCTGTGTATTTTCACCCAGGCCCATCGACCGCAGCATACCGTTGATGAAGCCTTCGGGGTCGGCGGACAACAACTGCACGAAGATCTGTGAAATCGCGACCGACGAGATCACCGCAGGGAGGAAATAGGCCACCCGGACGATGTTGCGGAACTTGGCGATGCTGATCAACGAGACCGCCATGGTCATGCCGATGACGAGTTGTATCAGCGAACCGACCAACGAAAAGAAGACGTTGTTAACCAGAGCCTGCCGGAAAACCGTGTCGTCCAGCATGTTGAGGTAATTGACGCCTCCGGTGAAGCGCCATTTGCTCAGCCCGTTCCAGGCGCCCAGGCTGAGATAGAAGGACCAGGCAATCGGTATGATGACCACGGCCGTGAACATGATGAGCGCCGGGGCCACGAATAGCCAACCCGCCCAGCTGGGCGTGCCCAGCAGTTGATTTTTGCGCACGTTGCGCCTCCACTCGATGGGTGTCCTTCCCCCGCGTAAGGGAGAAGGCGCTCTTGGAGGTTGGGAGGAGTGTCGACTACTGGCCGGACGCGTATTGCTGGATCGAGCGATCGATCTCTTGGGCGAACTGCTCTGGGGTGATTTCACCCAAGCCCAGCAACTGACTCTGTCGGAAGAGCGTGTCCACTGTGGCGGCGTCGAGCTTGACGTCCCACACGCGGGCATAGTCGCTGACCGCCGCCATATCGGTGAGGATATCGCGATAAATGGCCGGCATATCGTCGGTCATTTCGATCTTGGTGGAGGGCAGGCCGCCATAGGTATTGTGGCTGATGTCGCCGAAGCGCTCGACCATGAAAGACAGGAAATCCTTCAGCTCGTCAGTCGCCGCGTCTGCACGGATTGCAGTGCCGATGCCCGAGTGGGCATAAAAGTCATTGGGGCCGGTCACATCGTTCCCGTCGATAATCGGCATCTTGAAATAGGCGATGTCGTCGCGCAGCGCCTTGTTCTCGTCGAGGAGGCTGGCGATCTCCCAGGTGCCAACATAATAGATGGCCGACTGCCCGCTAAGGAACATGTTCAGCGCCGTGGTATAATCCGTGGAGGCGAAGCCCTGCTGGAAGCAGTTGGCACCGAGTTCCTGGAAGAAGCGGGCATCTTCGAGCCCCACTTCGCTCGCCATGGACTCTTCGCCGACCTTGAGCTTATCGAGAAATTCGTTGCCCATGCGCCGCCAGGACGGCATGGAAAGGTAGCGGTACATCGGCCAGCCTTCCTTGCCGGCCACCGAGATCGGCGTCAGCCCAGCGCCCTTGAGCGCGGTGCACGAAGCAAGGAAATCGTCGATGGTCTTGGGTAGCTCAAGGCCAGCCTGCTCGAACATGTCCTTGTGATAGTAGAAGTATTCGACATTGGCCTCGAACGGAATAAGCCAGAGGCTGCCGTCGTCGAAGCGCTCATAATCCAAGGTGAACGGAATGAACTTCTCGGTGACGCCGATCTCGTCGAAGATCTCGCCGATATTGGCAACGAGACCGGCCTCCACGATGTCCTCGAAATAAGGCTCCGCGTCGGCGTCGAACAGTTCCGGCAGCTCGCCGCTCGTCGCCAGGATTTTCACCTTCTGCAGATAGGCCGGGCGGTCGGGGATATTTTCGATGGTGACGTCGAAGTCGGGATGGGTTTGCTTGTATTCGGCGACGACGTCAATGAAAGCCTTGATGACCGGGCCATCCATGCTCTTTGCGGTCAGATAGTGGTAAGTCTCCGCCTGTGCGGCCACGGCTCCCATGGCGAGAATTAACGCCCCCGTTGCGACACCTGCCAAGGTGCGCCCAGCATGCATATTGCGAACCATAATATTCCTCCCTGCAAGCAGCCTTGATTGACTGCTAACTCGTGTTAGCTTTTTCGCCGTACCAAATGCGAAACCTGTTCGCCTATCCTCGGGCTTAAGGTCGCTTGTCATCCAACGGCGGTTGCTAACACGCGTTAGCTAAGATAGGTTGTTCGTCATTGTCAACGGGAAATCCGGCGAATAAGAATTCCGCATGACGAAAGCCCCAACAGCCACGGACGTGGCGCGACGCGCCGAAGTATCCCGCAGCGCCGTTTCGCTCGTCCTTGGCGGTCGCGCTAAAGATGCCCGTCTCAGCGAAGAGACCCAGGAGCGCATCCGGAAAGCAGCGGCCGAGCTGAACTATCGCCCGAATGCCGCGGCGCGGAGCTTGGTGCGAGGGAGAACAGAGGTAATCGGCCTCGTCATTCGAGACATCGACCTGATCGGGATCGACCCTTTTCTCCTGCCTCTACTCGATGGCATTCTCGACGCGACGCGTGACCAGGGCTACCGAGTGCTGGTGGAGAGCGTGCGCGCCGGGGGGGGCAATCCTTTCGGTGACCTCATGGATTCCGGCCGCATCGATGGGATGATCGTCGAGAACCCGAACTATGGCGACAAATCCCTCCGTCGTCTCATAAAGGCCGGGCGCCCCGTGGTGGTTATGGGTTCTCAAGGCATCAAGGAAGAGGTCTCCGTCCGTATCGACGATTTCCAGGTCGGTTATGTCGCCACCCAACACCTCGCATCCTTGGGCCGGCGGCGCATCGCGCACATCGCCTATGCCGAGCGCGGCATTTATGCGGTCGACAAGCGCCTCGATGGATATCGGAGCGCCATGCAGAAAGGCGGTGTGCCTGTCCACGACGACCTTGTCATTCATGCTAGCTTTAGTATGGAGAGCGGCTATCGCGCCATGAAGAAGCTTCTCGACGGCAAAGAGTTGCCGGACGCGGTCTTTGCCGGTAGCGACGCGGTCGCAATGGGTGTTATCGCCGCGATACAAGACGCAGGTCATACGGTTCCAGGCGATATCGCGGTCGCTAGCGTCGACAACATCGATGCAGCACGCTTCTTCAGACCCGCCCTGACGACTGTGACCAGCGAGCCCTATGCGTGCGGTCGGGTTGCGGCACAGATGCTCATCGAGCTCATGAACGGACGTCAGCCTGTAGAACAAAATGTCCTTGTCGACACGCGATTGATCGTACGGGGATCTACTAATCCAATATATGCGGAGGTACTCTCGTCGCTTGGTGAGCGGCGCCCCCTTTAGCTCCGCATTTGGCTGGCGAAAGCCTTAGGCCACTGATCGGAAGATGCGTTGCAGTGAAATTTTGCCCAGGGCTCAGCGCGATTAGCTTTTGTACTGCTTGCGGAACTCGTTGGGCGTAAAGGCGGTTTCGCGCCTGAAGAACTTGCCGAAATTGGTCGCCTCCTCGAAGCCCAGGCCCTCAGCAATCAGGTAAATCGGCCTGTCGGTGTGGACGAGGATCCGCTTGGCCTCGAGGACGATACGAGCAGTGATGACGCTTTTGGCGCTCTGCCCCGTTGCCTCCAAAGCGGCCCGCGTCAGACTTTTCTCGGTACAGCCTAGGGCCGATGCATAGACCGCCACCTGGTGCCAGCCGGCATAGTTCTGCTCGACCAGCCGGCGAAATCTGGCATAACGCTCTATGCTCAGACTGCGCGACGCGTTGGCGCCCAAATGCTGGTCCTGCAGGATAGCAAGGCGCAACAGCAGCGTGCAAAGCTCGTAGCGCAACAGGGCGTGCAGGTCCTTGGGTAGCACAGAGCTTGCCGCATCACGTTGCATCCGCGCGATCGCCTCGTTCACGGCAACAAAATCGTCGGCGGACAACGACAGGTGATCCGGAAGCCGATCCAGGCCGAGTACCGGCAGCAGATCGGTGGCGGTCTGCGTTTCCGACGGCAGGAACTCGGCACGGAACAGGACCATCCATCCGTCCCAGCCCTCGATGCTGCCAAAGCTGTGAATCTGCCCGGGCCACAAAACCAGGAGCGATCCGGCTACGCAATTGACCGGCTGAAAATCCACCACCTGGGTCACCGCCCCTTCGGTGACGCAGATCAACGTGTGGAAGGAATAATGATACAGCGCCAGGAGCTGCTGGGCCGCCACGCGGCGCCGCAAATCCGAAAAATGAAATATCTCAACGTCAAGGTCGCGTCCGCTCGGACGGTAGTTGAGCTGATCCGGCGCTGTTGGGTTCTTTGCCATCCGAATTCCACCAATCCCATCACTTGTCCGATAAGTATCATATTTTGGCGTCTATGTGCCGTGACGGAGCATAGTTCAGCTCATTATTACCATTCTCATGAACCGCGAGCTTTTCGCGGCAGATTCCAACATCTGCAATGAGAGATCGAAAATGACTAATATTGACATCGCCAAGAGCTACATCAAAGCTGTCCAAACCAACGACCAAGCCGCGCTTGGCAACCTGCTGTCCCCGCTGATTGTCTGGCATCAACCGGGCAATAACCAGTTCTCTGGCACCAAAAACGGCATTGCCGAATTTGGCGCCATGATGGGCGGCATGATGGAGAAGTCTGGCGGTACTTTCGCCATTACCCACGCCCATCGCTATGTCGCCAACGGCGACCTTGTTGCCATCGAGATTGAATTCGCCGGCCAGCGCGAAGGCGCCAAGGTTGACCAGGCCGGCATCGATCTACTGCGCATTACAGACGGTAAGATCGTCGAAGTGTGGCTGTTTTCCTCAAACCCCGAGCAGGAAGACGCGTTCTGGGGCTGATAAGTCACAGTATTCAGGGCAGCGGACAGAAGCCTTGCTGCACTTTCCAAATTCCAGGAGTTCCACCATGACCGAGACTAACAAGCAGATCGTCATGACCGCCTATCAGCGCATTTTCGGTGATCTGGATGTGTCAGCGGTAGACGAATGCATGAGCAAGGATTTTATCCAGCACAATCCGACGACTCCCGACGGCCCAGAAGGGGTGAAGCAGCTCCTACAAATGCTTATTTCGCAGGGGGTGCCGAAGCAGAAATTCGAATACAAACATGTGCTTGCCGACGGCGATATCGTCATGCTGCACACCCCTTACGAAATGGCGGGTAAGGAGTGGCGTTTCATTGATATCTATCGCGTCGAGGACGGCAAACTGGCCGAGCACTGGGATGCAATGATGCAGATGCCGGACACGCCCGCGCACAATAACCCGCTGTTTTAGCGCTGGAATTCAAGGAGCCTGGGAGGCAGTCGTTGCCGCCTCTGGTCACGTTGGCGAATCTCGTAAAGCACAGCAACGATGATCTTGGGCCTAAGCTGCCTATCAGCTGGCCGGAACAGCAGCGAGAGCCCAGAGGATTGGTATGTGGCCGTGATCCTCACCAACGAGACCGTCCAAGAGGCGGCGGAAGTGTATTGGCGGCGGGACCGCTGCAAGGCAAGGCGTACGCCGCAAAATAACGTCGCCTCTCGCGGCCACACGCGCCCGTTATCAACCTGGGCCGAGGGTCGATGGCCAACAAGCTGATAATCCTGCCGTTGGCCACCTGTCGCGCCCGTGTGGGTTTTCGGGCTACTGTGCTCGCGCAGCATACTATTTCGACTACACTTTCCGATGCTTTCAAGCCTGTTGGTCTCCAGCGCCACAACCATGCGGCGGCACAAAGGAGATCACATATGAAACTCATCGCGCTCGACTTTAACCTGCGGGGCCATCAGATTAGCCGGCGGGTAGAGGACCTCGATCCACGACACTTCACCCCGGCGCAGCACGACGCTCTCGTCAACGGCAGCAGTGTGACGACCATCTCCCGCAGAGGGCGCACCGACTATCAGCTCGCCAAGAGCCGGTGCGCCTCCAATGAGAAGAACCCCATCAAACCGACACGTCGGCGCAAGACGACGGAGACGAAGCCCAAGAGGGTCACGCGGCCGGAACGGCTCATGGAACTCATCGGCCGCGATATAGGCGTCAGCCTATCCGAGCTGGTAGGCGAGTTCAGTATCCAGCCTCATACAGCCCGCGCCTATATCAGCACGGTCAGCCGGAAGCATAATGTGAAGACTGTACTGCGGGAGGGACGGTACTATCTGCAGCAGGAGCTCAGGCAGTAAAGAGCCTGCGGCGCCTGCCACATTGCTGGGTTGGCCACTGCTTCTTCCATCACCTCTTGCCGAAGGGCCGCGGATAGAGGGCCCAGCCTTCTTCCTTTGCGCGGCCGCACGGCCGAATTGGCCGTCTGGCGCGCTTTACCCGTCAATTCAGATGGCTCACCCAATGCTCCTCCGACACGATCGCGATGGGATAACCCTGCTCGCGCCATTCGACCGCCTGTTCGATTTTGTTGCCGAACAATGAATGCTTCCAGGACTCGGTGGCATAGATACCAATAACAAGGACGTTCGTTTTCTGGGCAATGCCGCCGACCGTTGCTCCTCGCTCAATAACGGCAGCCTCACAGTGCTTACGCTGCCCGTAGTTGAAGGTACCCGTAAAGGTGTACCGCAGACCTGAGAATGTTAACGCCGGGGCCGGCTGGCATAGTGGGAGCGTTGTCGCTTTGAGCGGCTCGCCGATCTCAAAATCCTGACGGGAGAACCGACTTAGCGTATCTAGCAATTCGACCTTTTCGTCTTCATCCGCGATCCCATCTGCGAGAACATCGTCGATGCGCCGATAGAGCACGCGGATTAGCGGCTGCTGGCTCACCTCCATATTCGCCACGAGCCATTTCTGGAGAAATTCGACCTCAGCCTGATTGATGTGACCGTCTGCAATAAGACCCCGAGAAATGCCAATCAGCTCATCGATCTGCCGGCTCTCAATGCGATCGCCGCCTACACGATTATAGAATTCGTCGTCCATTAGTGCCCCCTCAAACACTCGAATCTATATTGCAGTAACAACGAGATTGATTACGGAAATCCAAATGATGACTTTTCTTTCTCCTTCAAGCGCGAGCTAGATCTGCATCAATGTGTTGATAAACAAAAGGCCCCGACACGAAATGCCGGGGCCCCTTGGCTGCATTTTGGGAGTGCTGCCGAAACCTAGAACTTAAAGTTCACACCAGCACGAACCACGTGCGACGTGAGATTGACGTCAACGCCTGTATCGAAGTCCGCAGCGCCGAAATCGGTATAGAGGTATTCACCTTTGACCGTGACATTGTCGGTCACGGCATATTCAAGACCACCACCAACTGTCCAGCCGAGATAGTTATCGGTGAACTCAACGGAGCCGCCACCACCCGAGACCGAAATCGAACCCCGCGCCCAGGCAACACCGCCGGTGACGTAAGGCATGAAGCGATCCACGGCCAGACCGGCGCGAGCGCGGACAGTGCCGAAGAAATCGATACCGAGCTCGCCGGTTACACCGCCACCCAAGTCTTCGCTATACTTGATGTCGGAAAGCTGGACGTCGCCTTCGACACCGAGCACAAAGCCGCCGAAGTCGTAGTTGTAACCAGCCTGGACACCACCAAAGACGCCGTTGATGTCGTCGAACGCAAAACCACCTTGTTCGATCTCAGCCCAACCATAGCCAAGGTTTGCGCCAGCATAGAAACCCGACCAGTCGTAAGCGGACGTGAACGCGGTCGGAGCAGGCTGCTGTACAATGCCAAGATCAGCAGCGAAAGCGGTCGAAGTAGAGAGCAGGCCAGCTATGGCCATAAATGCAAATTTGTTCAATTGAACCCCCATTAAAAACATGATGATAAATAGTTCAACCTTATGAAAACGCCACCCTTTTTCATTCAGCCAATGAGCTAATGCACAATTAAGTGGCATTTCGAACACAGTTTAGCCACTTTCTATCAGGCCCGAGGGCCTGCTGGGTTCGGCGGAAGCAAGGCATCCGGCATCAACCTTGATGCCGCCCATTTGCTGTTACCAGCACCGCAGATACGTGCAGCCCCAAAGACATCGCTAGCGAGATTGCGACTATGGGTAGCGCAACCTTCCCCATTGCAAACGGACCAATCACTCCAGCCGCCAAGATGGCGAGCGCTATCCCATTCAGGAACTGCGCGATCGTTCGTTTCACTTCTCTGCTCATGTCAATTCTCCTCGCACTCGAGAAGAATAGTGCACCGCCGAACGCGTAGGATTTCGGGGATAACTCTGAGATGCTGTTGCCGTTGCGCGGCCGCCTTCCGCCCCACGCTGGCCTAGTTGATTGGCTTCGGCGGCCCGCCTCATTCCAATGAGCTCTCAGGATCCCAGACGTCAGCAATCTTGGCGTATTCGCGCCAATTACCGCCATGCAATGAGGCCCGCCACGACGCCAACTCACTGGCTCGGGCCGCTGCCGCGCCAACGACCACATAGCTCTGTCGCTCAGAGCGGCCTCCGGTTGCTCAGGTGTTCCGCTAGACCGCTGCGGCATTCCAGCGATAGGATGGCACCATGACCAAGAACCCCAATCGCATCCCGGACGATCAGAACCAGGTCAGATACGCCCGACTGGAGGCGACGCCGTTCGGCCTTGCTCTCGTGGACGACGAACCAATTTGCGATGAAGGTGCCCGGTTGATCCTCGAAGATATTGATCGGCAGGTGAACGAGATCAGGGCCCGAGAGATAGCCGCACTCAATGCGCCTGTAGCAGGCTCCCCCACTCCACCGGCCAAACGCTAGTGTCGCCGGATAGCCTCAAACACAGGCCGGATTCGGCGGCCAGAACCAGCGCATAGGCTACCGCGGAGATTGCCGGCAACGGCTTAATGTCGGGTAGTTTGGAGATCGCCGCCGCCTCACGAATGTGCTCGGGCACGGCGATGCGCCCCATTCTGACGGAGCCATCCCAGAACAACTCCACCACGACATCTTCGCCGCTTGGCACCGGGTCATACCGGAAGTCAGCTAGCATCAGGCCACCCAGCATCTGGTAACCTCCCTGTGATCTACCCGAATTGTGGCCATAACGCGCAACATGAGCGACAATTTGTCGTCAAATTCTCTCAAGTAATGCCCGCGCCGGAGGGCGCTTTATCAGCCCAAAAACTCAGGTGCAATGCGCAATCCACCTATTGCTTCTAATTGTCTTCAATAGTTAGATTTTGGTTTGGGGGAATTACGGAGAGCGGCGGTGGGGCAGCTGGTCGACGTGGCGATGAATTTTATTGAGCGGTGCGAACGGCATAGCACCCTGCAAGCGCTGGTGCAGGATCTATCCGCCACACTAAAGCTCTTCGGCTTTAACTATTTCATGATGACGAGGCTGCCGGCTCTTGGCGAAGACGCCGAGCCCTACATTATCGCCCATACCTGGCCGAACGAGTGGCTGGTCCGCTACCGCGAGGGAAAGTACTTCTGGCACGATCCCGTAAGTGCGTTTTCGTTGACCCGCTCCCGAGCGTTTACTTGGGGTGAAGCCCGGATTGGGTCGCGTCGCACGCGGATTGCAGGCAAGATTGCTTCCGAGGCCTCCTCCCTCGGCCTTGCCGACGGTATCGGATTTCCCATGGGAGACGCGTCCAGTGTTCAGGCGGTCGTGTCATTGGCCGCGGATCGCCCTGTCGATCTTGATACACTCTCACGGCACATGCTGCACCTGGTGTGCCTCAATGCCGAAATGCGGGCCGTGGAAATTTACGATAAGGCCTCCAAGGTGTTTGCCGCTTTGACGGACAGGGAGCGCGAAATGCTGCGCTGGATCGCCAATGGCAAAGCCTCGGAAGACGTCGCGGATATCTTGAAGGTTTCGCGGCGCACCGTTGAGGTCCACCTTCAACATGCGCGCCAAAAACTGAATGCGGCCACCACAACGCATGCGGTTGCCAGGGCGCTGATATCGCGCCAGATAAAATTATGAAATCATAGTGTAAGCCCTTGAAGGAACAATGATTCTCAGCTCGAAAACCTGTGTCAATTGTGGAATTCCACAATAGGAAGACTGCGCATAACTGAGCAGCTTTGCCTCCATTCCAACGGAGGCATGTCATGCAGTTTCAGTTTGTTACTCGCGCCAACGAGCATCTCTTCCAACCCGAACTCGAACAATTCTTCCGCGCCAGGCATACCGTCTATGCCGAGGAACTCGGCTGGGTGCCATGTTCCCCTGACGGCTTGGAATACGACGCCTTCGATACGGCCCACGCCGCGTATTTGATCGTGATGGATGGCGATGAATTCGTGGCCGGATCGAGATTGGTGCCGACCCATCTACCTCACATGTTGAGCGAGGTGTTTCCTAGTATTTGCACCGTCAAGCCGATGGTCCGCGACGCGTTGGTTGTCGAATGGACGCGTGGCTTTGTCGTACCGGGACGCCGGGAGGGTGCCGGCCTAGTGCTGAAGGCGCAGTGCTGCGCTGCTGTGATGGAATACTGCCTCTCGCAGGGCTACCGTCAGGTTGGCGGCATTCAGGATGCCAAGTGGTTGGCGATCTGGAAGCGCATGGGGTGGACAGTTCACGTCCATGGTGACCGGATCGACATCAGCGGCGAAGATTGGCTGCCGGCATATTTCGACGTAACGGAAGCGGCGCTGGCAGGCGCGCGCCGCTGGGGCAAGCTCACCGGCCCCGTTCTTACCAATGATGTGAATTTGGGCAGGGCGGCATAATGGCCGGTCTTCGCGAAGCGGTGACATTTCCGTCCCTAGGGCGAAGGGGTCCGGCAGTGAGCCTCGAAGATCAGACCAAAACGCTGATAGATCTACTGCGCCCATCCCTTGGCGTGGCCAGGAGCAGAGTGCTCGCCCCGAGCTTGTTGGCCAAGTTCGGATCTTTGCCCGAGGTGTTGGTGGCCCCGGCCGCGAGGCTGAGCGAAGTACCGGGCATCGGTCATCGCGTCGCAAAGAGCTTGGGGGCGGCGCATGAGGCCGCGAAGCTCCTTGCTCGAATGCGCATCGACAACAACAGCCCCGTGCTCTCTTCTTGGGGCAGCCTAATCGACTACTGCCATGTCACCATGGCCTACGAGTCCGTCGAGCAATTACGCATTCTTTTCCTCGACAAGAAAAATCGGCTGATCGCCGACGAGGTGCAGCAGACCGGCACTGTCGACCACACGCCTGTCTATCCGCGCGAAGTCATCAAGCGTGCGCTGGACCTAACGGCCACCGCACTGATCTTGGTGCACAATCACCCCTCTGGCGAACCAACTCCATCATCCTCGGACTTAAAGATGACGAAAGAAATTGACGATGTCGCTCGCGCACTCGGCATAACGCTGTTTGATCACCTGATTATTGGCAAGTCTGGGCATGTATCGATGAAGGCGATCTTTGGCCCGCGGTTTGAAGCGACGGTTGCGACGACAAAGGACGCCCGTGATGGAAAGTGATGATGATGAGTGGGTGGAGGCGGGCAACCTCATTCCCTAGTTCCTGAGGCCCGAGCATTACCCGGGCGCCACATAGAAGTGACCTGGCGCGCGGGAGAACACACCACACTATAGACCTCCGCCCCATCATCGAAAGCCATTGAGTGTTTGCGAGGTTGCGCGACGACGACGCCTATTTTGCGAAAATGCGGATTGATCAGCGAGGGCGGTGCGTCTACTGGCCCGAGGGAAAAAATGTGGCGATCTCAACCGACTGGCCACAGGAGCACATCAGGTAACGCCGAGCCTGTCCGTCAATCGATGTAGTCATAAAGGTCACCAGGTCGACCACCGGAGCGGGACACATGGAGAGCGCCGGCGACGAGGAACGCGGATAAAACGGCGACAATACCCAGAACGATCAACAGAATGGTGCCCACCACCTTTTTCCTACCTTTGTCCGCGTCCTCTCTGATGGCAGCGTATTGAAATTGGCCAGGACCGTTTGCGCGACTTCGGACCATTCAATCTTCTGCGTCAGTTATTGCTCCCACATAATTGCTCACACGGCGCACCATCACTATCGCCGTCAAGGCGGCCGCCCCATGAGCAATTTTGCATGTACCAGACGGCCTCATCGCACGAATGGATCTTGCCACAGGTCTTGCGAGGCTGACAGCTAACCTGGGCAACTTCATAGATATCTGGATTTGCTGCGCTTTGTTCTCCACCGAAGGTCGGCGCCGGCAGGAACGCGAGCAGCGCCATAACTAACCAACTCTTCATGCGATCGGCATGAAAGTGATGCCACAATTTTTGACGCGATTTACTTGCTCGATCGCTTGCATCTCGCCCTTCATTCGGGCCACGTCCGCGGCAGCGGCGCCATCCCCTTTCATGAAGAAAAGCGCGGGCCAGAACAG
Organism: Devosia sp.; assembly: GCA_035565135.1. Classification (GTDB taxonomy): domain Bacteria; phylum Pseudomonadota; class Alphaproteobacteria; order Rhizobiales; family Devosiaceae; genus Devosia. The sequence goes on from DATMSY010000021.1 coordinate 85,143, forward strand.
TACGATTCCTACCCCGGTCATCGCGGCATCCTGGCTTCGGTTTTTCTCTTGCACGCCGTATGCCTGCGCAACCCTGGCCGACACACCCTCGGCCTCCGCCCGCAACTGAGCACAGCTCAGGTTCTGGTAAAGTCCGGTCGAAACATAGGTCGGAGCAATATCCTTCGGCGGCGTCGCGCAGGCAGCAAGCATCGCCGTCACGCCGAGCGCGATCGCAGTCTTCTTAATCATTGAAGTCCCCCAAATAATACGCGGAGGAAAACACGAAATCTAGGCGCTCCGCAAGCACGGCGTTAGTAGATCATTAATCAACGTGCATCTTCCCTCGTCGCGGGGCAGATTTCTTTTCCCTGGAAACCAGCATCATGCACTTGATCATCTGGTTGCGCGCTTCGATGGCACCGAGTGTTCCGCCGCCTCGCTCACTGGATGTCGTCATCCTCCCGGTGAGCGAGCCGGCAATGCGTCCCATGCGCATTGGCAGGCAACTGCCCACCTACGCGCTATCCCAACTTGGGATCGAGCGTTGATTAGAACGCCGATACTTTGTCGGGAACCCGAGCGGTAATCGCGGAATAGCTACAGCAGAGTCCGCTGGCAGGATCAGGAGCCTGAGCGCGCCGCCCCTACCCCGCATCCGAAATCGCATGGATGGCCCAGCGAAATGTCACGAACCCCGACCAAACACCGTTGTTGCGTTACTGCAGAGAAAATCGCTCGCGGCGCGATTAACATTTGAGCGTTCATTTGTACTTTCTTCCAGCAATCGCTGGTCTAGTTTATTGCGTTCGACGGTGAAGCGGATAATCGGGCGCGTAGTAGAGCGCGCGGATCGTTTCGCCCTCGTACCGCTCATCGCCGCATTCGATGGCCACGCCGCGCAGCGTCGTGCGGGGCATTTCTTCGATGGCGAAGCGGATGGCTTCAACGGCGGACGGAAATCTCATGTAGCGGCTATTGCGGGAGATCAATGTCGCATGGCTCGAATAGAGTTCGGCAGGGGCAGACCAGTCCATAATCGGGATCATCGTTTGCTGACCGCGATTGAAAGGACAGTTTGGCTCTCGGTGAGCACGGTTTTCATCGCCTTGCTCGGCAACAAATCCACTTCGTCCACCACGCGCTCATAGCCTTCGCCCCAAGACTTCACCCGATAGAATACCGGACCCTTGTCATGCGGCAGACAGAAAACGACTTCGCAAGGACCAGGTGGACGATTGCTGTGTCGCGGCGCGGACCTCAGATCCAGCATCTGACCGACCCTATAGCGATGTGGCATTTGAACTCTCCTCAAGGATGCGCCGAAGCTCCCGCGGGAGCGACAAGGAACCGGGTCCCCGGGCGCATCGGAGGCCATCACGATTCAAGAGGAAAACCAAACAACCGGCTAAGCCGGATGGTCAGGTTGCTATCAGCTTACCGAGACCATTGCGCCCATCAATGCTCCGATCTTTATCGTGGCAAAGTTGGAGAACGTGTCCGACACCGCATAGGGCAGAATTATGCGGCTGCCGTGCCGGATGGCACCGCAGGTGTAGACGACGTTGGGGACATAGCCCTCGCGTTGAGCCGAGTCCGGGTGGACCAGCGGCTCGCGCGAGCGGGCAATGACTTTGCTGGGATCGGCCTTGTCGAGCAACACGGCCCCAATGGCATAACGGCGCACGGGACCGACGCCGTGGGTGAAGAGCAGCCAGCCCTCGTCCAACTCAATGGGCGATCCGCAATTGCCGATTTGCACGAACTCCCAGGGCCATTGCGGCTTGAGAATCGGCTTGCCACCGTCCCAGGTCAGCAGGTCATCGGAATAAATGAGGTAGAGATTTTCATTGTCTTGCCGGCCAATCATGGCGTAGCGGCCATTGATCTTGCGGGGAAACAAGGCCATGCCCTTATTGCGGGCGGCGCTGCCCTTGAGCGGTGTCATGCGGAAGCTGAGGAAATCCTGCGTCTCGATGAGTTCAGAACGGATGCCGCGACCGTCATAGGCGGTGTAGGTCGCGTAATAAGTGCGCTCTCCCTGGTCTTCGAACAGCACGAAGCGGGCATCCTCGATGCCGTTGGATTGCGCGGTCGTAACCGGGAACAGCACGCGCTCGCTGATGTCCTGGGTGTCGAATACGACGTCCACAGGACCCTCGATCTGTGGATCGAAGTGGGGAGGCAGCTTTGCCGTTGCCGCAAGCCGCGCGGTGGGGTCGATGGAAACCGATCCATCCTTGGACAGGGTTCCAGCGCGGAAGGTCAGCGAGGAAACATGCCCCTCTCCCACTGCCCGCAGACTGAGGACGAAACGCAGACCGCCTGGCGGGGCCAGCGACTGGTCGGGATGGGGGACAATGCTGGGATTGAACAGGGCCGAGGCCTCAAAGGAATATTCGTGCAGAAAGTAGGCGCCGACCAATTGGCTTTGCAGCTTGGTGAAGGGCGGATGGTCAAATAGCGCCTCCTCCATTTCCGCCGCGCGGTTTTCGAAACTGCGCAGCAGATTGCGATGCCGCCCCTGGAAATTCTCCAGTACGTCGGCCAATTGGCTCGCCACGGTGGCATCATCCAAGGCCAGAACCCGGTCGACAATATGGTTGGCGCGGGTCTTGTCGGTCGGCTTGAGATCCTTGGGTTCGGTGGCCGGTTTGAATGGCCGCACGATCACCCGGGCGGGATCAGGACGGAGATACAGGGCCTGCCGGTTCAGGAATGTTGCTTGCGACAAGACGACCTCGGAATTGCGGTTTTGGGAAAGGCTGGAAGGCGTCGGGATGCTGCGGCTCCGTCCTGTCGGGCACTAGCGCCACTCGCTCGAACTGGCGCATATCGGCAAGGGCGAGGAGGTAGGAGACCACCGACTCGCCGCCCCGGTTTTCGTTGCGTCGGTCAGGATGCAAACCATCCCGGCAAGAGCCGGTTTGGGGATCGACCAGCGGCAGGCCCAGATCGTTGCTGCCCAGGAACCAGGAAAAGGTCCGATTGGCATCGTCGCGCCAGCGCGGTTGAGCGGTCATCCGCCAGGCGGCAAGGCATGCGGAAATGGTGGCGGCCGCTTCCAGAGGCTGCTGGTCGAAGGGCCTGGGAGGCTGGCGGATATCAGAAAATCCGGCGCTACCGACCGGCCGGAACTGCCCGCCCGGACTGGTCTGGCGGGCCATGAGCCAGGCGAGCATGCGCAATCCGGCGATACCATAGACCTCGCTGGCCGTGGCGCGCCCGGCCAGGATCAATGCTTCGCAAAGTCGCGCATTGTCGTAGGAGAGGCCTTCTTCGAGCCAAATCCAGTCGGGGGTCTCCACCTTTTGCAGCAGGGCGATGAGGCGGTCGGCGAGCAGCAGTCGCAGCCGGGCGGCGAACTTGTCATCGGCCACTGCGGCGCAATAGGCATGCAAACCCAGCAGCGTGAACGCCCAGGAGCGGGGCGAGGCGAAAGTATCTACGACGGGCAGTGCCTGGGCAAAGAGCGCGGCGGCCCATTCCCGCCGCGATGCCGATGCGCCGCTGCGGGCAGCAACGCCAAGGGACCATAGCGTGCGCCCGTGGCTGTCTTGCGAACCCTGCTCTTCCAACCAACGGCGGTCAAAGCTCATGAAATTGCGGAAGCGTCCGCTATCGGGATTGAAAGCGTGCTGCACAAAGGCGGCATAGGCCGATGTCAGCCGGTCCGGCAGGCATTCCCGGCCATCGGCGTCAAGCACGCTGGCCAAAAGCAAGCCACGGGCATTGTCATCGACGCAATAGCCATGGGCGCGGTCGGGCACGCAGTGAACGGCATGCTGGAACAGCCCTGTGCCGTCGCTCATGGCCTCCAGATGATCGAGCGCCATGGCCGGCAGCTTGGGCATTTTCTGGCCGCGAACGAGACTATTTGAACGCCTTGGCGCACTGACTTCCTCCAACACGATGACATAGCGCTCGGCGGTCCGTTCCCAGGTCATGTGCCGGCTGTCGGCATAGGCGCGGTGCCGCATAGCCTGACGCCGTGGCTCGTCGTTCAACAGGCCGGCTATCGCCTGGCCTGTCGCAGCCGCATCGCCGAAAGGCACCAGAATGCCCTGCCCACCGGCGAGCAGCTCTTGGGCGTGCCAATAGGGCGTCGATACCACCGCATTGCCCAGGCCAAAACTATAGGCCAGCGTGCCCGACGTCATCTGCGCCTGGTTGAGATAGGGCGTCACATAGACATCGCACATGGCGATATATTGCAGCAGCGTCGGTCGATCGACGAACTGGTCGAGAAAGACGACATGCTCGCCAATACCCAGCTGTGAGGCGCGGGCCTGCAAGCTGTCGCGATATGCCTCGCCCCGGTCGCGCACCAGATTGGGATGGGTTGCACCCAGCACGACATAGACGGCATTGGGGCGGCTTTCGAGCACCAACGGCATGGCGTCGATCATCACCTCGATGCCTTTGTTGGGCGAGAGCAGGCCAAAGGTCAGGATGACGGTTCTGCCGGCATAGCCCAGGCTCAGCTTGGCTGCATCGGGTTCGACGAAGGCGAAATCGGGAATGCCATGGGGGATAATTTCAATCCTGGCGGCGTCGGCGCCGTGGATGGCCAGCAGCAGTTCACGACCCTTTTCGGCCATGACCACGACGCGGGCCGATAAGGCCAGGATGCGTTCAAGCACCCGGTGTTGCGCAGGTGTGGGCTCGGCCAGCACCGTATGCAGCGTCGTCACGATCGGCACGGTAAGCCGTTCGAGCATGTCCAGGATATATGCACCGGCCTCGCCGCCGAAAATACCGAATTCGTGCTGCAATGAGACCGCTTCAAACCCGCCCTTATTGATGAAATCGGCGGCCCGCACATAATCCTCCAACCGGTCCTGCTTCACCTCGAAGGCCACAGCCCTGGGATAGGAATAGCTCCGGCCGGAATCGGTCATAGCCACGATTGCCGTTTCAAGCGGCAATGGCGATGCGGCGGCCGCCTGCTGCAAATCGGTGGTAAAAGTGGCAATGCCACAGCGGCGCGGCAAGGAATTGCCGATAAAGGCGATGCGCTTGATGCGGGTCATGCCGGCACCTCCAAATGCGGTGCGGCCACAACAAGATCTAGGGCGGGACCCGGTCCCGGATAAGCCACGAGAACAGCGGCGCCTGTCGCCCCCGATGTCATTGCAGTGCGGTGTGCGGAGATGAAGGCGACTTCGCCCATATCAAGATCGAGATCATCCAAAGCCAGCCTGCCGGATATGGCCATGACCCAGGTCTCGCCCCTGGCGGTCAGCTGGTGACTGGATGCGGGAGGCAGTGCAAGGCGTTCGAGGACAAAGAATTCATTGTCGAGCAGTACCGTGCGGGTCTCGCTCAGCCTGGCAAAGGGCGTTTGTGGTCCAGGTGGATAGGCATCTGCCACAGCAACGGCGTTGTCGATATGCAGGTCTCGACCGCGGCCATAATCGAACATGCGAAACGTCGCATCGCTGCGCTGCTGAATTTCGGCAATCACCAGTCCGGGCCCGATGGCGTGGATGGTGCCCGCCGGCACGAAGATCACCTCGCCTGCCGCCACATCGCGCCAGCGGATTAGCTTGGCCACCGAGCCATCAAGGATCGCCGCGCGCAGTTCTACCCGGGTCAGCGCGGCTTTGAGCCCAATGGCGACCTGTGCCCCACGCCGCGCCGAAAGGATATACCAGGCCTCGGTCTTGCCGTTGGGCAGGCCGATAGACCGGGCGAATGCATCGCCGGGATGTACCTGTACCGACAGACGCTGTTCGGTGAAGAGCAGCTTGAGCAGCAGCGCCGGCTCCTGGCCATTTCCATCTGGGGCCCCGAACCAGAGTTCACCCACCGGCTCGCCGCGCACGGCCAGGCTGCTCCAGGGCAGCAAATTGCGCATACCCCAAGGCTTGCGGCGAGCAGTGATACTGGCCCGCCGTGTCCGGCCGACAACAGGCGTCTTGGCCGGCAGCGTAGAGACGGTCAGTGTTTCGCCTTCGGTGCAGAAATCGCTGCCACCGTCCCCTTGACCGCCGTGGTCTCAACGGCTGCAACCTTCTTGGCCTTTGGCTTCTTGGCTTCACGATTGCCGTTTTTCCGGTCTTTTGACATGGCTATTTCCTTGCTTAGGTTGCGCGTCAGTCGAACAGGCCCGGCGGAATGCGCCCGATTTCGAGCAGCACGACGGGCGTGTCATAGGTGTCGGTTTCAATGTCGACTTCCTGCGAGAAGGCGACGACGCCGGCACGGATTGGGCCGAGCCGTTCGGCCATTGCGATCGCCGATTCCTCGGTTTTACAGGGTTTTACGACATCGGCGATGAGCTTGGCCCCCTTCAGGGTGAACCCCTGGACCAGATAGGCAGTCGTCATTTCGGCTCCTTGGGAGCGAGACAGGTCAGGCCGGATTCGATGCGCCATGGGCCTCTAGGGCCAACGGCTGACCAGAAGCAGGGCGCCCAAAACCAACGCAAAGCCGGCCGTGAACGCGAGGGTGGATGCATGGCGGAAGGAAGGGCGGGAAATGGTCCCGACCTCGGCTTTTGTCGGCGGCAACTCAACCGGCATGAGAGGAACTCGGCGGGACTATTCTCGCTCTTGCCTGACCCTCGGGCTCGGCTTGGCCATCAACAAGCGTACCAATGAGCCGCACCAGGCTCTGCTTCTCCGGGCCCAGGCCCGATGTCCGCAGGAAGTCGAGGAGATCGGCATCGGTAATGGCGCCGCCCGAAGGCTCATTTGCCCGATGGCGCACTATGATGCGCTCGTCGATCCGCACCAGAGTCCAGCAGTCTCCGTTGCTGCTTTTATAGATATCTCGGCTGTTGATCACGGTTATGGCCTTTCTCAGGCTTGGAACGGCTGATCGGCACGAACGCGAAGAATGGTGCTTTTGAGCGCCTCCGCCGAGAAGGGCTTGGCCAGAAAATTTTGGCTATGATGCCGGGCCGGCAGGACGCTGATATCGTGGCGGGACGTAAAGATGAACGGGATCATCGCATCGGCCAGCGTGTCAGCAACAACGAACTGGGGACCACATTGGTTCAACGAACATTCCACCAGAGCCATTTGTGGACCGAAGGTCTCGATAGCCAGTAGCGCCTGCCCGGTCGTGGCGGCGGTCATAGACACCCGGCAACCCAGTTCGACCGCGAAGTCTTCCAAGAGCATGGCAATCAGCGCCTCATCTTCAATGATGAGGAGGCGCGTGTCATAAAGCAGGCTTCTGGTTGGTGCCATATGCTCCTCCGGTCCGGAAGAGCTATCAAGGTTCTCTCAATCGGGAGCGTCCGTGGCGTTGCTTCCGATAAGCTATTGTGCGCCTTGTTGATGCACATAGCAAACGACTTCGCAAATCGGTGAATGGCTCCTCTGACCGGCCGTAAGCGTCAAAGCAGATTTATTGACCACCTTGGGACCTTCCACCGATATCGGACTTGGGCTATTTAGTCGGAGCCGTAAACACTCTTGGCCGGCCCGGCAGATCGCGAGCTGCCGAACAGCAAAGCGCCCTCTTTCCGGCCGCCCGGTTGCCATTCGCGAGGTCCTAAAAGCGTAGAGTTTGCTTTGTGGACCGCGGAGTCAGCACCGGGGTGGGAAAGGGAAGGGCGGCTTTCGGTGATCCTCGCGTCAAAAGCCGACGTAAGAAGTTCGAACTGCACCACAACACGTTCCGTATTCCATTACCGTGACGGCGGCGCCTAGTCGCTATGGTTTGCGTCGTATCGGGCCTGCGCTTGCTCGATCTCCTCGAAGTTCGCCGATGCCCAGTGAACCAGCGCCCGGATCGCCGGAGCCAGCGCGAAGCCAAGGTCGGTGCCGCGATACTCAACGCCTGGTGGCGATCCAGGAATGATCCGACGGAAGATGAGACCGCTTCGTTCGAGCCTGCGCAGTGTCTGTGCCAGGGCCTTGGGCGTAACGGGGCCGACACATCGGCGCAGCGCATTGAAGCGCAGAGGGCCGTGGCATAGCTGGACGAGGATCAACAAAGTCCACTTTTCAGCCAGATGTGCCATCAGACTCCTGGCGCCTTCGGAAAGTTCAGGGGGCGGGTCGTCATAAGGCGGCGGTATCGTCATGGCTACTATGTGACCCCTTGGTGCGTTCTTGTGCAGTAAGTATACAATATATAGCTACTGTCCGATGCAAATTCAAAGGAAAGACCAGCATGAGAACCATCGTGTCGAAGGGACCGCAGACCGAACTTGAAATCGTTGAAGCGACGCCGCTGACCGCGGATGCAGGTGAGGTCATTGTCGATGTGCGCGCCATTGGCGTCGGACGCGTTGACTTGATAATGCTACAGCTCATGCCGACCGATTTCGTACCAGGGGTCGAGGTCGCCGGCATCGTCACCTCGACGGGTCCTGACGTTGATCCGCAATGGGTTGGTCGGCGCGTGTTTGCGCGCGTTCATGCCGGTGCCTATGCCGAGCTGGTGGTTGTCCGAAGCACAGCAATCGTCGCCCTGCCCGACGAAGTCTCTTTTGAGGCTGCTGTCGCCTCAGGGGTCAATGCCCTGGTGGCCCATTTCTCCCTTGCAAAAGCGCAGTTGGTTGCAGGCGAGACTGTCGTCGTGCGGGGTGCACGAGGCGGCATTGGCCATCTGGCCGTTCAGATGGCAACGGCTGTCGGCGCCAGCGTGGTCGCGGGTCGGAAGGATCTGCCACCTGTGCCGGCCGATGTAGTCATCGACCTCGTCGCAGGGCCTGACACAGGCGCCCATATCGATCAGCTCAGAGCCAACGGCCGATATGTCATGGCAGGCATTTCCGCTGGCATGCCGCCAGAGGATTTCGCGAGTTCCTTGCTCGGGGACTTCAGGCGATCGCGATCCATCACGACACTCAGCCTGGATACTGTTGCGGATGCCGATCTCAATAGTGCTGCAGAAAAGGTTCTGGCCGATGTGGTCGCAGGCAAGACTGTGCCAGTGATCGCTCAGACGCTGGCTCTTCAGGAGGCGAATGAGGCCCTTCGCCTGCTTGCGGGAGGAGGATTACACGGCAAGATCATACTGGTGCCCTGATCTGGAAAACTTGTCCCTCGGCTGTCGCGGACGCGGTGCGCGGCACCGGAGAACAGGCCGGTAAATCATCCTAGATGACCTCGAATGTCGATGGCAGCTATCAGGGAACCGCTTTCCGGCCTTCTACGGCCGCAATGGGGTCGGAAGCTACCGTAGAGATCAACCAACCCAGGCCCAACGGCGGCTATTTGATTCTCGGCGCCGAGAAGCAGACAGTCTGCACCCGGCCACCAAAGCGGTCATCATCCAACATGCATCAACCTGACCGGCGGCCACTGAGGCGATTATCCTATCGGCTCGCTGTCACCCCTGTCGTATTAGCGTAATCCCTGCCGTTGCCCACCGCTGGGGCCGAACGGGGGCCTTCGGCGTTCTAGCGATGGCTACCATCCGGGATGGGTGCCGAGGGAGAGAACGCATTAGGGCGTCTAAGAGTTAACGCAGCACGTCGAACGCAATGGATGCTGTCTCGATGAGAAATTTCCATCAGCTGGACTTCGATTGAGCTGAAGCCCCCGCCCACATGGGGTGGCCCGGCCGGAGGACCCTGCCATATGCATTGCATTCGATGAGATCGAAGAGCCTTCGAGGCAAATTGCGCCAATCGGCGTTAACCACCGAAAGCGGCCGACAGGATGCGAGTCTAGACCTCGATGGCGCTCATGACCCCTGATGTGCCTAGGAGCGTGGTGTAACTCTGCGTGTCATGTGCGCAAGTGCCTAGGAGCGAGGAGCGACGTGCCTCAAAGCCACGTGTGCTGGGCGTCTCCGCGCTCATAGACTGATCACGTGTGTCTAGGAGCGTACGCCGTGTATCCATGCGTCGCTCACCGCTCGTAGCAAACACCCCCTTTGCGAAGACTATACAAAGGAAATACACATCCCATACTGACGTAGGTATGTGTATTTATCTCCTATTACACGTAGTTATGTCTATGAGCCTAGGAGCGCCTTACGGAACTGTGGGATCTCCACGCTCATAGACCGCTTTTCGACCCTAGGAGCGAGGAGCGGGCCGCAGCCCTCAATGAAGGCTACGAGGGATATATACCCCGATGAGCCCTGCGAGTCCGTCGAGGGCACATAGGACAGCAAGACACGAGGGCCTCCGTGGCACCCGCCCAGTTGGTGGACTGAGCGCCTCATTATGCCTGTGGCGGGGTTGGCAAATCGGTCACAAATGATGGCGAACCTCGTTGAGCAGACGCTTAGCCTCTTTGCGCCATCGATGCCGCTTGCCATGAACGCTGCCATAACTCGCTAGTATCGAGCCAGTGCGCCCTCGGTCATCTTGGGGGTCACCGAAATGGGGCCGTAAGCGGACCGGCAGCTTCCGGACGCACTCCGCCGCAAGCGGACGCCCGTTGCCTTAAGTATTCGCGGGAGAAGCTCTATGATTTTGTTGCGGGTTTGATGTCGTTTGCATTCCGGGCCTGGAAATCAGCCTTACGGCATGCACGTCCTATCGAGCAAACATTCCCTGAAACCAATCCGATAGCTCGGGGTCGGGCGCACCATTCACAAAAGTGGTGGATTGCGCCACCGTCCGCCGTCCTAAATCCAAGATGATGTGTACCCCGACGGAATAGCCATAGAGTCCGCCTTCGCTGGTCATGTGCTCAAGCTTCCAAAGGTCGAGCGCGATGTCCGGGTTGTCGCTAAGCTTCAACTCGACGACCAGGAGGTTATTTTGCACTCCGAGTTGGTGGACGATTATGTCCGGAATGATCGGCCGCCGGCCGGGTTCGCCGTCGGGTAAAATATCCAGGTACTTGGGGTCATCCCCCCGTCTTTGGTGGTCGGTGTCGATATCCCAACCTCGGTAATACGGGACCATGAAACGGGCCAGCCGTCCCATCACTGCTCGTTCGCGGATATCGAACCGACTAAGCCTGTCATCCGCAAGCAACTCACGGGTACCAAGGATCAATCCTTGTAGGATCGCCCGCCGCCCTTCCAAGGGCGCTCTGTCTTCGCTGGTGACGTTTGTCATGCCGCGTCCTCCTGTCGGCGTCGTATATCAGTGATCCACCTTTCGAGCGTTTCGACCTCGGCCAGGATCACTGCCGGCTCCGGCAGAGGCGGATTGATCTCACCGGGTTGGCTGTGCAAGAGTGCAGAGCACCGCCCGAAAGCTTCGCGCATCGCGGTGCAATCGGCGTCCGTGAGGACCGTCAACTTGACGAGCCCGGTGGTGTCGACCTTGCGCGAGAGACGGCGAATCACCGGCCCCACCACCTCCTCGACAGCGCGCTCCCAGGTCGTGCGCAACTGGTCTTGGAACGACGTTACCTCGCGTTGCCACTTGGCTTGATCGCCGCGCTCGTGATGAATCCTGACGTTGCTCAAGTGCGCTTTCATGCCGTCGATCACCTTGTCGATGGGCATGACGTTTGCGGGAGGGTCTTGGTGGCAGAAGCCGGAATTCGTACTCCCGCGGCTGATCAGGCGATAAATGACCGGGGTTGCTTCTCGCTCCTTGGTCGCGCGGCAGGCCTCCTCCAGGAGCAGGAGGAAAGCCATGTCGTGGGTGAACACGATCACCTGGCGAGTCTGGCCGGCCTCAGCCAGCCGCACAGCGACCTTGTCCCGGTGCAAGTGGTCGAGCGAGGACACAGGGTCGTCGAACACAATTGTCGATTCCGCCTCGATCGTTGACAGTTCCGCCATGAACGCGGCAAGGGCGACGCAGCGATGTTCTCCTTCGCTCAGGACCTTCCCGACCGGCTCTGTTGGTTTGTTGATCAGGCGAACCTGGAAAAACGGCACGCCGGCGCTGGTTTTGGCCTGCTGAAGCTCGATGGCGAGGCCGGCCACGCCGAGCTTGTCAACCTCGATCGCAAACCGTCCGCGCAACCGATTTGTGACCAAAGCCTGCGCGATCCGACCGCTCTGCGCGGTGATCTTGTTGGTAGAGGTGTCCTTGCTGGCTTTCTCAAGGGCCTCGACGGCCATGAGCCGAGTGATCTGGGCCAACACGTCGGCTTTCACGACATCGAGCCATTTCCTGTCGGCCAGTTCGTCGCGTTCCGCGACAAGCGCCTTTCTCTGGGGTGAACCGGCATCCGACCGCAGCGCTTCCATTCGGGTCTCGAGGACACCGAGCGCGGCGCGCAACGGATCAAGCGAGGCAGCGACTGCCGGTGGCAGCGCGGGCACTGGCTCGACGGCATGGGAACGCAGGATGGCACGGAGGCGCCAGCCGAGGACGACGATCTCACGACCGACCGCCGCGGCGAGTTGGTCCTGTCCGAGATCGTCCCTGATGAGCCCAAGAATGGCGGAAAGCTCTTTCATCGCGATGGCCTTCGAGGCCAGGTTGTCGAGGGCCTCGCTGTAAGCCGTCTCCGCCTCCCGCTCGCGGCGCTCGCTCTCGTCCTGCACGAAGGCCTCGAAACTTCCGAGGCGTTTGGCGGCCTCTTCGTCAAGCGGCTGCTGGCAAAGGACGCAATGAGCATCAGCGCTGACGACGGGAAAGTTGCGGTCGGGGTAAGCCCACGTCCGCGAATATTCGCGGGCCGCCTCCCAGAGCGATTTCCATACGTCCGAGCCAATGTCTGGCAGCGGTTCGTCGGAGAACAGGTCTGCCGACGCGGTGGCGACCGCCTTGCGTGCTGTGGCGAGGTGCTCAGCAGCGCTCCTGAGCCTCGTGTGGGTTTCCTCGGAAGTGACCGCGGACAATTCTTCGAGTCGGGTGATCAAATCCTTGAGGCGGCCCTCGCGCGCCTGGAGTTGTCGCAGGGTGCGCGTCGGATCGTTGGCCAGGTCGGTCACGAGGGTCTGGAGACGGACCTCCTCTTCGGGCTGCAGACCCGCGAGTCTCTCGATCGCGTCCGTTTTGGTCTTGCCCGAAAGGGTCCTGACCAGTTTGCCGACCTCGGTGCCGGGGTTGCATTCGGGATGCACCAGGACGGCGGGCGTCTGGTCCTGCAGCGTCTTGATCTCCGCGGCCAGCTTGGCCTTGAGGTCCTGGCAGGCCTGCGCGAGACCCGCCAGGATCCGCAAGGGCAGCGGCGTGTAGGCTAGATCGTTGGTGTTTTCGACATGCACGTTGGCGGTACGGGAGTCGAAGACGCTGACTGCGGACAGCATGGGGTCGGTGGGTCCGCCTTGCGTCCACGAGGCCGTTCGCTTCTGGCCACCGATGAAGAATTCAACGCTGGCGGACGGTGTGCCGGTGCCGGAGCCATAAATGTTTGGCAGGATCGCGTCGCCCTTGGGCGAGCGTGCCCGGCAGAGTTGCTTGAGCACGCGGGCATAGCCTGACTTGCCTGCGCCATTGTCACCGTAAATGATCGTCAGTCCGGCCTTTCCGAACGACAGTCGCTCGCCCGGCGCCAGAGCGTTGACGTCGGAAAGACCGTATAGCGCGCCGAGCGTCACGACGGCATGGCTGGCGGCAGGGTCCCGAATGTGGGTCTCATCCAGCGGTAAGCCGGTTTCGACGGCCTTGCTGATGGCCGCCAGCGAAGTCAGATCCGGGGGTTCCAGCTTGCTTTGGCTACAAAGCCTTCGCAAGGCATCCCTCTGCCATGACGGAATATCCACCGACCACGCCAGGATGTCGGCCAGAGCCGCTGCCTCGTTGGAAATTTCCCCGCCCGTCAAAACCATGTATTCCCCCCTTGCCGGCTTCCCAGAAACGCAGATACACTTCGCTCCCCTCGAGATCCGATCACGTGCCGTAGATGTGTCAGTCAACTCCATGCGGCCATCTATATTTTTAGGGCGCAGTAGACCCGGCGCGAAATCCGCGAATTTGCAGCAGCGGATCAGCTTTGGCGGCACGTCCGCTCTATGGTCGACCGCTCGCGTGAGCATACCGCTGCAGCTCATGTGAAAACCCGATCATCAATGCGCAGGTCATCTGATCGAGAAAAAGCCCATCGCGCTCGACCGCTGCGATCTTGCCCCCAATTCGCTTGATCAGAAAGTGGGCGGCGTTGCCCACGTCGTTATGGATAAACGCCCTGACTTCCTCCTCAAGGCGAACTTTGATCATGTCGTTGGGAACGCTCACTTCTGCCTCACCACATTGAAGACGTAGGCCGCGTCGACTGTGTCTCGAAGAGCCAAACCGTGGCCGGGATAGATGGGTACGCAGCATAGTTTGGAGTTAATTTCCGCCCAAGCATAAGGCCAGCTGCTGAGGGACCTGGAGGTCGACGGCAAGCAACTCCTTAGGTGACTAACTGCTCCATATAAGGGCGCATCGATGCTGAAATGCGCTCATAATCTTGAGAACGCATGACCGACAGCTTGTCGGTAAGAACGATCAGTTCGCCATCTTCGATTTCGCGTCCGTGGAGCGAGACCGTTCCCAGGATCGTCTGAGCATCATGGGGACGAGATGAGATGATGAGGTCGATCATGGCGCCTACATTTTTCGGATCCTGATCCTGCTGATTGGGACTATCAACGACGATCGGGGCAAACACTGCCGTCGAATGCTTGTGCACGGTCTTGAGAACGGCCAGGAAATAGGCGAGGAGGGCCCGAGGAAGGTCACTTCCTGTTTCACCTATCCTCGCCGGAAGTCTCGTATAGTCGTCGGCAGAGTAGTTCGTTACGTCGAGGCGATCGAGGTAAGAGAGGACAAAGCCTGAATAGTAGGTGACGATTTCGTCGCGGCGTTTCTTGTTTTTTAGCTCGTCGAGCCGCTCCTCGATCTTTGCAATTTTACCCAGAAGATCGGCGATCTGGATGTCGAGATCGTCGATCTGACCGACAAACACGTCAGACGCGATCCGCCGGCCACGGCTTTCAATCACCTCAAGCAGGCTGATGTCGCCTTGCTTGGCATCCAAGGTGCTTTGGATTTCTGCCAACGTCGCATCTGCTGCTTGGACATCGGCCTCCGCCTTTACAGCCTGTGATGTGAGGACGTTGAGCTTCTGTTTTGATTCCGCCAAAAACTCAAAGCATGCCTCGCGGTCTTCCACGATGCTGAAGCGGTTGGCGAAGTCATTTCGGTGCAGGGTGCCGCAAGTGGGGCAGAAAATCTCCTCCTCGGCGATATCACCTGCAAATTTTGCGTCTTTCTCGAGCTCCGCAATGGACGCCCGCACAACCGCAATTTGTTGGTCGAGAATCATGCGCTGGTCTAGGACGTCACTGAGTTTTGTGGCCCGTTCCTGACGGGCCTGCTTTACCTGCTGAAGGCGCGCAAGCAATTGTTCAATGGCCTGCTCGTGACCTTCGGTTGAAAGCTCTAGACCATCGAACGACGCCTCAAGATTGAACCGCTCGATGGCTTTCCGCACAATCCGACGATCTGCCTCGAAGGCCTTCTGGTCCACCTGCAAGCTGCGCTTGTCCGCGCTCAGTTCGTAGTACTCGTTCGGAAATATTCCGGTATGAAACTCGAGCAGGTCCTGCTTAAAATTAGCGAACTGAGTGAGCTGCGCGAATGAGTCCAACGGCTTACCCCAACCTGCGTCCTGGTCGATGTAGAAGGGTAGGAAAGCAAAAGCGGGGGGAGGGATCTCTGGTTCGCCGTCGCGATTGGTTAGCACCAGCTTGAAATTGATCAGATCGCTCAGAAGGGGCGCTAATTCCTTGCCGACCTGGTTGGTCGAAAGGAGCAGTGCGCCGTTTGCATCGAAAAGTCCGAACGTGTCGTGATCGCGCAAAATGCGATATCGAAGCCCGTCGACGGTAAAAGTGACCAACGCTTTGACATTGGCCGACTTCCACGAACCATGAAATTTCGGTGGCGTTGCGCCAAACGCCCAGTACAGGCTCTTGATAACCGACGATTTGCCGACGTCATTCTCGCCCTGAATCACCGTCAGACGCGGATGAAACTCGATCTTCCGGCCCTTGGCTTCCTTCCTCGACAGCAACTCCAGACTTTCGAAGCGCAGTTTTCTCATTGTTCTTTTTCCGCAGGTTTCGGATCAGGAGCTGGTAGCGGCGGTCCTCGTTAGAATTCATCGCTTGAACTCGTAGAGGATGGCGGCTTTGACAAAGTGATCTGAGGCATCAGACTTCCACGCACGCACAACCGGCTTTGCTTCAGCAAACACCGCGTCGATGAGAGCAACAAGGTCATCCACCTGTTCGATCGCCGCGTCGATGGGCGTTCGCAGGCGCTCAGTCATCGCGATCGTTGCCGCATTCTGCCTCGCGCGAAGAGCTACCTCGTATTCCCGCCAAGCCCGCTCGATCTTCGTTTTTTCGGCAAAGGGGAGGCTCAAGTCGCCTGCTATCGAACCCCATTCTGGCCGGCGTTCATGCTGATCTCGAATTTGGGATAGCCATTTTGACATATCCCCACGGGTGACGAACTTGGAGGCCTTCAGTTCCTCAAAACTCGAAAAATCCGCCAATGCCTTGGAGCGACGCCGGCAATAGTCATTGAGCATCAAGGCAAACGGCTTTGCCGGTATATGGCCCCCCAGCTCTTGCTCGAGGAAATCGGAGATACGTCCAAGTACTGCGTTTTCATAATTTGAGAGGTTCAAATCGGAGAACGCAAAGAAGAAGAGGCTAGTGTGTTCTGGATCTTTGAAGCCTGACGCTTCCGCTGCGAGGCTTGTGACAAATTTCTCCAGCTTAGTCTTTTCTGCCGCCGAAAAATCACGCTCACCGTGAACGACGATGATGTCCGGTAGGGGCTGATTGCTGACAAAGACCAGCTTCTCCACCACGGCTCCAAACCGGATGAAGTTATCGAACATTTTGCCCGCAAATGAGCCCTTTGGCTCTCCGCCCTTGTTTGAAGGGCGGCTCGTGATTTGGGCGAACGACCAATTGCCGGATTTCTTGGTTTTGACCTGATAGAAAATCGCCTTGGCGGGAGCGTCGGCATCATCGAGGGAAATGATATCGTCATGGAATTCGAACGCGACCGCGTAGTTCTTGCCAGCGTCATGCAGGTCGAGGAGTTTTGAAACTCCCCACGCCGTCTGATAGTCGAAACGGTCATACGCTGTCCTGCCGCCTTCCTCGCGCTGTGACACCGCGAGGAGCGTCTGTTTGACACCCAATTCTGCCCCCACTCAAGAAAAGGCCGCTAAGGTGCTTGCCCGCGGAATCCCATTATCTGGATATTGAATGAGGAGTCGATAGCCACGCAAGCGTATTGCTGACGTAGCAGAGATTTAGCGCGTGTAGTTGATGTCGACACTACGAACATAAGACGCGGCAAGCCCGAATGGGCGCCGATTTGGCCACTGGCGAACGTCCACTTTTTGGTAAGGGCAACAGTGACCTGAACGGCCGTAATGAGGGCACGTGGCCGACCAGCAGCTCACGACCCCATTGCGGTAGTTTGAGTTAAGTATCAAACGACCCGAAAGCGGTCATTCCTGATATTCTCACGATCAACCTTACAAATCTGGCGAATTGGCCCATTCAGCTTTGTAGTGCTGCAGGGTAGTCGAAAGACGGCTCGCCTAGCAGCCTAGCGATTGGCCTCTCCAGCGGAGCGGTTCCTACCGCGCCATGGACTGTCAACGCGAGGCCGTCCAATTCAACAAGGAACTCGTTTGGCATCCCTAGGCCGGCCACTTTCTCGCGGAAGTTTTGATAGGCTTGATTGCCGCAGCGCCTATATGCCTGAAGTAGCACATCAGGGAACAGCGCGGGGGCCGCAGCAGCCAGCAAGATGGCGTCCGTCCAAACTTCAGTATCGTATTCTCCCAAGAACGCGACCATCATCTGCCCTTTGAGGGCGGAGTCCGTGTCTCCAGCATTGAGGGCAGCGCGCACGAAATCCACCCAGCCGTGTCCGTCTGCGATGCCGACCAGTACATTCTGTGTGGAATACCAATCCCCAAGCCACAACTTTAGCCTCGCATTTGATGCTAGCATCTCATCTACATCAGCCGTGAGTTTCCCGAAGGCTTCGCTTGCCTTATCGACCTGCCCGGAGAAGAAAAGCGCGTCTCCGAGATTGCTTAAAGTTCTGCTGGAAGGGGCGATCCTTTCCGCTTCGGCGTATGCACATGCGGAAGGGCGGAAACGTCCGGAAAGATAGAAGGCGCCGCCGACCTCCGCAAGGAAGTATTGACGCTCAAGATACCGGGGATCTGCTTTTCTGGCCTGGTTGAACGCTCTGATGGCGGCCGCTTTCCTGCCGATATGTGAGAGCGAATTGCCGAGGGAGTAATAGATGGCTCCCACGCTGGAGCTAGTCTCATGTGCTTTGATCGCGTGTCGGAAAAAGACTTGTACCGCAGCCGATTTCTCTTCTTTCGAAACCTCCGATGACAGAATACCCATTAGGAACTGGGAATATTCCGGATCCTGTTCCTCGTGTATGCCGTTTAAGACAGCCAGTTCGACCGCAGCCGCAGGATCGTTTTCTAAGCATGAAGCCGCAATACGTGCCAAACTCCGCGAGTGTGACCGACGCCCGCGCTTGCAGCACGACAGTGCGGCTAGAACAGCTTGATCCCGGAACGAGTAATGATCCAGGATCGCGGCAAGTCCATAAAGCATGCAGTCGACGACTTCTTCTTGTTCCAACTCGTCCAGCTTGAACCAAAAACTAGCAATCACGTCCACAATCAGGCCGAGCTCCCCGGAGCGGTTGACCACGTTGATCGGAATGGAGGCCGTGAGGTCTCCTCTGGCTTTACAATAAGGAAGTATAGAGGACACCTGCTCTATTGCGTGTTCGACTATAAGAGCGTCCCTTGTCGAGGACTGATGAACGGCCGTCAGCGGAAAGCTGATGCGCCTGTCTGCCGACCGTAGGCGCCTGAGCACCCTTAAAGTCTGCTCGATCTGAGGCGGTGTCCGCTCGTCCCAAACATCGTCATCATCGAAATGTAGGGTAAGCGTCTTGGTAGTTAGATCGGCTCCACCAAAAGCGTTGAAGATCCAGCGCCAGCGCGTAGAGTCCGTAACCGAGCAGTACCTGGCGAAAATAGCGGGGGCGTCCAGCGACGACAAATACCTTATTCGGTCAGTCTCTATCTGGACCGAACGTTCATTGGCTAGGCTGTCAGTCGCTTTCAATTGCACGTTGAAAGTATGGCCCGTGGCAGAGCCGTCCGGGTCGAACACCTCCACCTCTAGATCCACGCCATAGTCCTGATCTTTGTCGCGGCAGACCCATGCCGCTGGCAGCAAATCCCTAAAACGCCGGCGAGAAATGTCTTCTAGCTGATGAGATCTGGGACGTTGGGGCATGCTGGCGTTCCGGGGCCTAGGTGTAAGCTAAAACCTTCCACATCCTGGCAGGCCCGCCAAGAGTTCGTTCTAGGTTCATGTGCTGATGGTCGTAGCTTACGGAAATCGATGGCCATATGGGTCCGGTTCCGGTCTCAGTTCTCCGTAAGCCGCCCGTCCGCTTCCCAAACCTTATCGACATCGCGGCGACCTAAGCTGCCCGGCAGCTTTTAGGAAACCGCCAAAGCCCTCGGAACATCTCGAATGAGGGCGCAAGGCAGATAGGCGAAAGTCGCCCGCTGAGGTCTTCAATAGAGCCACCTCCAGTTCCCAGATGGTAGCACTGCTGTTGATTGCGACTAGAGCGACCCGTTGCCGAGCAATCGACGCTAACCATTTCGCGCCGCCGCTTTCAGCCGCAAAATACACATATGGAAGGCCTAAGCGTGGGCAATATCTAAAATCAGTTGCCCAGCCAAATGCGCCAACATGCCGGCTTGTTCACGGTGACCGTTAGCCCAGAGCCGACGCAACATTTGCTCGGGGATGAGCTCGTCAAATTTTTCCGTTCGCAAGCTTTCCACGAAATCGGCTATATCTTCGACCGCGGGTGGTGTTTCAGCGATCTGCTGAAGGATCGCCACGACCGTGTCCGCTGCTGTGTCCAGTACGGTGACGCCAATATCCAGGACTTCACAGTCGAGCCCAGCGGAACTTATGGCAAACGCTAGAACTGAGTTCATGGCCGTCCCCGTCCACGTCAAAACGTGGGTGTCTCGACCGGCTGCCAAGATATGCGTATCCTTAAGGCCGAGCTCTTGGAAAGTCTCTCTGGCAGAGAACAGATATTCGGCCGCTTGAGCATCCAGGTATGAAGGTGCATCCTCGGCCAGCAAAACGCTACGCATCATCCCGACGAGTCGGTCATGCACGGGTTCGTTGGCAAGGCTGTCGAACTTTGGGATCTTTCCTGATGCATGCCGCACGACCTCGAGGACTTTGGCAGGATCATCAACAATCTTGATTTTCCACCGCTGGCCGGCGAAAGAGACGATGCCACCCACGCCCACGGGGTTCGAGATCGGTATCGTGCCCAAAGTCCGGCCACCAGTGACCAGCTTCCATTCCTGATCGGTGGCGAAGATCGCATAGAAGTCACGGGCTGCGGTCAGCCGCTCGCCCTCTTTGCCGAGCATGATTGTGCCGTCGGGCGCCTGCTCGATTAGAGCCAGTTCAGGCGTTGCCATTGCTCGCAGCAGGGCGATGTAGTCGGTCTTGGCAAAGGCAGCTAGCGGACCGGCCCCGCAGGCGATGGCATATAGCCTGTCCGCCCGCGCGCCGCCCAATTGGGTAATGAGCGAGAGCGTCTGGTGCAGAACCACCGTGGCAACAGCCGTCTCGGCGACGGGTGGCTCCACGAATTTCTCGATCATCAAATGAACAGAAGCGACTGCTCGGACCACTTCCAAACGCAAACGGTCAAGTGGATCGGAATCGAGGCCAACATTGCGTTCTCGAACATAGATCCGAAGAACCGCTGGCATGCCGCGGCGGCGACCACTGCGACCAAGACGTTGCCGCAATGACGCGATCGACCGCGGCGCGCCGATCTGGGCGACGGAAGCAACAGATCCAATGTCTATGCCTAGCTCCAGTGTGGTGGTCGCTACCCCAGTCGTTGGCAGCTCGGCCTTCTTCAGTCGTGCCTCAAGCTCCTCCCTAAGCTCCTTGGACAGGCTGCCGTGGTGGGGGTAGAATTCGTTGGGCACATCAGCCTTCTCCGACCGCGCGCGAAGCCGATCGGCAAGGGACTCGACCCTTCGGCGGGATCCAGCGAACACGAGATTGTTCGACCCACGAAGGTTCTTGAAGATGTGGTCAGCGATGTAGTCGAGGGCGATCGGCCTGCCATCGACTTCCAATCCGTCGGTGTCGTCGACGTCGACCGGATCAGAGTAGGCACGGATCTGCAATCGCAGCTCGGGCGCGTCCGATGCCGACTCCACGATGCTGACCGCCTCTGGCCATTCTGGATTCATCCAAGCGGCTGCCTTGTTGAGATCCCCGATGGTTGCCGAGAGGCCTATCCGTCTTGCCCGCTTGCCGGTCAGGGCGTCGAGGCGACGAAGCAGGCTAGACAGATGCAGCCCGCGCGGTCCTTTCATGAAAGCATGCAGTTCGTCGATGACGATGAAATCGAGCGCCCCGAGCATCTTCAGCGCATCGCCCGGACGCCGGATCAACATGGCTTCGATTGACTCTGGGGTGATCAGCATCGCCCCGCTCGGGTTCTTCCGCGCACGGTCTTTTGCCGACTGTGGAGCATCGCCGTGCCAGCGCACGGTTTCGATCTCAAGCCGTTCGCAGAGCTGTTCAAGCCGGCTAAACTGATCATTGATCAGTGCCTTGAGCGGGCTGACGTAGAGGATCGAGAATCCCCGTCCCTTTCGATCAGCCACGGCCGTCAAAACGGGCAGGAATGCGGCTTCGGTCTTGCCAGCCGAGGTTGCTGCTGCAAGCAACACATCGCCGTCACCAACAAGCACTGCAGAGATGGCTCTGTCCTGAACGTCTCGTAGCTCCTCCCACTTTTGCTCCCATATCCAACGACGGATTTCGGGATGGAGCCGGTCGAAATTGGTCAGGGTGTCAGAGCCGGATGGAGGCGAGTTCGTCATCCCCAGCACCCTGTTCGCCCTCATCCACGACGTCGTTAGCCGCCTCGATGTCCTTGCTGATCTCAACCTCGTTGATCAGATCGGTCCACGTCGTACCGGGATTCTGTTCGAGAACAGCGAGGAACTGCACGAACGCCTTGATGGTGTTACGGGGCGTGCGAAAATAGGCTTCGCCGACGTGGCGATTGCAATGCTCCATGAAGGATGGCAGTGCCTCGTCCGGCACGAGATAGGCTGACGGATCGCCCGATGCGAAGACCGATCGAATGTTGGACAACAAGATCAGCAGATCCTCTGGTGTCAGGCTCTGCAAACGCAAAACGGGCCCGGACAGATCGATGAGGCCGTTCTTGGCAAACGAGTTCTCGGCCAGGCGCGACTGCAGGGCCGCGTAGCTGTAGAGACCACGGCGCGTGTCCATGAGAAATTCAGGAGTGCCGCCGAAGACAAAACCGATGCCACCAAAATTGCCTTGCAGGACGTCATTGAGCATCCGCAGGATCTGTTCGTAATTCTGATTGCGCGCCTGGCTGCTCTGGAGCTTGTAGATGTTGACCATCTCGTCGAAGACGATCAGTAGGCCGGAATACCCGACCATTTTCACGAACGCGGCAAGCAGCTTGAGAGCATCGTAGACGTCGCCGTCATCGATGATGTTTCGAACACCGAGCGCCTGGCGTGCTTCGGTCTTGGTTGAGTATTCGCCGCGGAGCCAGCGCAATGCAGAAACCTTCAATACCTCGTCCCCGGCTTCGCTCCCACGCCAATACGCCTTGAGTACGGTGGCATAGTCATAGCCGCCGACATGCTCCTGCAGGCTGGCGAGCCTTTCGTCGATTACGGTCTCGACCGGCACGGAGCGCTGTGCAGATTCGTTCATGCATTCCGTTACGAACCGCTCGACAACGCTTCCCAGTGCACCACCATCCGGCTTGGTCCGCGTAGCCATGTTGCGCACTGCTTCGGCGTAAAGTCCCCTGGCTTGACCTGCTGATGCGTGCACGCGCCGATCGGGCGCGAGGTCGGCATGGATGGTGACAAACTTGCGCTCCAGCGCGATCAGCCTGACAAGATTGAGAAAGAAGGTCTTGCCGGCACCATATTCGCCGATGACGAAGCGCATGGCTGCTCCGCTGTCGCCAATGCGATCGATGTCTCTCACCATCGCGCCGATCTCGGCAGCACGGCCAACTTGCACATGGCGCAGGCCGGAGCGTGGCACCACCCCTGCTGAAAGGGCCTGCAGGATGACGTCACGTTCGCGAGGCTTGATGGGTGTGGTCGTGCTCATGCTGCTTCCGCTTCGTTGAGTTCGGCAAGGATGTGCGGCGCGATCGACAGCTCGTCATCGCCCTCGATGATCGATTCCTCGAATTGATCGAAGCCCCAATCATTTATCCGCTCGATCGCCCCGTCCGGCAATAGCCGCAGGGTGCGTGCCTTATCGTCGAACTGATCGCGACCCAGGCTTCCCTGCTTCAAGACGTCCGAAAGGAGCTCGGCATGGGCAGCATCCAGGCCCGTGAAACGGCTCGGATTGGAGAGAATTTGGGCACTGACCGAAGGCCTTGTCACCGCAGCGTCCTCTTCCACGAAGATGCCAGCAAGGAGCTCAGAAACGGCCGACGTTTCTGAACGCAGACGCTCCAACCGTGACGGGTCTATCTTAATGGTGCTTGATGCTAGCTCCGGTGTTACCTCTGGCTGCCGAGGTATAGCCACGCCCGACGATCGTTGTTCGGCTGCGACCGTAACTGGCTCGTCTATGATGACCGCGCCGCGATGCAGCATTGCGTACACGCCGTCAGCAGGAAGGTTCATCGCCTTGTAGAGCCGTTCGAGAAACTTCACCTCCGCTGGACTTGCATGGCCATCCGCCAGGATGGCAGCGGTCGCCGATTTCACCACCGACTGCTTGGCGGCGGCATCGAGCGTCTTGAGCTTATTAAACGCGAACCGATGCAGCGACGTGTCCTTGAGCAGCGTGCTCGCATAGGCGATCAATCGGGCGCGCTCGATCTTGCCCAGTCCTGGCACGTTGCGAATTTCAAGAGTGATCGCATCGATCTCGCCGTTGTCGACTTTGTCGTCGGCGCCTGCGGCCAGTGCGGCAACATCCACCATCGCACGCGCCGCGGCAAATGCAGGCGCCTCACCATCCACCTGGCCGCCGCCGGGCGCTTTGAAAAGAACAACATGCCCGTTTGGTCTCAGCGGGCTCGATCCATACCGCCGGTCAGGCTCGAAGCCGATGTCGAGATGATCGAGATAACCGCCGATCTGGTTGCTGACGCCGAATGAGATCTTCTCCACACCGGTGATATCGAGGGACAAGGCGTCTACCAACTGTTGCACGGTCGGACTGGCAACGCTGCGTCCCGCGAATAACGCATCGACCTTTCTGCCGACGTCCGTGGTGGCCGCAGCGCTGACCAACTCCTTCGGAAGCAGCAAGGCAGCATCAAGGGTGCCGCGGGCATTGGGATTCCTGCCGAGCAATCGGCTATATGGTGCGAGCTCTTCTGTGCACGCGTTGAGCAAGTCACGCAGTCCAGTGACCGGTGCAGAAATGGCCGCGATGTCAGGCAATGGGCCAGTCTCCCCGGCGACGTCGATTTCGCCGCGGAAGCTGTTGCTTGCCGATCGATACTCCAGTTTTAGGCGGGTTTTGGGTGGGTTAACCTTCAGTCCATCTGGATATCGCGCGGAAAACCGGTGCTTCCAGAGCGGTACGAGTTCATCAAAGCATCTGGCAGCTGGCGTCCTTAAATTTGTATCCGGCAAGCTGAGTACCCATACGAGTGCGTCCTCGGCCTCGAGGGGAAGCTTAGATGCGAGCCTCCGTCCAAGATAGACCCTTGAAGCCATCGGCATTTCGTAGCCAGTCTGGAGATCCGGTGATAGCACCGGCCGTTCAGTACCAGAATTGGTCATCAAGTGAGCTGCGTCCAAGAGACGGTTCGCATAGTTCTTGAACGAGTTGTTGCTGCCATGAAGCGCAAGAAGGCGCCGAATCTCAGCAACGATTACCGGCGCTTCGGAGCGCACGTTGTCTACAAACAGGCGTCGCTCCAATCCATAGAAGAAAAGAAAGACATAGCCGATGTCGATCAACGGATCCTCGCGCCCGCCGGCGAGCCAATCCAGATAGGTCCGACGCGCCGTTGGAGTGATGGACTGGAAGCTCGGCCAGTATGGCAGGCCCTCTCCAGTGCGGTCGAGACCAGACGCGGCTACCTTGGCAGCAGGGTCGACGACGCAATTGCCGCACTGACCATGATGCTGTCCTGGCAGCAACCCGCCAAGATAGAACATTCCGGAGTCGATTTGAAAGACGTCGACTTTGACGAGTTCCCCGGCTGCAACCCATCGAGCCTGTGAAGGCGCCTGCGGCTTATGCTGCCGCGTTCCGAACGACTTCGACGACGAGTTGGGAGCCAAGTGTCGAGTGCGGGGCTCCTGACGAGCGCTGCGTGCGACAACCTCATTTGCTTTTGCGCGATTTCGCCGGCCGATATAGGCAAATAAAGCGATGACCCCACCGATAACTACCAACCACTCCAAGGCCGCCCCCAGCTTACTCTGAAAGTATGCAGTAACATTGTCACCAAGTCTTGCAGAGTTACAGTCTTGAGTGGGCTAGAGAGGAAATGCCGTTAACAGAGCTCATTGGCGCTTACCCGGCCGCTGAACCATGCATTCACACTCGAACGTCAGCTTTTGGACGACCGGAATGAGGGCGCGAAGCAGCCACTTCGCTTTACAGCCGCAATCAGGGGACCTGATCAGGCAGAGACTACGCACGCCAAGGACCGCCGCAGGAGAACAGCCTGGCGCCGAATGGTCTCGTCCATGATGACGTCGTCATCCAATAGACCCACGGCGAGAGCCTCATAGCGAACAGCGATACCCTGGAGCGTGGTGGCAGACACGCACGCGATCCGCTCGCATAGCCGCTCCAGGTCGGCCCGAGCATCAGACCATGCCGTCCAGACAGAAGGCGTGTCCTGCTGCTGCCATTGGCGATAGAGATTGCGAACCCGGCGCTTTTGCCGTTCCAACTCAAGCCCAAGGCTAATCAGGTCCTGGTCACGGCGATATTCTGCGGATTGGGATAGTGCGAACCCCGCCGGGGACAGAGCCAGCATGGCACTTGCTACAATCACCTGCCGTCGTGTCGCTCTAGCCATGTCTGCTCTCGTCCGTTGCTGGACGGACAAAGCGATGATTTGCAGAACAAGTCTATGAGCCGCGGGATGTCGGCTCGGACTTAGCCCAGGTTCTTGACGAGGGCCGAGAACAGCAATTGCGGGTCGGCATTGAGCGCTCGGGCAATAGCCAAAAACTCCACAACATCGATGCGCCGTTCACCGCCCTCATACTTTGCGACAAAGGACTGCGGCCGACCTATCAGCTTAGCCACGTCGGCTTGGGTGAGCCCCTGAGATTTGCGCTGAGCAGCGAGCAGCTCTCGCAGAACCTGATATTCTGGACTGTGGATGGAGCTGCTCATTCCGCGCCTAGAGGGACGATGAGCGCAGCAAGTTGATCCTATTGCGGGATTATCCCAAATAGGGATTTATTCATCTCTCTATGGTCTTTTGCCCACTTGGCTACCACCAGCAGAAGCCCATGAACGCAGCTGCAGCTTTCGCCTCGCGCACACTTCGGGTCTATCTTGAAGATGGGACGCCCCAAGGGCTCATCGCCATCGATGCCGGGAATTGGACAGGGAAAATCCTCTGTGCGCCAGCAAGCCGCGTAAAACAGCTGCTCAAGAGGTCCGAAGCAGCCCATGGCGGGATCTATGTCATGATCGGCGAGGATATGGAGCGGCCCGGTGGCAAGCTCGCCTATATCGGGGAAGCCGATGATGTCGCCAGCCGCATGCGAACCCATCTGCACCGGAACACGATGGACTTCGAGCGCCTCGCCCTTGTTGTGACAGTCAACAATAGCTTGGATAAGTCGCGCAGCCGCTTCCTGGAGAGCCAATTGCTCAAACGCGTAGGTGAGGCCGGCAGAGCGCGTTTAGCCAACCAGCGGTTTCCAGAATACCAGGGTCTTTCTGAAATTGACCGGGTGGATATGGAAACGTTCATCGAACAGACCCTGCTCATCCTGCCGCTGTTTGGCTTTGACATCTTCCGGCCGCTGAGCCCCGACAGAGCCCTTCCTTCTCAATCCCCTTCAGCCAGCAGTGACATTTTCGTCTTGGTCACTGGCGAGGCGTCGGCCAGCGCCCGCGAGACTGATGATGGGTTTGTTGTTCTAGCCGGCTCTACAGCCCGACGAACCACCACGGCTACCTTGCCGGACACCTATCGGAGTTTGCGGGAGCAACTCCTTGCACGAGGGGCTCTTGCAGCGGCCCCAGCAGGTCCGCTCCTTTTCATTCAGGATGTTGTCTTCGCCAGCCCCTCCGCTGCGGCTGCCATTGTCGCTGGCCGCAGTGCCAGCGGGCCGCGCGAATGGAAACATGAACCCTCAGGCCTACTGCTCAAGGATTGGAAAGCCGCCGCAATTGAGGGTTAGTCCCGCAGTATCTGGCCGTAACCACCACGATCGCCAATATTGATCGCCACAAACGGCCACACAGCCCGTTATCGGAGCTCTATGGCATCCAAGCCCCAGTCTGAGTGATAATCCCGCCGTTGGCCGCGTGTGTGGTCACGTTGGCCTTTGCCCCTTCCCTGCCAGGCACGTAGCCCATGTGTCCATCAGGGCGCGGCGCTTCGCCAGATAGTCAGACCGATTGTATGCCTGCTCAACGGCATTGCCCACGGCATGCGCCAACGAGGCCTCTATTAGCTCACGAGGATAGTCCGTCTCGTCGCGCGCCCAGGTGGAAAACGTGGCCCGAAAACCATGCACGGTCTCGCCGGTACCACGGATGCCGCGCAGGCATTGCAGCAGCGCCATATTGGAGAGCTTCCCGCGCGGACCAGGGAACACCAAGTCACTGGTGCGTTCCATGGACTTCAGCAACTTTACCGCCTCGGCTGACAATGCCACGCGATGCTCGACCCCTGCCTTCATGCGCTCGGCGGGGATGGTCCAGGTCGCAGCATCCAGGTCGATCTCGTTCCACCGGGCCCCGATGATTTCACCAGTCCGGCTGGCACAGAGAATAAGCAGGATTAGAGCCTTCGCACTGATGCTCTCCAGCTTACGCAGATCGGCCATCAGGCCGCGCATCTCCGTATAGGGAACGGCCTTGTGGTGCTCGATCTTCTGCACCTTGCCGATGGCGGGCAGTAGATGGCTCAATTCGCCACCTTGCCAGCGCGCCGGGTTCTCACCGGTCCGGTACTTCTTGGCCCCGGCCCAGCCCAGCACCTTCTCAATGCGGCCACGCAGCCGGCTGGCGGTCTCTGGCTTGGTCAGCCAGATCGGCTTGAGGATCTTATACACATGATCGACCGTCACCTGGTCGACCGGCAGCTTGCCGATCACCGGTCCGGCATACACGCGCAAGGTGCTTTCCCACTGATCAATATGCTTCTGGTTCTTCCAGCTCGCCCGGTGGGCCTCGATATACTCCCCGGCGCACCATGCGAAGGTGGGCACGTTCGATTGGACTTGCCGCTCCAGTCGCAAGCTCTCCTTGACCGCGCGCCGCTCCTCGATCGGGCTGCCGCCATTGACCAGCTTAGCCCGCTCCACCACCGCCAGTTCCTTGGCACGGCTCAGCGGTACGTCGCTGGCCCGACCCAACCCGATCCAATGGGTCTTGCCGTTGCGGCTATAGCGGAACACCCAGCTGCGGGTGCCCTGCTCACGGATCTGCAGATAGAGCTGGTTGTCGACGCGGTGCGTTCCATTGTCGCTGAGCGCCGCCACCTGCTGGGCAGACAGCGCACGCTTGCCCTGGGCCATCGTAACCTCCAAGCGGTTAAGCTTGGCCGGACCATCGCTCTGCTCGGGGGACAAGTCCAGTGGATAAGGACCTACGAGCCGACCTACGCTCTGAGTGTAGCGAGAGATGGCCGGATTCCGGGCACATAGTGCGTTTCAGGCGGAGAAACTCGCCGCAGAAAGCCCTGAACTGAGGGGTGCCGGGCGAAAATTGTCCGCCTATTGCGCCAA
The DNA here is from genome assembly GCA_035565135.1 of Devosia sp. GTDB lineage: Bacteria > Pseudomonadota > Alphaproteobacteria > Rhizobiales > Devosiaceae > Devosia. Next base: position 114,002 of record DATMSY010000021.1, read on the forward strand.
CGTGGAGAAACTGCCGGAAAGGTATAAATGGCGGAGAGAGAGGGATTCGAACCCCCGATGGAGTTGCCCCCATGCCGCATTTCGAGTGCGGTGCATTCAACCACTCTGCCATCTCTCCGCGAGATCGTCAGCGGCCCGTGACGGGCGCCCGGTCGACACGGGCGGGCTTATGGCATAGCAAAGCCTGGCCCGCAACACCCTTGTCATGACCAAACTGTGCATGAGGTTACCCTTTGCCCGCAATGCCGCTCTTTGCCTATGGCACCTTGCAGGATGAGGACGTGCTCGCCGCGCTGCTCGGGCGGCCCGCAGCCATCGCCACGCTGCCCCTGGCCATTGCCACCGGCTTCAAGGCGGTCGCCTATCCCGGCCGCGTCTATCCGGCCCTCGTCCCCTGCCCTGGTGCCGCCGCGCCGGGCCGGCTGATCGCGCCGCTTACCCCGCTCGATCTGGCTGTGCTCGATGGCTTTGAAGGCGAGGAATATAGGCGCGCCGCGCTCACCGTTCAGCGCGATGGTGTAGACATCCCCGCCCAGGCCTATCTGCCGGTCATCGACATTCCCGCTGACGGCCCGGCCTGGTCATTGCCCCATTGGCTTGCCCATCACAAAGCCGGTATGCTGGCCGGCGAAACTGGAACCGCCCGCGATTTACGCCAGCGCTTCAGCGCTTTGCTGGCTTAGCTCACGATTGTGTGGCTAGCGAAGGCGATATCAGCGCTTTACGGTGCGCCAAAGCAAACAGCAGGATGGAGGATCGAGATGAAACGTCGGGATCTGGTTGCCGGCATGGCACTCTTGCCGCTCGCGCCATTGGGTGCGGGACTATTTGGCAGCGCCGCTGCCCAGGATGGAGAAACCAAAGTGGACGGCGATAGCATCGAAACCAGCGCGGGCCCGCTGACCATCCATCCCGTCGATCACGCCAGCCTCGTGCTCGCCTTTGGCGACCAGGCCATCTATGTCGATCCCGTGGGCGGCGCGGCCCGCTATGAGGGCCTGCCGGCCGCCACCGCCGTGCTCATCACCCATGGCCATGGCGACCATTTCGATGTGCCCACGCTCGAAGCCATCGCCAGTGGCGTACCGATCCTTGCCAATCAGGATGTCTTCGACAAGCTGCCGCCCGCGCTCAAGGAAAATGCCGAAGCCATCGCCAATGGCGGGGAAGCCACCTTTGCCGGCCTGCCGCTCAAGGCCATCCCGGCCCACAATGTGACGGCAGACCGCATGCAATATCACCCCGTCGGCGTCGGCAATGGCTATCTGCTGACCTTTGGCGACAAGGTGATCTACGTCGCCGGCGACACCGAGCCCACGCCGGAAATGCTGGCGCTGACCGGGATTGCCGTGGCCTTCCTGCCCATGAACCTGCCCTATACGATGACGGTCGAACAGGCCGCCGAGGCGGTCAACGCCTTCAAGCCCGCCATTATCTACCCCTATCACTATGGCGATAGCGACCTCGACGCCTTCGAGGCCGGCGTCACCGCCGAGGGCGTGGAAGTGCGCCGCCGCGACTGGTATGCCAAAAGCGCTTAGGTAGCCTTGACTCTTGGGGCTTTTGCCCCGATAAGCGCCCCCGGAATGCGCGCTGGCTTTGCCTGGCGCGCCTCTATTTGTTTGAAAACGCTGCTTGAGGCTGCCTGCCGGTTTAGCGACCGGCTCAGTTCGAAGTCCGCGGGACAGGCTTTCCCCGCGGCGCCGCAAAGCGCGACAGAAAGGGACCAGGCGTTTGACGCTCCTGGTTGAACTATGACTTTTGCCGTGATCAAGACCGGTGGCAAGCAGTACAAGGTTGCCGCCAACGACGTTCTCAAGATTGAAAAGCTCGACGCCGAAGCCGGCTCCATCGTCACCTTCGATCAGGTGCTGATGGTTGGCGACACTGTCGGTGCCCCGCTCGTTGAAGGCGCGCTTGTCGCTGCCGAACTGCTCGAGACCAAGAAGCAGAAGACGGTCATCATCTTCAAGAAGAACCGTCGCCACAATTATCGCCGCCGCAATGGCCACCGCCAGCTGCTCTCGACCGTGCGCATCACCGAAATCCTGACCGGCGGCGCCAAGCCGACCATCAAGGCTGCCGGCGTCGCTGCCAAGACCGATAGCGTCGCTGCCGAAAAGCCGGCCAAGGCCGCCGCCAAGACTGCAGCCCCCAAGGCCGCGGCTCCCAAGGCTGAAGCCGAAGCCAAGGCTCCGGCCGCCAAGAAGGCTGCCAAGCCTGCTGCCGATTTCACCGACGACATCAAGCTGATTGGTGGCGTGGGCCCCGCGCTGGAAAAGAAGCTGAATGCCGCTGGCATCACCAGCCTCACCCAGATCGCTGCCTGGAAGAAGGCCGACGTCGCCAAGTTCGACGAAGAGCTGGAATTCCACGGTCGCATCGAGCGCGACGAATGGGTTGCCCAGGCCAAGGATCTGGTTGCCGGGAAGCCCCCGCGCGCCAAGATCGACCAGGAAGCCGTGGCCGACAAGGCCGAAGACAAGACGAAGTAAGGATACCTCACCATGGCACACAAAAAAGCAGGCGGTTCATCCCGCAACGGTCGTGATACCGCTGGCCGTCGTCTT
>DATMSY010000022.1:0-6564 GCA_035565135.1 Devosia sp.
CCCATGAGGGCGGTGAAGATGGCGTCGGCTTCGGTGGTTTCGTTGATTTCCACCTTGAGCAGGGTGCGGGCATTGGGGTCGAGCGTGGTTTCCCAGAGCTGGGAGGCGTTCATTTCGCCCAGGCCCTTGTAGCGCTGCAGCGAGACGCCCTTGCGGCCGGCATCGGTCACCGCCTTGAAGAGGCTCGAAGGGCCGTAAATATTGATCGTCTCGCCCTTGCGGGTGAGGGTCGGCACGCCGCCATAGATTTCGTCCAGCCGCTCGGCGAGCTGGCGGAGTTTTCTGGCATCGGCGCTGACCAGGAGGGCCTTGTCGAGCAGATGGCGCTCGGTGACGCCGCGCACGGTGCGCGAAAAGGCCAGTTCATCGGCATCGGTGACTTCGCCGGTCCAGCCCTGCTCCCATTCGTCGGAAATGCGATCGAGCCGATTGCCGACGCGGGTGAGCACTTCGGCCATCTTGTCGGCATTGGAGAGGCCATCGGGATCGAGCCCGCCAACAATGGCGGCCTGTTCGACCAGGTTCCGATTGTAGCGCGTATTGAGATTGTCGATCGCCGCGACGATGCCGCGCGCCTGCTGCACAATGGCGCGCAGGTCGGTGCCGCCATGCTGGTGGCCGTCGCGCGTGGTGAAGACCGCTTCCTCGAGACCCGCATCGATCAGGTAATCGTTGAGGGCGTCTTCGTCCTTCAAATATTGTTCGGACCGGCCGCGGGTGGCTTTGTAGAGCGGAGGCTGGGCGATGTAGATATGGCCGCGCTCCAAGAGCTCCGGCGTCTGCCGGTAGAAGAAGGTGAGCAGCAGCGTGCGGATATGGGCGCCGTCCACGTCGGCGTCGGTCATGATGATGATCTTGTGGTAGCGGAGTTTGTCGGCATTGAACTCTTCGCGGCCAATGCCGGTGCCGAGCGCGGTGATCAGCGTGCCGACCTGATCGGAGGAAATCATGCGGTCAAAGCGGGCGCGTTCCACATTGAGGATCTTGCCGCGCAGCGGCAGCACGGCCTGATTGGAGCGGTCGCGCCCCTGCTTGGCGGAGCCACCGGCCGAGTCGCCCTCGACGATGAAGATTTCGCTTTTTGCCGGGTCGCGTTCCTGGCAATCGGCCAGCTTGCCGGGGAGCGAGGAGATTTCGAGCGCCCCCTTGCGGCGGGTCAGTTCGCGCGCCTTGCGGGCGGCTTCGCGGGCGGCGGCGGCTTCGGCCACCTTGCCGACAATGGTGCGGGCCTCGTTGGGATGTTCCTCGAACCATTGGCCGAGCTTTTCGTTGACGATGTTCTCGACCACGGGGCGCACTTCGGAGGAGACCAGCTTGTCCTTGGTCTGCGAAGAGAATTTGGGATCGGGCACCTTGACCGAGAGCACGCAGGTCAGGCCCTCGCGCGTGTCGTCGCCGGTCAGCGTCACCTTTTCCTTCTTGGAAATGCCCGAGCTATCGGCATAGCCGATCACCTGACGCGTCAGCGCGCCGCGCAGGCCCGCCAGGTGCGTGCCGCCATCGCGCTGGGGGATGTTATTGGTGAAGCAGAGCACGTTTTCGTGGTAGCTGTCGTTCCATTGCAGCGCCACTTCGACGGTGATGCCGTCCTTTTCCGATATCATGGTGATCGGACGATCGATGACCGCCTGTTTGGACTTGTCGAGATAATTGACGAAGGCTTCGAGCCCCCCTTCATAGAAGAGGTCGATATCGACCGGCTCGGGGTGGCGGCGATCGGCGAGCAGGATATGGACGCCCGAATTGAGGAAGGCCAGCTCGCGCAGGCGGTGTTCCAGCGTCTTGAAATCGAACTCGACCATGGTGAAGGTTTCGGACGAGGGCATGAAGCTGACCTCGGTGCCGGTGCGGCCTTCATAGGTGCCGGTCACCCTGAGCGGGGCATCGGCATCGCCATGGGTAAAGCTCATCTCGTGGATCTGCCCGCCCGAGCGAATCTTGAGCTTGAGCCAGACCGAGAGCGCGTTGACCACCGAAACGCCCACGCCGTGGAGGCCGCCCGAGACCTTATAGGAATTCTGGTCGAACTTACCGCCGGCATGGAGCTGGGTCATGATGACCTCGGCGGCCGAGACGCCCTCTTCCTTGTGGATGCCGGTGGGAATGCCGCGGCCATTATCGGTGACGGTGACCGAGCCATCGGCATTGAGCGTCACGGTGACCAGGTCGGCGTGACCGGCCAGGGCCTCGTCGATGGCATTGTCGACCACCTCATAGACCATGTGATGCAGGCCCGATCCGTCATCGGTATCGCCGATATACATGCCGGGGCGCTTGCGCACCGCGTCGAGCCCCTTGAGGACTTTGATGCTGTCGGCGCCGTACTCGGCAGGGATGGGGTTTTCGCTATCGGTCATGGGGTCCGAATCAGGCAGGTTTCAGAGTGAATTTGTTCTATCGGAACGGGGGTGTATCCCCAAGCAAAATGGCCTTTTTAGGGGCTTTTGGCGGGGGATTTGAGTGGATCAAAGCTGTGGGTTCGCGAGGTCATCAAAGTAGACCTCATCCTGAGCCTGTCGAAGGACGAGGTCGTGGCAGGATGCGGGTCTGGCGGCACGCCCTCGTGGTTCGACAAGCTCACCATGAGGTCTACTGAAACGGGCATCGGCAATGCGGTTTTCAATCCTTGTAAAGCCGGCCATCGCGCACGGTGATGGTCTGGGCCCGCTCGCCCAAAGCCTCGAATAGCAGCTTGTCGGTGCCGGTGAGGAAGCATTGGGTCCCCAGGCCATCCAGCGCCGAAAACAGGGCCCGGCGGCGGTCGGGATCGAGATGGGCGGCGATTTCGTCGAGCAGCAGGAAGGGCGTGATGGCGGTGCGCAATTTGACCAATCTGGCATGGGCCAGGATCAGCCCGATCAGCAATGCCTTTTGCTCGCCGGTCGAGCCCAGGGCGGCCGGCATGCCCTTTTGGGCATAGGTCACTTCGAGATCGACACGGTGTGGTCCAGATATGGTGCGTCCGGCGGCGCGATCAAGGGCGCGCGAGGCCTGCCAGGTCTCGATCAAAGCGGTTTCGAGCGCTGCTGACGAGGTGGGTTCGGGCTGGTTTTCAAACAGCGGCGTCAGCGCCAGATGGGCGGCGGGAAAGCTTTCGTCGTCAAGGCTTTGCTCGATCAGCGCCTGCAGGTGCGTGAGGCTGTCCATGCGGGCCAGATGGATGGAGGCGCCGAGCTCGGCGAGCTGGATTTCGACGGCCGAAAGCCAACGCGCATCCCCGCCCTCTTCGAGCAGGCGGTTGCGCTGGCGCATGGCCTTGTCATAGTCGGAAACCGAGGCGGAATGGCTGGGGATGAGGGTGGTCACCAGCCGGTCGAGGAAGCGGCGGCGGTCGCTGGCGGGGCCGGAAAAGAGGCCATCCATGGCAGGGGTGAGCCAGAGCACGCGCAGATAATCGCTCATGGCCTCGATGGAGCGGGCATTGGCGCCATTGATGCGCACGCGGCGGCCGCCATCGGGGCCGGCGCCGGTGCCGATATCGGCGGGGCCATTATCGGTCTCGACGGTGGCCGCCACCGCCCAGCCGATATCGCTGCCTTGCGCCTGGACGGTATCGAAACTGGCGCGGCGCAGGCCACGGCCGGGCGAGAGCAGGGAGACGGCTTCGAGCAGATTGGTCTTGCCGGCGCCATTGGGGCCGGTGAGGACGACATGACGATCATCCAGGTCCAGCGCCGCCGCGGTGTAATTGCGGAAGGCGGTGAGGCGGAGGCGGGAGAGGTGGCGGGTCAATGCGGGCCGATCCCGGCATGTGCACCCCTCACCCTGGCCCTCTCCCCTGAGGGGCGAGGGGACGATGGGGGACGATCCAATGCCAACCAGAAGCACCGTGCCTCACCTCGCCCCTGTGGGGAGAGGTCGGCGCGCAGCGCCGGGTGAGGGGTGCGATGCTGCAACAGGAGAGGTGCCGTCGCTAAACCCGCATCGGCATCAGGACGTAGAGCGCCTTGGTCTCGCCTTCGTCCTTGACCAGCGTGGGGGAGCCGGCGTCGTTGAACATGAAGATGGCGCTTTCGCTGCGAATTTGCCCAATAATGTCGAGCAGGTAGCGCGCGTTGAAGCCGATCTCGAAGCCGTCGGTATCGAATTCGACGGCGAGTTCTTCGCTGGCCGTGCCGTGGTCGGGATTGGTGACCGAGAGTTCGAGCAGGCCATCCTTGGCTTGGAGCTTGACGGCCTTGCCGCCGCGATCCGAAGCAATGGTGGAGACGCGGTCGACGGCGGTGGCGAAGCTCGCCCGGTCGACATTCATCTGCTTGTCGTTGTTCTTCGGCGTCACCCGATCGTAATCGGGGAAGGTGCCTTCGATAAGCTTACTGAGCAGCACGACCGGGCCGACGGTGAAGCGGATCTTGGTGTCGGAAACCTCGACCTTGACCTCGCCCTCGGCGCCATCGAGGAGTTTCTGGACTTCGCCCACGGTCTTTTTCGGCACGATGATGCCGGGCATGCCCTTGGCGCCCTCGGGCGCCTCGATTTCGGCGCGAGCCATGCGGTGGCCATCGGTGGCGACGGCGCGCAGCAGGGTGCCGGAGGCGGAGTTTTCGACGGCGTGGAAATAGATGCCGTTGAGATAGTAGCGCGTCTCCTCATTGGAGATGGCGAACTGGGTGCGCTCGATCAATTCGCGCAGCGCGGAGGCGGCGATGGAAAATTCATGGCCGAAGCTGCCCGATTTGAGATCAGGGAAGCTGTCAGGCGAGAGGCAGGCGAGATTGAAGCGCGAGCGGCCGGAGGTGAGAACCATGTTCTCGCCGCCATCGGTTTCGAGCCGCACTTCGGCGCCATCGCTGAGCTTGCGCACGATTTCGTAGAGGGTGTGGGCAGGCACGGTGGTGGTGCCCGGGGTCGAGACCATGGCCGGGACGGCCTCGGTCACTTCGATATCGAGATCGGTGGCGCGCAGCTCCACCCGGTCCTCGGCGGCCTTGAACAGCACATTGGCGAGGATGGGATAGGTGTTGCGCCGCTCGACCACGCGATGCACATGGCTCAGCGACTTGAGCAGATGATTGCGTTCGAGCGTGACTTTCATTGACGATCAATCCTTGGCACTACGCGGGCCGCCCTTGGGAGCGACCAAAACCCCGGCAAGCCGGGGTTGGACATTTACAATTTGTGACCGCAAAGGCAAGGGCAGCGGGCGGTTTGGGCTGGGGATTTAATAAAGAGCGGCGGCAGAACCACGACCGCGTGGTTCGATGGGCTCACCATGAGGTCTACTGAGAGGCCGCCACCCTCCCGGTGTCATTCCCGCGCAAGCGGGAACCCCTGTTTTTCTTGCCAGCATCGCCAACGGAGGTTCCCGCTTTCGCGGGAATGACATTGTGGGAGAGGCGTAGCTTCAGTGCGTGCCGCCGCATGGCTCACCGGGACAAGCCCGGTGATGACGGTCGCGGAGAGCGCGGAGCCAATAGGCGGCGCCGCGGCAAAAAGCCCAAAATTATTCTTCGAGCATGCGCTTCAAGAGTTCGATCTCCTGGCAGAGCTCGATGTCGTCCTTCATCATGGATTCCACCTTGCGCACCGAATGGAGCACGGTGGTGTGATCGCGCCCGCCGAAGCGGCGGCCGATTTCGGGGAGGGAGCGGCTGGTCAGCGCCTTGGCGAGGAACATGGCGATCTGGCGCGGGCGCACCACGTCGCGGCTGCGGCGGGCCGAGAGCAGTTCGTTGCGCGGGACTTTGTAGTGGCGCGAAACGATCTTCAAAATATCTTCGATGCGGACGCGCTTGGCGTCGCGGGCGCGGATCAGGTCGGCCAGGGTCTTTTCGGCCAAAGGCACGGTGATCAATTCGCCGGTCAGCTGGTTGGCGGCGACGAGGCGATTGACCGCGCCATCGAGATCGCGGCCATGGCTGACCACGGCGCGCGAGACGTAATCGATGACCGGGGTCGGGAAATGCATGCCGTAGCGGGCGGTGGCCTGATCGGCGCGGCGCTGCACGATGGCGCGGCGCAATTCGATGTCAAAGCCGGTGATCGGCACGACAAGCCCGCCCGAGAGGCGCGAGCGGATGCGCTCGTCGATCATTTCGAGATCACGCGGCGGCGCATCGCCGGCCACCACGACCTGCTTGGCGCCGGTGAGGAGCGTGCCCAAAGTATGGCCGAATTCGGTGGCGGACTTGCCCTGGAGGAATTGCATGTCGTCGATCAGCAGCAGATCGACCCGGCGCAGCCATTCCTTGAAGCCGAGCGCGGACTGGCGCTGCACGGCGGTGATGAAATGGTACATGAAATGGTCGGCGGTGAGATAGACGATGTTCTTGGTCGCATCGGCCGATTGCACGGCATGGGCAATGGCATTGAGCAGGTGGGATTTGCCCAGGCCGACGGTGGAATGAATATAGACCGGATTGAAGGTCACGCTGTTATTGGCGGCGGCATGGGCGATCTGCTTGGCGACGCCGAAGGCCATTTCATTGGCCGCGCCGGGCACGAAAGTCTCGAAGGTCATGCGCTGGTCGATGGCGCTGCCGGCCAGGGCATCGCCCTTGCTCGCGCTATTGTCACGCACCAGACGCGGCGTGGCGGGCGCCTGGGGAGCAGCGGCGGCGGCGG
>DATMSY010000023.1:0-15223 GCA_035565135.1 Devosia sp.
GCCCGCGTCTTGGGCGTCGTTGTCGCATTGGCATGCAGCTTCACATCCATGGCGTCCGCTCCCTGAGATAGCGAACTCCAGTCTCAACACCGGAACTGTCTTGCCAATCCGGCGAACTACTACACCTGCGCCGGAATGACACCGCGTTCTTGAGTGCTTTCAGGGTAAACACGGCCCCTATCAGGGGGAGGCTAGGGGGGTAACGAGAGCCACGTTGTTTTGAAGACCTCATGGTGAGCCTGTCGAACCACGAGGTCGGGAACGCAGACACTGCCACGACCTCGTCCTTCGACAAGCTCAGGATGAGGTCTACTGCGGGCTTTAATCCACCCAGGCCATGCTCGGGTCCACCGTCGCGCAGAACAGCGCCGCGCTCAGCCGCGCCTGTTCCACCACGCGCCGGATCAGATCCGTCTCGCTTGTCGCCTGATAGGTCCCGATAATCGGCATGGGCGGAAAGCGCTTGGTCACCCGGATCGGATGCAGCAGCCCCATCTTGAGTTCCCGCTTGATGGTGACCGTCGGAATAGCCCCCACGCCAAACCCGTCGATCAGCAGATTAATGATCGAATACAGCGAATTCGAACTCGTCAGCTTCCCCGCCAGCACCTGCTCGTCCTGGAAATAGGGCGCGATCATCCGATAGGGTGGGGTGTCCTTGGGAAAGGTGATGATCGGCATATCGGCCAGATCGTCCACGCTATAGGTGCGGTCGGGATCGATGATCTTGGGCGAACCGGCCCAGGTCATCTGCAGCACGCAGGAGGTAAAGCTGCGGAAGCTGTCGCCGATCGCCGGATCGACGGCAAAGATCACGTCGAACTCGCCCCGATTGATCCCCTCGACCAGGCTCTTGGTCCCCTCCACCGTCAATTCGATCTTGAGCGTCGGAAACGTCTCGTGCAGCGCCTCGACAAACGGCGTCATCCAGGTGGACGACACCGAGTCAATCGCCCCGATCCGCACCACCTTGGCGGCATGATTATGCTCGTCGGCCAGTTCATGCTTGAGGTTGTCATAGGAAGAAAGGATCGCCCGGAACGTCTCGAGCACCCGCTCCCCCTCCGGCGTCAACGCAAAATCGCGCCCGGTGCGATGCATCAGCTTGCAGCCGAATTCCTGCTCCATCGCCGCCAGCCGGATCGAGATGGCCGGCTGAGTCGTATGCAATTCCTGCGCAGCCCGCCCAAAATGGCGATGCCGCGCCAAGGCGACAAAGGTCGTCATGTCGAGAATGCGCATAGCGCTTCCTCTATCAGACTTGGCGCCTGTGATGCGCGTTTTCTTTACATCGGTGGCATTGAGCATAATGACTGGGCCTCCACCGGCCCGGCACCTCCCCCTTGATGGGGGAGGCTGGGAGGGGGTGGGGGAGAGCCCGAATATCGTGGCTTCCACCCTACCCTTGATCCCTCCCCACAAGGGGGAGGGTGTCGACTGAAAGCACTGTGAAAGGCTCCAACCTTCCCCACCCCACGGTGTCATTCCCGCGAAAGCGGGAACCTCCGTTTTCTTCCTTCACTTGGGTCAACAGAGGTTCCCGCTTTCGCGGGAATGACACCGTGGAACCCCCGGCGATCGGGCCCCTAAGACGCCACCATAATATGCCGCACCTGCGTATAATCGAGCAGCGACTGCATCGACAAATCCGAGCCATAGCCCGAATTCTTCATCCCCCCATGCGGCATCTCGGTCGCGAACACGCCATGGGTATTGACCCAGGTCACCCCATATTCGAGCCGATTGGTGAGGTTCATCGCCAGCGTGCTATCCCGTGACCACACCGACGACGCCAACCCATATTCCGAAGCATTGGCCCAGCCCAAAGCCATCTCGGGATCATCGAACGGCGTAATGGTCAGCACCGGCCCGAACACTTCCTTCTGCACGATCTCCGCAGTGATCGGCGCCGCCACCAGCGTCGGCTCATAATAATAGCCCGCCCCCTCCGGCGCCTTGCCACCCGCGACAATATCGGCGCCCGCCTCACGCGCCCGGTCAACAAACCCGGCCACCCGCTCGCGCTGCGCCGCCGTGATCAGCGGCCCGAATTCCACATCATCCCGCTCGGGCGCGCCATAGACCAGGCTCCCGATCATGCCCGAAAGCTTGTCGGTCACCTCCTGCGCAATGGCGCGGTCCACAAAAATCCGGCACGCCGCCGTGCAATCCTGCCCGGCATTGTAAAAGCTCGCCTCGCGCAGCGTTTCGACCAGATTGTCGACATCGGCATCGGCGCAAACGATCACCGGCGCCTTGCCACCCAGTTCCAGATGCGTCCGCTTGATACTGTCGCCAGCAGCGGCCTTCAGCACCGCCCGCCCGGTCCGCACATCGCCAGTCAGCGAGATCATCCGCACCAGCGGATGGGTGATCAGCGTCTGCCCCACATTGGGGCCATCCCCCGTCACCACATTGACCACGCCTTCAGGCAGGAATTCGGCCAGGATCGACGCCAGCAGCAAAAGGCTCAGCGGCGTATTCTCCGATGGCTTGATGACGACAGTATTGCCCGCCGCCACGGCCGGCGCGATCTTCCACGCCGCCATCAGCAGCGGATAATTCCACGGCGCAATCGAAGCGATCACCCCTAGCGGATCGCGCCGCAGGATCGAGGTGTGGCGGCTCGAGCGAAACCCATTGGCCGGCGTGCCCGGCACATTGCGCGCCGCCGTGCCGAAAAAGCGGAACACATCGGCCACATTGGCCAATTCCCCCGCCTTCACATAGCGCCAGGGTTTTCCCGCATTGACCGATTCCACATCGGCTAATGCCTCGGCCTGCGCCTCGATGGCGTCGGCAATCCGCAACAGCGCCCGGCTCCGCTCCTTGGGCGTCGCCTTGCTCCAGCCGGCAAAGGCGGTATGGGCCGTTCTCACCGCCAGATCGACCTGCCCTGCATCGGCCGAATTGACCTCAGCCAGCAGCTTGCCCGTCGCGGGCTCATGGCTGGGCAAAGCCGGCCCATTGCCAGCGACATAGGCGCCATTGATGAAAAGGCGGGTTTCATAAGTCATGTCGAAATTCCGAAAAGGTGGAGTTTTTTGTTAGGCAAATGCAGCGGCTCCATCGTCCCCTCGCCCCTCAGGGGAGAGGGTAGCGGCGCCGGGAGCAAAGCGACCTGGCAGAGCTGGGTGAGGGTGCCATGCCAGCACTTGCAGCATCGCACCCCTCACCCCAACCGAATTCGCAAACGCGAATTCGGTGAGGCTTCGCCGTCGACCTCTCCCGTGAGGGGCGAGGTGAGACCCGGCCATAGGCGATAGCCCGCTAATCGCGAATGACCCGGATGCGGGCGGGGTCGATAGCCAGGCTCACCTCCTGCCCATCGGCAAAACTGAGATCATTGGGCGTCAGCGCCCGCAGCGTCTGCCCGGCCAGCGTCAGCACATAGCGATTGCGCGCCCCCAGAAAGACGCGCGTCCGCACCCTGGCTTTGGGCCCATCGCCCTCGGCGGAAAGGCTCAAATCCTCCTGTCGCAGCGCCAGTGTCGCACGACCCCGCGCGGTCTCGGTGCCGGCCAGCGCCAACTCCTGTCCATCGGCAAAGCGCGCCACCGGCCCATTGGCCGCCTCGATAATCTCGGCCGGCAACAGGTTCGCCGACCCAATGAAGTTCGACGCAAAGCTCGTCGCCGGTTGCCCATAAATCTGCGCCGGCGTCCCCACCTGCTCGATCCGCCCGCCATTGAGCAGCACCACCCGGTCCGACAGGCTCAGTGCCTCTTCCTGGTCATGCGTCACGAAAATCGTCGTCAGCCCCAGCCGCTGGTGGATTTCGATCAGCTCCACCTGCATATCCTCGCGCAGCCGCGCATCGAGATTGGAAAGCGGCTCGTCCAGCAGCAGCACTTTGGGCTTGGAGACGATCGCCCGCGCCAGCGCCACGCGCTGCTGCTGCCCGCCCGAAAGCTGGCGCGGCTTGCGCTCGGCCAGATGCCCCAGCTGCACCGTCTCCAGCGCCGCCTTGACCTGCTCGGCCTGCTGCTCGCGATTGCCGATGCCGCGCATGCGCAGCGGAAACCGCACATTTTCCGCGACGCTCAGATGCGGCAGCAGCGCATAGGATTGAAACATCATGGCGATGTCGCGCTTTTCCGGCGGCAGCCCCGTCACGTCCCGCCCATCGATCTCGACCGCCCCGGCGGTAACGCTTTCAAGCCCCGCCACAATGCGCAACAGCGTGGTCTTGCCGCAGCCCGAAGCCCCGAGCAGGGAAATGAACTCCCCCGAGGCGATGTCGAGCGATATGCCATGCAACACCGCCGTCTTGGCGAAGGATTTCTGGATCGAAGTCAGGCGCACATTGGCCATGGGTCAGGCACTCGCAAATTTGGTCAGCCCCAGCATGCGGTCGATCACGAAGATCAGCACAATGGTCAGGGCAATCATGATGGTGGAGACGGCGGCCACCGACGGATCGGGCGAAAATTCAAGCTGGCCGTAAATCTGCACGGGCAGGGTGGTCAGCGTCGGCCCGCGCAGGAACAGCGACAGCACCGCCTCGTCGAATGAAATATTGAAGGCAAAAAACGCCCCCGCCGCCAGCCCCGGAACACATTGCGGCACCACGACGAACCACAGCCTTTGCAGCCGGTTCGCCCCCATGGTCCGCGCCGCTTCCTCGAGATACGGATTGGATTCGGCCAGCACCGCCAGGGTCGTCCGCACCACATAGGGCAGGGCGATAATGGTATGGCTCAGCGCCAGCGTCACCGGCGACACCGGCCCGAACGCCGCGCTCCAGAACATCAGCATGCCGATGGCATAGATGATGGTGGGCAGCACCAGCGGCGACAGGAACACCGTCGCCAGAACATCGGAAAACGGCAATTGCCGCCGGTGAATGGCAATCGCCGCCGCCCCGCCGATCAGCGTCGCCAGCACCGTCACCATCAGCGCGATCTGCAGGCTTATCCACCCCGCCCCGAGATAGGCGTTGGACGACAAAACCTGTTGATACCAGCGCAGGCTCAACCCATTGGGCGGAAAGGCGATGAACTGGCTTTCCGACACCGAAACCCCCACCACCACGATCAGCGGCGCCAGGAGGATCAGCGCGGTCAGCGCTACGAACACCACGCCCAGGATGCGCAGCCAGGTCGGAACCGACTTAACCATGCTTGCCCCCCGTCATCTTGATATAGGGCACCAGCACCAGCGCGATCCCGGCAAACAGGATCACCGCCTGCGCCGCCGCAAAGGGCCAGTCCGGCGTCGCCGTCACCGATTTATAGATCGAAGCCGCCAGCACCTGGATGCGGGTTCCCCCCAAGAGGTTCGGGGTCACGAAGGAACTGGCCGACAGCGTAAAACACAGCAGCGACCCCGCCACGATCCCCGGCAGCGCCAGCGGCAAAACCACATGGCGGATGGTCTGCAGGAACGAGCAGCCCATGGTCCGCGCTGCCTCTTCCAGCCGCAAGTCGATCCGCGTCAGCACCCCCAGGATCGACAGCGTCATGAACGGCAGCAACACCTGCACCATGCCGATGACAATGGCCGTCTCGGTCTGCATCAGCGCAAAATTGCGCCCCACCAGCCCCATATCGCGCAGCATTTCGGGCACGAGCCCGCTGCGGCTCAGCAGCACCATCCAGCCGAATGTGCGCACCACGACGCTGGTCATCAGCGGCAGGATGACCATGACCACCAGCCACAGCCGCAGCCTGGGTCCCACCTTGGTCATGATATAGGCCAGCGGAAACCCGATCGCGCCGCAGATCAGCGTGATCAGCAGCGACAGCCGCACCGTGCGCCACAGAATGCCGAGATAAAACGGATCACCCAGGAACCGCGCAAAGGGCGCCACCGGACCATCGGGCCCCGTCACCGACAGCACCAGCATCTGCCCGATGGGCAGGAAAAAGGCCAAGACCAGCAGCAGAAGTCCCGGCAGGGCCAGCAGCAGATTTTCCGTGCGGTCATTCATTGCGATGCGGTTTTCCTTGGGTCCACGCGACGGTCGCGGATTGAGTTCGATATATCAGTAGACCTCATGGTGAGCTTGTCGAACCACGAGGTCGTGCCCGAGATCACGCCACGACCTCGTCCTTCGACAGGCTCAGGATGAGGTCTACTGGCAAATGGTCCCACCCGGCCAGCCCTCGGCAATGTTGCGCTTCGGCAGCGCAAAGAAAAAGGGGCGGGCCTCTTCAAGTTGGGGGCGAAGAGGCCCGCAATCCGGGCAAGCGAGGGAGAACCTCACCCGGATCGTCTCGCCAGCATGGCAGTGCCGGTGAGAAGCATTGTGGCTCCCAACACCCCACCCCAGCCCTCCCAATCAAGGGGGAGGTGCCGGCTGGAGGATGTGGCTGGATATTGCCTCCCCACCGGGCTCACCCTCCCCTTGATGGGGAGGGAAGGGTGGGGTGGGGGGAGCCCCGATCCGGCAGTGTCTTACTGCGCGATCGCCTTGTTCCACTCTTCCACCCAGGCCGTGCGATGGGCCTCGATCGTCGCCGGATCAAACCGGATCAGCCCGGCCACGCCCGCTTCGCCATAGGCCACGTCCGCCGCCACGTCGTCGCTGAGTTCGGTCTTGGAATTGGTCGGCGAGTAGCGCAGCGCTTCAGCAAAGCATTTCTGCGCCTCGGCCGAGATTTCGAGATCGATGAATTTCAGCGCCAATTCGCTATTGGACCGCCCGGCAACGAGGTTCGCCGTGATATAGCTGGCGGGCGTACCTTCCTCGCCCAGGACGAACCCCGAAGGCAGCCCCGCTTTGCGCAGCGTGAACGCATAGTCGGACGCATAAGGCGCGATCCAGGCGTCGTTCTGCGCGAATTCCTGCTGGATTTCCGGCGAGGTCGATACCACGATGGCCCCAGCCGCCAGCAATTCCTTGACCGCATCGAGGCCCGGCTGGACATTGCTGAGATCGCCGCCCCGCACCTGGTTGAGCATCAGAAAGCTCAGCATGCCATAGCCGTTGGAAATGTCGGTCAGCACCAGGTGCTCGCCATATTCGGGGTTGAACAGGTCCGCCCACTTGGTCGGCGCGCTCGGCACCGCTTCGGTATTGTAGACCAGCCCGATGGCCGCGATCGAATAGGCCGGGCCCTGGCCATTGGCGAGGTCCTTCTTGGCGAAATCGTAGAGATCGGGCTCGTTGGTAAGGCTCGCCTTGTCGATCGGCGCCAGCAGCCCCTCAGCTGCCGCGACGATTTCCTGACCGCCCGAAAAATGGATCACATCGAATTGCGGCGCTGCCTTCTGCGCGCGCAACTGGGCAAAGGCGTCGGCCGAATAGGCGGTGACGACATTGACCTTGGCGCCGGTCGCCGCTTCGAATGGCGCGATGACGCAGGCGCGGTGCGCCTCTTCATAGGCACCGCCGAAGGAATTGATGGTGAGCGTATTGTCCTGCGCGAAGGCAGTGCTGCCGAGGAGGGCCGAAAGGCCCAGGACGGCGGTGCCGAGTTTCGTCTTCATGTGCGTTCCCCTTGCTGATATGGCCGGCCCCTTCTGGGCCGGCTGATTATGTCTGGGGCGAGCCGAAACCCCAGTAGACCTCATGGTGAGCCTGTCGAACCACGAGGTCGTGGCACACCGGCCTCCACTCGCTCGACCTCGTGGTTCGACAAGCTCACCATGAGGTCTTCCATGAATTCTTCTGCGTCAGAGCCGGCCGATTTCGACCGTCTTGGCGCCCTCGATGCGGATCAGGCGGCATTGTTCGGCCACCGCGTCCAGATTCTCGGTCATCTTGCCGAAATAGGTGCATGGAATCCAACCGGTGGGGCCGAATGTGCGGCCGCCCACGCCATAGAACATGCCGATTTCCCAGAACTCGCTCGGATCGATCTTGAAGAAGTTCTTGGGCTGGTAATACCAGAGCAGCTCGCCCACTTCGGGGATGATGGTCTGGTTTTCCGGCGGCAGTGCCGTCGGGTCGAAATTGCGATGGCTCTCGGGCAGGCCCATCATGATTTCGGGGCCCGAAAACATGGCATGGGTCGCCTTCCACTGGATCGGCGTCTCCAGCGCATTCCACAGCGCCTCGCAGGTCTTGGGCGCATGGTCCCAATAAAGCGTAATGATGCCCTGCACATTGGCATCGACGAATTTGAGATAGAATTTCTTGTCGGACATAATGGCCATAACTTGGTTGGACGCCCCAATCAAAGGCCTTCCCACGCCCCTGTCCAATTCCGATTCAAAATTCAATCGATAATGGATTTTTATCGGATGGAAGGGGAAGGCGCACAAACTCTCCTCCCCACTGCTCTCCCTCGGGCTCGACCCGAGGGCCTCTCCCAACAGAGCATGAGCGGCGAATGACCCCATCAAGCGCAGTGCTTACTCCGGACGCATCCAAAAACGCGGTGTCATTCCGGCGCAGGCCGGAATCCATGTCCGCATGCTCCCGCAACCACTGGCGTCGGTGGATGCTTCACAGCATGGATTCCGGCCTCCGCCGGAATGACACCGAGCGTGGCGCAGCGTCACCGCCCCATAAATTCCCGCGCCACTGCCCCCACATGCCGCCAGAACGCCAGGTCATGCGCCCGCCCCTCGGGCCGCCATTCGGGATGCCATTGCACCGCCAATATCGGCGCCGCCGTGCCGGTGGAAGACACCGCCTCCACCACGCCATCCCCCGCCCGCGCATTGACCACCAGCCCCTTGCCCAACCGCCCGATGCTCTGGAAATGCACGCTATTGACCGCCAGCGTCCCCGCCCCGGCAATCGCCGCCAAAGGCGTCCCCGGCACCACCTCCACCGCGTGCCCATGGGCAAACATGGCGTCCAGACTCACTCCCTCCGGCGCATGATGTGCCAGCTCCGGTTCCGCTCCATCGCGCTGGTCCACCAGCGTGCCGCCCAGCGCCACATTGATTTCCTGCAGCCCCCGGCAAATCCCGAACACCGGCTTGCCCGCCGCCATGGCCGCCGCGATCAGCGCCGCCGCCATCCCATCCCGCATGGGATCGAACGGCGCGCGCCCCGCCGCCGCCCCATAGCGCGCCGGCTCGATATTGGAGGTAGCCCCGGTCAGCAACAGCGCATCGAGCCGCCCCACCATCGCCGCCGCATCCCCGGCATCTGCCAGCGCCGGACAGATCAGCGGCACCGCATCGGCATGGCGCGCCACAGCATCGACATAGCGCGCCTTGACGATATAGGCCCCCTCGTCCTCGACAACATGGTTGGAAATAACCCCGATAACGGGCTTGAGGGAACTGGTCATGATGGCTGCGGGCGGTTGAAGAAAACTGCCCTAAACCTCGGTTTGCCCACCCGCCCCGTCAAGCCGAACAATTCGCCAAACCGCACTGGACAGCCGTCCCTCACCCGCCCAAAATCACGCGCCCGCGTAAGCGCGCGAAAACCGGCGCTGGCCCGGCAACCTTGCCCCCAACCCTCCTCCCCACCGTTCTCCCTCGGGCCCGACCCGAGGGCCATTCCCAACACGGCACAAGCGGTGAGTGATCCCCAGGTCAGGCGCGGGGTTATGTGAGCCGCATCGCGCGAAACCCACCCCGCACCTGAGGAAAAGGGCCAAAAAATCAATCCAGCGGCAAATTCTCCTCCAGCCACCGCTCGAACCGCGCCAGCACCGCATCATCCACCCGCTGCGGTGCCTTGAGCAGGTAATAGCCCCCCAGCCGCACCTTGCTGGTCAAAATCTCCACCAGCCGTCCATCGTCGATTTCCGCCCCCGCCGTCAGCCGCGTCACCAGCGCAATGCCCTGCCCCGCCAGCGCCGCGTCAAACCCCAGATTGGCGTCCCACAGCCGCGGCCCCCGCAATTGCCCCCGCAGGGCAAACCCCATCGCCTCGAACCAATCGGTCCATTGCTGCCGGCTTTCCTCATGGATCAGCGGCGCCCGCGCCAGTTCCGCCAGATCAGCCGGCGCCCCATGCCGCGTGATCCAGTCCGGGCTCGCCGCCGGAAACATGCGCGGCATCAGCAGCCGCTCCGCCCGCGGCGGCAAATGATCGAACGAGCCGAAGCCGATCATCAAGTCGGCCTCGCCCGCCGCAAAATCCGGCAGCCGGTCGATCGCCCGCAGGCTGAAATCGACATCCCCCATCGCCGCCTCGATCGCCGACAGGCGCGGCGTCAGCCAGCGCGTCGCCAGCCCCGGCATGCACCAGATGCGCAGCGAGGCCCGGCGCGAGGCGGGTCGCAACTCCGCCGCCGCATTGGCGATGATGCGAAAGGCCCGATTGGTCGCCGCAAACAGTGCCTCGCCCTGCAGCGTCAGCACCACCCCGCGCGGCGTCGCATGCACCAGCGTCTGTCCCAGCCAATGTTCAAGATTACGCACATGCCGGCTCACCACCGTGTGGCTCACCCCGATATCGTCGGCGGCCTTGCGCATGCTGCCCATGCGCGCCACCGCCTCGAAGGCGCGCAGCATGACAAGGGGTGGCAGGTTCGGACCATCGGCGCTCATGAGTGGAAGCTTTAATGCACCACTGTGCCCAAATCAATCTGCTACTCGGATGCGACGCTCAAGGCTAACAGTCTGCTAACCGATTGCCCCCATGAGTGTGTCCAAATGCAGTCCAATGCTGCCCTGCAGAACCGCCGCATGGCCGCCATTCCACGCGGCCTTGCCAATGCTTTTCCCGTTTATCCCCAGCGCGCCGAAAACGCCGAAATCTGGGATATCGAGGGCAAGCGCTACATCGATTTTGCCGGCGGCATTGCCGTGCTCAACACCGGCCACCGCCATCCAAAAGTGATGGCCGCCGTGGCCGCCCAGCTCGACCGCTTCACCCACACCGCCTTCCAGATTCTGCCCTATGAGCCCTATGTCGAGCTCTGCGAACGCCTCAATGCGCTGGCGCCCTTCAAGGCCCCGGCCAAGTCGCTTTTGCTGTCGACCGGCGCCGAAGCCGTTGAAAACGCGATCAAAATCGCCCGCGCCGCCACCGGCCGCCCTGGCGTCATCGCCTTTAGCGGCGGCTTTCACGGCCGCACCACATTGACCATGGCGCTGACCGGCAAGGTCGCCCCCTACAAGGTCAAGTTCGGCGTCGCCCCGCCCGCCATCTACCATTTGCCCTTCCCGGCCGAGGGCCATGGCGTCACCGTCGCCGACACGCTCAAGGCGCTCGAAACCCTGTTCCGCGCCGACATCGCCCCGACCGATGTCGCCGCCATCATCATCGAGCCGGTCCAGGGCGAAGGCGGATTTCTCCCCGCCCCCGGTGAATTGCTGCATGCTCTGCGCAAGACCTGCGACACGCACGGAATCGTCCTGATCGCCGATGAAGTGCAGACCGGCTTCGCCCGCACCGGAAAAATGTTCGGCATCGAGCATTCCGGTGTCGAGCCGGATCTGGTGACCGTGGCCAAATCGCTGGCCGGCGGCTTCCCGCTCTCGGGCGTCATCGGCCGGGCCAGCATCATGGACGCGGCCGAGCCGGGTGGCCTGGGCGGCACCTATGCCGGCAGCCCCATAGCCTGCGCCGCAGCCCTCGCCGTCCTCGACGTCATCGCCGAAGAGGGCCTGCTTGCGCGCGCCGATATCATTGGCGAAGAAATACGTAAGGCATTGATAAATATAGCAAATAGCAAAAAATCCGTGCCGATATCCGCCATCCGCGGCCCCGGCGCCATGATCGCTTTCGACATTCTCGACCGCCATGGCGCTCCGGACGCGGCAGCCACCAAACGGGTCATCGCCGCCGCCCTTGATGACGGCCTGGTGTTGTTGTCCTGCGGCATCCATGGCAACACCATCCGCGTTCTCAATCCACTGACCATTTCCGACGGCGTGCTGGCCGAAGGCCTGGCCAAGCTCGAAAAAGCCCTCGTCGCGGCCCATCTCGAATAGGATTTGCCCATGCGCGCCCTGACCGATCCGACCCTCCTGCTCTCGCAGAGTTTCATCAATGGCCACTTCACCGGCGAGCCCACCCTCGCGGTCACCAACCCGGCCAATGGCGAAACCCTCGGCCACGTCCCCAATCACGGCGCCGCCGAAGCCACGACGGCGGTGGAAGCCGCCGCCAAGGCCTTCCATCCCTGGGCCACCCGCACCGCCAAGGACCGCGGCGCCGTGCTGCGCAAATGGTTCGAGCTGGTTATGGCCGCTCGCACCGACCTCGCCACCATCCTCACCAGCGAGCAGGGCAAGCCCTTCGCCGAGGCGCTGGGCGAGATCGATTACGCCGCCTCCTACATCGAATTCTATGCCGAAGAGGCCAAGCGCGTAGCGGGCGAACTTTTGCCATCGCACCGCACCGATGCCCGCATCATGGTGCTGCGCCAGCCCATCGGTGTCGTCGCGGCGATCACCCCGTGGAATTTCCCCGCCGCCATGATCACCCGCAAGATCGCCCCGGCCTTGGCGGCCGGCTGCACCGTGGTGCTCAAGCCGGCGCCCGAAACCCCGCTGACCGCACTGGCACTAACCGAACTGGCCCGCCGCGCGGGCTTTCCGGCGGGCACGGTCAATGTGCTCACCGGCGACGCCATCGCCATTGGCGGCGTGCTGACCAGCCATCCCAAAGTGCGGCTGGTGGGCTTCACCGGCTCCACCGAAGTGGGCAAAATCCTCATGCGGCAGGCCGCCGGCACGGTCAAGAAAGTGGCGCTCGAACTGGGCGGTAATGCCCCCTTCATCGTCTTCGACGATGCCGATATCGATGCAGCGGTCGAGGGCGCCATCCTCTCCAAGTTCCGCAATATGGGCCAGACCTGCGTCTGCACCAACCGCATCTATGTGCAGGACAAGGTGCATGACGCCTTTGTCGCAAAGCTCATCGAAAGGGTCCGCGCGCTCAAGGTCGGCGACGGCTTTGCCGAGGACGTGGTGCAGGGGCCGCTGATCACCGAGGATGCCGTGGAAAAGGTGCAAACCCACATTGCCGACGCCCTCGCCAAGGGCGCCTCGCTTGAGCTGGGCGGCAAGCGCCACGAGCTGGGCCAGACCTTTTTTGAACCCACCGTGCTGACCGGCGTCACCGGCGATATGCAGCTGGCGCAGGAAGAAACCTTCGGCCCCCTGGCCCCGGTCTTCCGCTTCACCACCGAAGACGAGGTGATCGAGGCCGCCAATGCCACCGAAACCGGCCTCGCCGCCTATTTCTATTCCCAGAACGCCGCGCGGCTGTTCCGGGTCATGGAGCGGCTCGAATACGGCATGGTCGGCATCAATACCGGGCTGATTTCCACCGAACTGGCCCCCTTCGGCGGCGTCAAGGAAAGCGGCAATTCCCGCGAGGGGTCTTCGCACGGAATCCTGGAATTCACCGAGCTGAAATATGCCTGTGTGGGTGGGCTCTGAGCCCACCATTCTACGGCACCCCACCCGCCGCCAGCGCGCAGCCGGGCTTGCCATCTTCCCAGACGATCTCGATGGTCGAGTGGGTAATGCCATAGTCCTTGAGCAAAGCCTGCTTGGTCGCCCCGGTGGTGGCGGCGGCATCTGCCCCCGGCGCCAGCACCACTTCCATGGTCGCCACCGGCTTGCCCGAGGTGATCGACCAGACATGGATATGGCGCACCGCCTTGAGCTCCGGCACATCGGCCAGCAGGCCCTTTTCCATGTCCTCGATGGCCACATTGCCCGGCGTGCCTTCCATCAGGATATGCAGCGAGCCGCGGAACAGTTTCCAGGCGCTGCGCAGCACGAGCAGACACACAAAGACCGAGAGGATCGGATCGATCGGCATCCAGCCGGTCAGCCAGATGACGATGGCGGCCATGATGGCGGCGACCGAACCCAGCAGATCGCCCAGCACATGCAGCATGGCGCCGCGAATATTGACATGGTCCTTGTCGCCGCGCGACAGCACGAAAAACACCGCGATATTGATGAAAAGGCCCAAGACGGCGACGATGAACATCGGCCCGGCCAGCACGTCATGCGGCGTCATGAAACGCTGGATCGCTTCATAGATGATCCAGCCGGTCAGCGCGAACAGCGCCAGCGCATTGACCAGCCCGGCCACCACTTCGAGCCGCATATAGCCGAAGCTGCGCTTGCTGTCCGAGGCCCGGCGGCCAAAGCGGAAAGCGGCCCAGGCCAGCAACAGCGCGGCCGCGTCGGTCAGCATATGCCCAGCATCGGCGATCAGCGCCAGCGAGCCCGAGAGCAGGCCGGCCACCACTTCGGCCACCATGAAGCTGGCGGTCAGCACAAAGCCGATCAGCACCACCTTTTCATTGCCCGCACTCACCGTGGGCGCGTGGCTATGGTCGTGCCCGTCATGGTCATGATCGCCATGGCTGGCATGATCGTGCCCGGCCACGCCATATTTATCCCCGGCATGATCGTGGCCTGTATGATCATGGTCATGTTCGGGGTGATCATGCGTACCCGGATTATGGGCCGGCCCTGTCCCTGCCATCGGCAATGCTCCTCATTTCGTTGTCATATGAATACATGTTCATATGTAGAAATCAAGCGCGATGACGGGCCGAGGCTGCGGTCAGGTGTCGCGCTCGTCCTCGCTCCCGCCCGGCACATGTTCTTCCATGGCATGCTCGATCATGTCGGCCAGCATGCGGGCAATATGTTCGTCGGCCGCCTCGTAAAACACCTGCTTGTTGCGCCGCGTGCCGCGCACCAGCCGCGCCCCGCGCAGCAGCCGCAAATGGTGGCTGACAAGGGAGGGGGAAGCAGCGACCGTCTTTGCGATATCGCCCACCGCAATAGGCTGCGCGAGGCACGCGAGCAGCACGCGCAGCCGGGTTGGGTCGCCCAGCAGGCGATAGGTTTCGGCGATCAGGGCAATCTGGCTGTCTGTGGGCGTGTCGGTCACAAAAACACTCGACGGAACATTCTGGGGCTTGCTGAAACAAAGAGATAAGGCGCTTTGCGGCATAGCACCAGCTTGTGGGGCTCCCGCCGAACGTGGCAGGGTGCGCCCCAATCAACAATGCGGGGGGAGGCAGTCGATGAGCTTTCGTGCTCTGGTGACTGAAAAAGCCGATGATGGGGCGATCACCTCATCGGTGCAGCAGGTGGATGAGGCGCGCCTGCCGGACGGCAATGTGACCGTCGACGTGCAATGGGCCGGCCTCAATTACAAGGATGGCCTCTGCCTCTCCGGCCTGGGCGGGCTGGTGCGAACCTATCCCCATGTCGCGGGCATCGATTTTGCCGGCATTGTGCGCGAAAGCGTCGATGCGCGTTACGTGCCGGGCCAGGCCGTGGTGCTGACCGGCTGGCGCGTGGGCGAGGCGCAATGGGGCGGCTATGCAGAACGCGCCCGCGTCAGCGCCGATTGGCTGGTGCCGCTGCCCGAAGGGCT
>DATMSY010000024.1:0-8582 GCA_035565135.1 Devosia sp.
CTCAGCGCCCGCATGGACCAGCCAGGCGCCAGCCTCGACCGCGCCCAGGCGCTCGGCATCGTCAATGCCTATCGCGCCACCAATGGCATCCCGGCCCTGGCGCCCGATACCGGCCTCGATGGCACCGCCCAGGCCCTTGCCAATCAATATGCCCAGACCGGCACCCCGCCCAAGACTCCACAGGGCCTGCGCGTCATGAAGCTCAGCGCCGGCTACGCCACCTTCGCCGAAACCTTCTCGGGCTGGCGCAACAATCCCGCCGATGCGGCGGGCCTCACCTCGGCAGGCAGCAAGGCCGGCGTCGCCATGGCCTTCAACCCCGCTTCCAGCTACGGCATCTATTGGGTATTCGTGGTTGGCGACTGAGCCCGAACTGATCGACGCCAGGGGGCTCAAATGCCCCCTGCCCGTGCTGCGAATGGAAAAGCGCCTCGAAGGCCTCCCCTCCCGCGCGGCCCTCATCGTGCTTGCCACCGACCCCATGGCCAAGGTGGATATCCCGCTTTACTGCCGCCAGAACGGGCACGACTGCACTGTCACTATTGAGGGCGAAGTGCTGCGGTTCTCAATCGTGAAAGGTTAGGGCGCCCCCAAGACCGTCCTCCCCACGATGTCATCCCCGCAAAAGCGGGGACCTCCGTTTCGGGATGTAAGATAGCAAACAGGGGTTCCCGCTTTCGCGGGAATGACGCTGTGGCAGTGGCTGGCTCAGTTACGAAGGCGTTATCTCAAAACACCGGCCGCGGCCGCGGAAATGGGATATCCCCGCCCGTCGCAACCGGCAGGCCGGGCCGCAACCCGTCATCGAGCGCGGCTTCGGTGGTCGTGGGCACGGCAAAGATCGGCGCATGCGCCGGGCGCGGGCGCGGCAAGGTCACACCCACTGCCATGCGGCCCAGATCGGTCGCCACATAGCTGTTGGGCACGACCGTATCGGTCAGATAGCTCGGCTGCCCCTTGAGCCCCATGGGGAACGCCGCTTCCTGCGCCTTCACATAATCCTGCGAGCCCTTGCCGCAGATATTGGCCCGCATATCGACCGGCGCCGCGCCGGGATTATTGGCCAGATTGAGTACGGTCTGCCCAGTGGGCCGCGCGCTGCCCGATAGCCCGTTCAGCACCAGCTCGGCCGCCCGCTCATTGCGCTCGCGCGCCGACGAACCGCCCAGCACGATGGCCAGAAGCCGGCGCCCGCCGCGCTCCACCGTCGCCACCATATTGAGCCCCGAAGCGCAGACGAAGCCTGTCTTCATCCCCGTCGTCCCGGCAAATTTGGTCAGCAGCTCGTTCTGCGATTCCAGCCGCGCCTTGCCCACCTGCACCACTTCGGTACCGAACATGGGCAGATATTGCGGAAAGCTCTGCCTGATATAAAGCGTCAGCACCGCCAGGTCCCGCGCCGACATATATTGCCCCGGATCGTGCAAGCCATTGGGATTGTTGAAATGGCTGGCCGTCAGGCCCATGCGCTGCGCCACGTCGTTCATCTTGGCGACGAACCCGGCCTCGCTGCCCCCCACCGTCTCGGCAATCGCCATGGCGGTGTCATTGGCCGATTTGACAATCATCACATAGAGCGCGTCCTTGAGGCTCATGGCGCTGCCCACCGGCAGGCCCGAGCGCGACGGCGCCTGCTTGAGCGCCTTGGCGGACAGGATCACCGGCGTATCCAGCGTCACCGTGCCCTTGGCGATCTCCTCGAACACCACATAAGCCGTCATCATCTTGGTCAGCGATGCCGGATGCCATGGCTGGCCGGCGTCCTGGGCATAGAGCACGTCGAAATTGTCCATATCGACCAGCAGCATGGGCGTGGCGCGCGCCGCGCCAAGGGCGGCAGCGAGAGTGGCAATAAAGGCAAAGACGAACAGGCCGAGACGGCGGGCAAGCGGCAAGTGACACAGACTCCATCATGTCGGGAAGGCGCTTTCTCATATCAGCGCCCTGCCCCTATCTCAATGCGATCACCCCCCGGTGACGGGCTTTTGACTGCTCCTGACACCATCTGGTAGCACAAGCGTCCAACAGTGTGGCGACTAAGACACGGGGAGAAATCGACCATGACCGCCATTATTACCATCCTGGCCGAGGGCTTTGCCGATTGGGAAACCGCCCTGCTCAATGCCGGCGCCCGCAGCTATCTCGGCATCGACACCAAATTCGCAACGCCTGGCGGCAAGCCAGTCACCTCGGCGGGCGGCCTCAAGGTCACCCCGGACCTGGCAGTGGAAGACATCGATCCCGCCAAGCTGGACGCCCTCGTCGTCTGCGGCGGCACCGCCTGGGCCAGTGATACCCCGCCTGACGTTACGGCCCCTCTCCGGGCCGCCCATGATGCCGGCAAGACCGTGGCCGGCATTTGCGACGGAACGCTCGCACTGGCCCGGGCCGGCCTTCTCGATACTGTCGCCCACACCTCCAACTCGCCCGACAACCTGCCGCCGACCGGCTATGCGGGCGCGGCGCATTACAAGGACCAGCCTCAGGCGGTCATTGACGGCCGGATCGTCACCGCGCCCGGCACTGCACCGGTCAGTTTCATGGGCGGCGTTCTGGAAACGCTGGGCCTGCGGGACGACAATTTGAATTATTATCTCGGGCTCTATGGCGCCGAACACAAGGTCGCGTAAGAGCACCCCTAGGCACAAGCAGTAACCGTGTCTATATTTGTGCCTAAGGTTCTTCTAGACGAAAGCATAGTCATGTCTCTCACCGACACATCCAAATCCGCCAATTGCCTGGCCATGTCCGACGTGCTCAACCGCATCGGCGACAAGTGGAGCGTGATGGTCGTGGGTACGCTGGGCCGCAACGGAACCATGCGCTTCAACGAACTCAAGCGCATGATTAACGGCGTCTCCCAGCGCATGCTGACCCTCACCCTGCGCAATCTCGAACGCGATGGGCTGGTCACCCGCATCATCTATCCCGAAGTGCCGCCGCGTGTGGAATATAGCCTCACCGAACTGGGCAAGACCCTGCAGGTCCCCATCAGCGGCCTCTGGGACTGGTCGGCCGAACATCACGGCGCCATCATCGACGCCCGCGCCATCTACGATGCCCGCGAAAATGCCAATGTCGCCGCCGAACCGCGCAAGGCCGCCTACGCCCGCGGCTGATCGGCATGCTCTGGACGCAAAGTCAGCTGGTCGAGCAGCTTAGGGAACTTGGCCTGCGGCAGGGTGACGCCGTGCTCGCGCACGCCGCCCTGCGGCGGGTCGGCCCCGTCCTCGGCGGTCCCGACACCTTGATCGACGCCATCCGCACGGTCATCGGACCGACGGGAACACTGCTGGCCTATTGCGACTGGCAGGCCGACGACGACATTCTCCAGCGCACCGAGCTGCGCGACGAGATCCCGCCCTTCGATCCCCGGCGCTCCCGCTCCATTCGCGACAATGGCGCCTTCCCCGAATTGCTGCGCACCACGCCCGGCGCCCTGCGCAGCGGCAATCCCGGCGCCTCCTGCGCCGCCCTGGGCGGCAAAGCCGAGTGGTTCACCGCCGACCACGCCCTCGACTATGGCTATGGCCCGCAATCGCCCTTCGGCAAGCTCGTCGAAGCCGGTGGTAAGACCATGCTGATCGGCGCGCCGCTCGACACCATGACCCTGCTGCATCACGCCGAACACGTCGCCGACTTCCCCAACAAGCGCCTCCGCCGCTACGAAGCGCCCATTCTTGTCGACGGCAAGACCGTGTGGCGTCACTTCGAGGAATTCGACACCGGCGATCCGCCGCACGGCCTGCCCGACGACTATTTCGCCACCATAGTCGAAGCCTTCCTCGCCACCGGCCAGGGCAAGCGGGGCACGATCGGCGCGGCGCCCTCCGTGCTGGTGGACGCCGCGCCCATGGTCGCATTCGGTATTGCCTGGCTGGAAGAGCGCCTCGGTTCCTAGATCAGCGCCACGATCTTCTTCTTGCTCCAGACGAACCGATACCAGGCCGCCTGCGCCACCAGCATCACCGAAAAGCTCGCCGCATAGGCGATCCAGATGCCATGCAGCCCCAGGCTCGTCCGGCTGAGCACGATCGCCCCCGGCAATTCCACCAGCAGGATCGCCGCCAGCGAAATGACCATGGGCGCCACCACCGTACCGCTCGCCCGCATAATGCCCGAAAACACCACGCTCCAGCCAAAGCACAGCATGCTCCACAGCACGATATGCAGCAGCGTCTCGGTCATCTCGATCACCGCCGGATCGGTGATGAACAGCGCCACCAGATGCTGGGAGAAGAGATAGGCAACCAGTATCAGGCTGCCGGTGATGATGAGGTTGAGCACCAGCGCCGTCTTGGTGATCCCCCACAATTGCCCGGCCTGCCCGGCGCCGATGGCCTGTGCGCCGAAAATCGACGCAGCAATACCGATCGACATGGCCGGGAACTGCACATAGCCCACCACCTGGTTGACCGCGCCATAGGCCGCCGTGGCGTCCGAGCCAAAGCCATTGACCAGCCCGACGACGACGATGGCCGAAATCGACGAGATCACCATCTGCAGCCCCGCCGGCACGCCCAACCGCAGGATCAGCCCCAGCAGCTTGAAATCGGGCACCATGGCCGCCAGCAAGTCCCTGTCCGGCGCCAGCGGCATCTTGCGCGCCCGCATATAGATGAAGAGAAAAATCAACACCGAGACGAACCCGGCGATGAAGGCATAGGCCGCCGCCAGCAGCCCCAATTGCGGCAGCCCGAACCACCCCTGGATCAGCGCCGGCGTCACCAGCAGGCTCACCATCAGCGAAATGATCAGCGCCACCAGCGGCGTCACCGTATCGCCCACCCCGCGCAGCACCGAGGTCACCACCAGGAACACGAAAAAGCCCGGCATGCCGATCAGCACGATCCGCGCATAATCGGTCGATAGCCCCAGAATATTGGCCGGCGCCCCCAGCACCTGCATGATCTGCGGCGTAAACAATGCCCCGATAATGGCAACGACCACGCCCAGCGCAATCGTCGCGGTCAGCGTCGTGCCGGCAATCTGCTTGACCTTGGCGACATTGCGCGCGCCCCAGGCCTGCCCGATCAGCACGGTCGCGCCCGAAGAGAGCCCGATGATGAAGCTCATGAGGAAAAACAGGATCGGAAAGAAGGTGGAAATGGCCGCCAATGCCTCCACGCCGACCAGCTGGCCGACATAGACGGCATTGGCCGTTCCCGACAGCGATTGCAGGATGTTGGAGACCATCAACGGGATCAGGAAGAACGTAAACCGCTGCCAGAGCGGCTTGGAAATGGAGTTCATCAGAACGCTCCAGAAAACCTCGACAAAACACGCATCACGTCAGACCCCGGACGCAGCTATTGCCCCAAAATACTGGGGACCACTGCGGGGACCATGTTCACACCCTAAAAATCGGATGCCGGCTGGACGGGCGCTTGAGGCTTGGAAATGACACGGCCAAATGTCTACGCCCGCGCCCAAAGGCCGTCAACGGCACACCACTGGCCGGCGCCCTCCCCTGGCGCGGCAGCTGTCGCAGATGGCAGGTCTCACCTCGCCCCTCAGGGGAGAGGTCGACGGCGAAGCCTCACCGAATTCGCGTTTGCGAATTCGGTTGGGGTGAGGGGTGCGATGCTGCAGCATGGCATGATGCACCACCATGACACCCCTCACCCCAGCTCCGCCAGGTCGCTATGCTCCCGGCTCCGCTACCCTCTCCCCTGAGGGGCGAGGGGACAACGGTTGGGGGCGTCGGTGGAGCCAAAACGCCGACCAAGAAATCCACGATAATATCCCGCCATTGTCGCCCCTCCCTCACGCCGCTATCCTGCCCTCCTCGACATAGGACCGGCCATGTTCAAAGCCCTTATCGCAACCCTGCTTGTCCTGGGCCTCGTCCCTCCCGCCCTCGCCGGCACCCTCGAAAGCCAGTCCTTCCCCAGCCCCGGCCTGGGCGGCACCATCAAGGCGTTGATCTATCGCCCCGACGGCAATCCGCCGCCGGACGGCTGGCCCGTTATCTACCTCCTGCACGGGCTGGGCGGCGACGAAACCAGCTGGCGCGACCTCGGCCATATCCAGCCCACGCTCGACGCCATGATGGGCAATGCCATCAAGCCGGCCCTCGTGGTCATGCCCGGCGCCGGCCCCGAAGGCTGGTATGTCGATTCCCGCGCCATCGGCGGCCCCGGCGATTCCGAAACCGCCATAGTCAAAGACCTGCGCCAAGCCGTCGAAGCCGCCTATCCCGTGCGCAGCGATCACGGCGGCAGGGCCATTGCCGGCCTCTCCATGGGCGGCTATGGCGCCCTGCGCCTCGCGCTCGGCCATCCCAATCTCTTCATTGCCGCCGCCAGCCTCTCCGGCGCCATCTGGCAAAACGTGCCCAGCGACGAGCTGGACCTCGCTCCCGAGGCCATGGCCCTGATCATCGACAGCACCTATTTCCACCACAACGACCCCGCCGACATCTCGACCGGCATCGACCTGCCGCCCGTCCCGCCCCATTTCGGCAGCGCCTTCGGCAATCCCTTCGATGCCCGCCGCTTCAACAGCCAGAATGTCTTCACCCTGCTGGCCGACGCCATTGCCAATGACACGCCCCTGCCCGCGCTCTTTTTGACCGTGGGCGACGACGACAGCCACAAGCTCTGGCGCGGCGCCATTGCCTTTTACGAGACCATGCAGGCCGACAATCGCCCCATCGAATTCCGCGTCACCAATGGCGACCATTCCTGGGACGTCTGGTCCTCCAGCATCCGCGATGCCCTGCTCTTCATCGACAGCAAGTGGCAGACACCCTAAAATAGCGAGCCACGATGACGTCCCCTCCCCCTGATATGGGAGTGTTCACTCCGGACGCATCCACCGGCGGTGCCAGGCAATTCGCACCATCTCCCTACACCCACCGCTCTCCCTCGGGCTCGACCCGAGGGCCACTCGTCACGCGCGCCGGGTTGAGACAGGCCCTCGGGTCAGGCCCGAGGGAGACGCGGTGGGAGGGGAGGCATAGCGGTTTTTCCGAGGACGTCGGAGAGCCTCGATCCCCGCTTTTTCGCATATGCGAAAAAGCTGACCTCCTCCCAGGGGGGCTTACGCGGGACTCACCCCATCCACGGTGTCATTCCGGCGGAGGCCGGAATCCATGCTGTGCTTTCTCCATGCATGCGATGTTCGGATAGCCTTCAGCATGGATCCCGGCCTGCGCCGGGATGACACCGCGTTCTTGAGGCGTCCAGTGTGAACACTGCCCCTGATAGGGGAGGGCTGTTCGCCATAGACATTGAAGCATGGGCGGGCGCAGAACCCCTCACCCTGACCTTCCGCTGAACGCGTCAGGTCGGTCCCTCTCCCTCAAGGGGAGAGGGGAAGGGGACTTTACGCGACGGCCTGATTGGTGGCGGCGCGGCGTTGGGTTACGGACTCGGCCAGGGCCTCCAGCGCGGTGACGGTGGTGTCCCAATCGATGCAGCCGTCGGTGATGGACTGGCCATAGGTCAGCGGCTTGCCGGGGATGAGGTCCTGGCGGCCGGCGACGAGGTTGCTCTCGATCATGACGCCGATGA
Organism: Devosia sp.; assembly: GCA_035565135.1. Lineage (GTDB taxonomy): Bacteria > Pseudomonadota > Alphaproteobacteria > Rhizobiales > Devosiaceae > Devosia. Next base: position 7,518 of record DATMSY010000024.1, read on the forward strand.
TGCGGCGGTCGCCGGCGGCGAGTTGGTGGCCGATATCGGCGAGGACCAGGGGCTGGTTTTCCGGCTTTTTGGAGGAGTTCGCGTGGCTGGCGTCGATCATGATGGTGGCGGGCAGGCCGGCCTTGATGGCTGCTTGCGCGGCGGCTTCGACATGGACGGCGTCGTAGTTTGGCACTTTGCCGCCGCGCAGGATGACGTGGCAGTCCTCATTGCCGGTGGTCGAGGCGATGGCGGAGCGGCCGGTTTTGGTGACGGCCATGAAATGGTGCGGCTGGCTGGCCGATTTGACCGCATCGAGCGCGATCTGCAGATTGCCGTCGGTGCCATTCTTGAAGCCGACGGGGCAGGAGAGGCCCGAGGCCAGCTCGCGGTGGATCTGGCTTTCGGTGGTGCGGGCGCCGATGGCGGCCCAGCTGACGAGGTCGGCAATGTATTGCGGGGTCGTCATGTCGAGGAATTCGCAGGCGGCGGGTAGGCCCAGATTGTTGATGTCGAGCAGGAGCGCGCGGGCGGTGTGGAGGCCCGTATCGATGTCGAAGGTGCCGTCGAGATTGGGGTCGTTGATCAAGCCCTTCCAACCCACGGTGGTGCGGGGCTTTTCAAAGTAGACACGCATGATGATCTCGAGCCGGTCGCCAAGGGTTTCGCGCAGCGCCACGAGCCGCTGCGCGTAATCCATGGCGGCCCTGGTGTCGTGGATGGAGCACGGGCCGACCACGACGGCGAGACGGTCGTCCTGGCCGGCCAGAATATTGTGCAGATCATGGCGGGCGCTGAGGACGGTGCGGGTGGCGGCGTCGGTGCGCGGATGCTGGCGCATCACCTCGATGGGGGTGGTCAGCTCGGTGATGGAATTGATCCGCAGATCATCGGTGGTTTTCAGCATTTTGTCGGTTCCTTGGTGTGTCTGCTCGACAGCGGCCAACAAAAAAGCCGCCTCGTGGGTCGGGCGGCTGGCTTCGGGTTTGGTCGTCTCTTGGTGAGATCAGATCAAGCGCACAATAGCCTCCGCCGGGAGCGGATAGCTAAAATACCAAAACGAGATGGTTGCGACGGAGATCATGG
>DATMSY010000025.1:0-10804 GCA_035565135.1 Devosia sp.
ATTCCTGTTTGCGCATGGTCGAGGCATTCTCGACCTCGTGTTCTTCGGCGAACACCAGCAATTCGGCCGGAGATTTGGCCTTGAGCTCGCTGAGCTTCATATTCTGCATGTAGCGGATGGACCCTTGAGGGAAATCGAAAAAAGCGTTGAGGCTATTTTGGGAGGGAGGCACCGCGCAGCGACTTGGGAAGTCGGCTTGGATATTCGGGTGCATTGGCAGTCATGTAGCGTGATCCCGGCACTATTTCAAGATTGAAACGCCGCGTCCGCAGCCGATTCACGTGAAACAGCATTTCAGAACGGCCTTGCGATCACCGCGATGACGATCAGGATCATCAGCACGGTGGGCACTTCATTGATGATGCGGAAATATTTCTGCGGCCTGGTATTGCGGTCCTCGGCAAATTCGCGCGTGTGCCGGACCAGAATGCCGTGACAGGCGCTGAGCGCGAGAACGGCGGCGGCCTTGAGATAGGGCCAGCCCGCGCTCCAATCGACCACGCCGAACGATATCATCCAAAGCCCAAAAATCCAGGTCGCGATCATGGCCGGAGTCATGATGCCGCGCAGCAGGCGCCGCTCCATGATCTTGAAGGTCTCGGACTTGTCGGAGCCCTTTTCGGCGACCGAATGATAGACGAACAAACGCGGCAGATAGAGCATGCCGACCATCCAGGCGATGACCGAAATCACATGCGCTGCCTTGACCCATTCCATTTTGCGAACTCCTCAACAGTTCAGCTTTTTTGCGCTCTAGCCGTTTTTGACCAGATCGACCAGCCGCTCGACATGGCCGATCGGGGTTTCCGGCACGATGCCATGGCCGAGATTGAAAATATGCGGCCGGTCGGCAAAGGCGGCAATGATCTGGCGGGCGCGATCCTCCATCTGCGCACCACCGGCCACCAGCCGCAAGGGATCAAGATTACCCTGCACGGTGAAACCGGCAGGAACGTGCCGGGCCGCGAATTCGAGCGGGGTGGCATAATCGAGCCCTACCGCATTGACCCCGGTCGCGGCGACATAGGCCGCGATATTGCCGGCCGCGCCACGCGGAAAGCCGATGATCGGCGCATTGGGCAGGCGGGCGCGAACGCCTTCGACAATGCGGCGATTAGGCTCGATCACCTGGCGGGCAAAGGCTGCGTCATCGAGATTAAGAGCCCAACTCTCGAAGAGCTGCACCACATCGGCGCCGGCAGCGAATTGGGCGAGCAGGTAGTCGATGCTGGTTTGCACCAGAATATCGATCAGGGCGTCAAAGGCTTCGGGGTGCTGCAGCGCAAAGAGCCGCGCGGCAGCCTGGTCGGGCGAACCACGCCCGCCGATCATATAGGTCGCCACCGTCCAGGGAGAACCGCAGAAGCCGATAAGGGTCTTGTCCGGCGTAAGGCCAGCGCGAACCCGGCGCAGCGTCTCGAATACCGGCGCCAGATGGTCCAAAGCCCGTTTGGGCTGCAATTGCCCGATTGTCTCGGCCGTCACCGGCTCCAGCAGAGGCCCTTCCCCAGCCGCGAAGCGCACCGATTGGCCCAGGGCGTCGGGAATGACCAGGATATCGGAAAACAAAATGGCTGCGTCGAGCGGGAACCGGCGCAGCGGCTGCAGCGTCACTTCGGCTGCCAGCTCTGGCGTATAGCACAGTTCGAGAAAGCCGCCGACCTTGGTGCGCAGTTCGCGATATTCCGGCAGATAGCGGCCAGCCTGCCGCATGATCCAGACCGGGGGGCGCTCCTGGCGCTCTCCCAGCACCGTCGCCAGCAAGGGTTTGTGGGCCACAGCGCTCATTCGGTCTCCCCTTTCAAAACCTCAAAAGAGAATCTTGAACTTAGTATCTTTATTATCATGGCGGTGTTTTGGATGAATTCAGCGCCGTCCACAATTGGGCTTGGTGGTGACACAAGGGCGCAGTCCTTTGGTTAACAGGATGTGAATCAAAATCGCGGCGGGCCAATCCTTAACGAGAGGTAAATGGTTAACGTGGCGTTAAGGGCCTGAGTCCGGAGTCAACGATTCGATTCCGCCTGTGCGTATCGGCTGGAAACAGCACCCCGGGACGAAAGTGGTTTTCCCCAGACCTATCCATCACCCTCCGGCGACCGGGCCCGGACTCCAACTGTTAATGCTTCGTTTACCAAGTCGAACAAGTCGGGCCCCCCGTCAAAACCATGAGTCATTATCACAGCCAAGGCTTGAGCTGGGGATAAGTCTATGGAAAACATGGTCCCATGCTGATCCTCGCCTCGCAAAGCAACACCAGAAAAACCCTGCTGGCACAGGCCGGTCTGGTCTTTTCCGCCGAGCCCGCGGACATCGACGAACGCGGTATCGAAACCCAGGCTCTGGCCCATGGCGCCGATGCCCGCGATGTGGCTTTGCTGCTCGCCCAGAAAAAGGCCGAAGCGGTTTCCGTCCTGCATCAAGGGGCATTTGTGATCGGGGCCGATCAGACCTTGGCCCTGGGAACCGAGCTTTTGCACAAGCCGGCCGACCGTGCGGCCGCCGCCGCCCAGCTCGACCATTTAAGGGGCAAGACCCATCGTCTTCATGTCGGGGTGACCCTGGTGCAGAACGGGGTCGCATTGTGGTCCGATCTGCAGACGGCCGAACTCACCATGCGCGATTTCTCGGCCAATGAGCGCGAGGATATCCTTGATCGTGAAGGCGAGGCCCTGTTGAGTTCGGTGGGCGGCTATCGGCTCGAAGGACCCTCCATCCGTCTGTTTGAAACCGTGAGCGGCGACTATTTTACCATTCTGGGCCTGCCGCTTCTGCCGCTCCTGGCGGCTTTGCGCGCCATTGCTCCCCAAATCCTCGACGGAAAACCGTGACCACCAAAGCCTTTGTCATCGGGCACCCCATCGCCCATTCGCGCTCGCCTCTGATTCATGGCGCCTGGCTGGCCGAGCACCAGATCGATGGCAGCTATGAAGCTATCGATGTCGCGCCCGAACAGCTGCCCGCCTTCTTCGAACGGCTGCGGGCGGGAGAATTTGCCGGCGGCAATGTCACCATTCCGCATAAGGAAGCCGTCTTTGCCCTTTGCGACAGCGTCGACCCGCTGGCGCGGACCATCGGGGCCGTTAACACTCTGGTGGTGCAGGATGGCAAGGTGCATGGCACCAATACCGACTATCTCGGGTTTTTGGGCAATCTCGATGCGGGTGCGCCCGATTGGTCCGCGGCCAAAAAACCGGCAATCGTGCTCGGCGCCGGCGGGGCGGCGCGAGCCATTCTCGTCGCCCTCAAAAGCCGCGCGATCCCTGTTCTTCTGCTCAATCGGACCCGGTTGACTGCCGACAAGCTGGCGGCCGAGATCGGTGGCGACATCCGGATCGGCAATCTTTCCGATTTCAACGCGCTGGCGCCACTGGCGGGGCTGGTGGTCAATACCACCTCGATCGGCATGCATGGCAGCCGGTTCGATGGTTTTGATCTCAGCCGATTGTCTCCCGGCACGCTGGTGACCGATATCGTCTATGCGCCGCTGGTCACCCCGCTCTTGGCCGAGGCGAGGGCCCGCGGCTTGCCGATTGTCGATGGGCTGGGCATGCTGCTGCATCAGGCGGTGCCGGGATTTGAAGCCTGGTTCGGCGTTCGACCTGTTGTGACCAAAAATTTGCGGGCAGGGATCGAGGCCACGCTGGAGCATTGAGCATGTGGCGCATCGGCATTACCGGATCGATCGCAACGGGCAAATCCACCGTGCTCGAGGCGTTTGGCGATTTGGGCGTGCCGGTCTTTTCGGCCGATGCCGCCGTGGCCGACCTTTATGCCGGCGAGGCGGTCGCCCCCGTCGAGGCCTTGTTTCCCGGCGTGACGCGCGATGGCCGGATCGATCGGGGCCTGCTGTCGCAACGGCTTGCGGCCGACCCCGAAGGGTTCAAGCGGCTTGAAGCCGTGGTGCATCCCCTGGTGCGCAGGAGAATAGCCCATTTTCTCGATGCTGCGGAGGCCGATGGCCATGCCCTGGCGGTGGTGGAAGTGCCGCTATTGTTCGAAAGCGGCTATGATTATGGCTTCGATGCCATTGCCGTCACCGTGGTCGACGAGGCCATCCAGCGCCAGCGGGCCCTGGCGCGGCCGGGAATGACCGTGGAAAAGCTCGATACCATTCTTGCCCGCCAGACTCCGCAGGCCGAAAAGAGGAAGCGCGCCACCTATATCTTCGATACCGGCACGTCCATTGCGCAGACCCGCCAAGAAATTGCCGCGCTGGTCGCCGCTATCCGCGCCAAAGGGCCAAAGAATGAACCGTGAGATTGTGCTTGATACCGAAACCACAGGCCTGTCGCCCGCTGATGGCGATCGGCTGGTGGAAATCGGCGCCGTCGAGCTGATCAATCACATCCCCTCCGGCCGGCATTATCACGTCTATATCAATCCCCAGCGCTCCATGCCCGAAGAGGCGTTTCGCGTGCATGGGCTGTCGGAAGAGTTTCTGGCCGACAAGCCGCTCTTTGCGGCGGTCGCCGACGAATTCCGCGATTTTCTGGGCGACGCCAAGCTCATCATCCACAATGCCGCTTTCGATATCGGCTTCCTCAATGCCGAGCTCAAGAAAACCGGGCGGCCGGTGCTGAGCAATGAGGTGATCGATACGGTGGCGCTGGCCCGCGCCAAGCATCCGGGTTCGCGGGTAAGCCTCGACGCGCTGTGCAAGCTCTATGGCATCGACAATTCGCGCCGCACGCTGCACGGCGCCCTGCTCGACAGCGAGATCCTGGCCGAAGTCTATCTCGAGCTGATCGGCGGCAAGCAGGTGAGCCTGGCGCTGATCGCGGAAAATCGCGTCTCGGGCGCCGAGGCCATCGCGGCCCGCGTCGCCGTGGCCCCGCGCCCGGTGCCCCTGGTGCGCCAGATCAGCGAAGCCGAATTGGCCGCCCATGCGGCCCTGGTCGCCAAGCTCGGACCCGATTCGGTCTGGGCGCAATATGATAGCGAAGTGGCGGCGGCCGAATAAAGAAAAACCCCGGATGGATCACCCGGGGTCTGTTTCATCACAAAGCTAAACTGGCCAAAATCAATTGGGCTTGTCGGTCTCGGCGCTGGCGGCGGTCAGTGGCGCTGCGCCCTGCTTGGCGGCGAGCTGGGCCAGATTCTGCCGGTAGATGGCGGCAAAATCGACCGGCTCCATCATCAGCGGTGGGAAACCGCCCTGCTGGGTGACGCTGGCCAGGACCTGGCGGGCAAAGGGGAAAATCAGGCGCGGGCATTCGATCATCAAAAGCTGGCTGAGCTGGGCTTCCGGCACATTCTTGAGGCGGAACACGCCGCCATAGACCAGCTCGACATTGAACAGCACGACCGCTTCGCGATTGGCCTTGGCATTGAGCGTCAATTCGACCGCGTAGATGTCGTCGGCCTGCTTCTTGACGCCGACCGAGATCGAGACGTTGAACGCCGGATTGCCGCCGCCGGCCATGATCGAGCCGGGCGCGCCGGGATTTTCGAAGGAGAGGTCGCGAATATACTGCCCCACCAGATTCATGGAGGGCAAATTGCTGGCCTGGGGTGCTGCACCGCCCTGGTTCTCGTCAGCCATTCTCTAGTCCTTTGCGGCAATATGTTTGCCCGGCTGGCTAGCATCTTTGGCCCGGTGCCACAAGCGCGGCGCCCCCGCCCGGCTCATTTGGGCCGATAGTCTTCCTCGTCGAGGTCGATCGTATCGGCGCCGCTCAGCCGGCCATCCTGGTCCCGGGCTTGGGTGCGATAGCTGGCGACATCGACCACGCTGACCCGGCTCGATAGCGCGCCGTAAATCCAGCCGCGCACCGGCGGCAGCAAAAGCGCCAGCGCCGCGATATCGGTGAGAAAGCCCGGCAGGATCAACAGCAGACCGGCAAGGCCGATCATCATTGTATCGGCAATGGTGCGGCCCGGCAGCCTGCCGGCGCTGATATTGCCGCGCAGCTGATTGAGGACGCTCATCCCCTGCAACCGCAACAGCAACCCGCCGGCGATCGCGGCGATGATGACCAGCGCCAGCGTCGGCAACAGCCCGATCGTCTGGCCCACCTTGATGAACAGGGCGATCTCCACGATCGGCAAGAGCAGCAGGCCAAGGGCGAAAAATCGGGCCAAGGGCATCCATCCTTCCACTAAATCCACGCCGGAGCGCGGCAAATTGCAACTCGCCCCATCGTGAACTGGTTTTGAGGTGAGGCTTTGCCTATATATAGGCCGATATCCGCGCTCAGCGAGCGTCACCCGCATCGATTTTGCGATGCGTCTTACGCAAGGTACCTATTGATGGACGAATTCTTCGACCTGCCGACCCTCATCGTCATCGCCGTGGCGGTGTTCGTCCTGTTCAGGCTGCGCTCGGTTTTGGGCACGCGGACCGGAACGGAGCGACCCCCGGTCGAACGGCGCAAACCCGCCGAAGCCCAGGCCAGCGAGGATAGTGTGGTGCCCATGCGTCCCCGTCCCGCCACGGCCGCCCCCGATCTCGACGAGGAGCGCCGCGCCCGCAAGGTGGAAGCCGAAATCGAGCAATTCTCCCATGGCGATGCGGCGCTGGCCAATGGCTTCCGCCAGGTTGTCGAGGCCGATCCGAGCTTTACGCCCAAGAGCTTCCTCGATGGCGCCAAGCAGGCCTATGAAATGATCGTCACCGCCTTTGCCTCGGGCGATCGCGCCATGCTCAAGAACCTGCTGGAAAAAGACGTCTTCGACGGCTTCCAGCGCGTCATTGCCGATCGCGAGGCCGCCGGGCAGACCGTCGATTTCACCTTTGTGGGCCTGCCCAAGGTGGAAATCTCGGAAGCCGAATACGACAAGAAAAATGTCCTCCTCACCGTGCGTTTCCATGCCGAAGTGGTTTCGGCCACGCGTGACAAGGATGGCAGTCTGATCGAGGGCAATGCCGATCAGGTGCAGACCGTGGCCGATGAATGGACCTTTGCGCGCAATCCCAAATCGCGCGATCCCAATTGGAAAGTCACCTCCACCAGCCAGCTTGATTGATCCATTGTCCGGCAGGCGCCTTGCATGTCCAAGCGTGATCCCAAGCGCCTGCCGCACGATTTCCACCTGTGGACGGCCGTTGCCGCCACGGTCGATCCCTTGCGGCGCAAGGGCCTGCTGAAAATGGCGGCCGGCCCCCTGCCGTTGCCGGTTGCTGACCCCGCGCCCGACCTGCCCAAGCCGCCCCCCACGCGAAAACCGCCGCGCAAGGCGTTTTTGCCGCCCTATCAGGCGCCAATGGCCAATACGCCGCTGCCCGAGAAGGTTGTGGAGCCTTCGGTGCGCAAGAAAGTGGTGCGCGGCCGGATCGAGATCGATGGCACGATTGATCTCCATGGCATGACCCAGAATGAAGCGCGGGGCGCCTTGCACCGCTTTATCCAGGCGCGCTTTGCCCGCGGCGATCGCACTGTGCTGGTGATTACCGGCAAGGGCCTCAAGACCGACAATGACTATATCGCCGCCATGAGCGAGCGCGGCGTGTTGCGCACCATGCTGCCGGTCTGGCTCAATGAACCGAGCCTGGCGCCGCTGGTGTCGGGCTGGAGCGTGGCGGCGCGCGGCCATGGTGGCGAGGGGGCGTGGTATGTGCGCCTGCGCCGCTCATGACCCCGCTTGGCGCAAAAATAAGGGCGCTGCGCGAGGAGCGCGGCATTTCGCTCAAGGACATGGCGGCGGCACTCAATGTGTCGAGCGCCTATCTCTCGGCGCTGGAGCATGGCCGGCGCGGCAAGCCCACCGGGTTCCTGCTGCATCGCATGATCACGTTTTTCAATGTGATCTGGGACGAGGCCGAGGAATTGCAGCGCCTGGCTGAATTGAGCGACCCCAAGATCACCATCGATACGGGTGGCCTCGTGCCCGAGGCGACCGAGCTGACCAATCGGCTGGCCAAGGATATCGGCAAGCTTGAGCCCGAGGATTTGCGGTTTTTGACCAATGAAGTCATGCGGCGGTCGGGGAAGGCGCGCTGAACCCTCTTTTCCCTCTCCCCTTGAGGGAGAGGGATAGACCTGACGCGTTCAGCGGAAGGTCAGGGTGAGGGGTGCTGCGCCACCCTATGCCGGAAGTGTAGAAAGAAACCCCTCATCCGCCCTTCGGGCACCTTCTCCCTCAAGGGGAGAAGGGAAGACGGTAACCTCGGTGCCGTTCAGTGTGTGCGGAAAGCGTCAGAGCACGAACTTGCTCAGATCCGTATCCGCAGCCAAGACGCCGACCTTGTCCGCGACGAATGCCGCGTCGATCTTGATGGTCTGGCCCTGCTTGTCCGGAGCATCGAAGGAAATGTCTTCGACCAGCCGTTCCATCACGGTCTGCAACCGCCTTGCGCCGATATTTTCGACCGAATTGTTGACGCGGACGGCGGCGTCGGCAATGGCCTCGATGGCGTCCTGGGTGAAGTCGAGTACCACGCCTTCCGTACCCATCAGCGCCACATATTGCTTGATGAGGCTCGCATCGGTGCTGGAGAGGATCTGGATGAAATCCTCGCGCGTCAGCGCCTTGAGTTCCACCCGGATCGGCAGGCGGCCCTGCAATTCGGGCAGGAGATCACTGGGCTTGCTCACATGGAAAGCGCCCGAGGCGATGAAGAGGATATGGTCGGTGCTGACCGGGCCATATTTGGTCGAGACGGTGGTGCCTTCGATCAGCGGCAGCAGATCGCGCTGCACGCCTTCGCGCGACGGGCCGCCGGTCACCCCGCCTTCGCGGGCGGCGACCTTGTCGATCTCGTCGATAAAGACGATGCCGTGATTTTCCACCAGCTCGATGGCTTCGCTCTTGAGCTGGTCCTGATCGAGCAGCTTGTCGGCTTCCTCGGCGATCAGCGGCTCATAGGCGTCCTTGACCTTGATCTTGCGCTTGACCCCGCGCCCGCCCATGGCCTGCTTGAACATGTCACTGAGGTTGATCATGCCGATGCCGCCATTGGGCATGCCGGGAATTTCAAAGCCGCCGGTGCCAGGCGAGGGCGTCATCTCGATCTCGATTTCGCTGTCGTCGAGCTCGTTATTGCGCAGCTTCTTGCGGAAGCTATCGCGGGTCGAGGGCGCGGCGGAATTGCCCACCAGCGCATCGAGCACGCGGTTTTCCGCATTCTGATGCGCCTGGGCCTGCACATCGGCGCGGCGCTTGTCGCGCAGCACGGCAATGCCGGCTTCGACGAGATCGCGGATGATCTGTTCGACGTCGCGCCCGACATAGCCCACTTCGGTGAATTTTGTGGCTTCGACCTTGATGAAGGGGGCCTGAGCCAGCCGCGCCAGACGGCGGGAAATCTCGGTCTTGCCGACGCCGGTCGGCCCGATCATCAAAATATTCTTGGGGCTGACCTCGCGGCGCAATTCGGCCGGCAGCTGCTGACGGCGCCAGCGATTGCGCAGGGCCACGGCCACGGCGCGCTTGGCGTCCTTCTGGCCGACAATATTGCGATCGAGTTCGCTGACGATCTCGCGCGGGGAAAAATTGGTCTCACTCATTTTGCAGTCTGCTTTCCTGGTGCCTCGTCAAAGAAGCGCACCATCAGGTGTTCGTCGACATAGCGACCGTTCACGAATTGGAAGCGGGGATCGGTTCCGTAAATGGAGAACCCCGCCTTTTGATAGAGTTTGAGGGCCGGCGCGTTATGGCTGGCGACGGCTAGGTGCAATTGCTTGACCGTCGATTTGGCATAATCGACGACCGCATCGAGCAGCGCCCGGGCGCAGCCGGTGCCGCGCATGTCGGGCTGCACATAGACCTGCAGCAGCCAGCCGCGATGGGCTTCCCGCCCGGCGCCCTGATCGAAAGCCATGATGCCCACCAGCCGGCCATCGGACGCCACGGCGCCGAAAAAGCGCAGCGTTTCGAGCAGGCTTTCCAGGTCCTCGATCGAGCGCAGCACGAATTGCTCGGGTGTGCTCGCAAAGGCCTCGGGGTGATTGGTCAACGCTTCGAGCCTGATGGCGCGATAGGCCGCCGCATCATTTCGATCGAGCCGCCGGACGGAATAGCTCACGCGTCGAGCTCGATGGTTTCGAGCGTCACATTGCCATTGGTATAGACGCAGATTTCCTCGGCGATCTTCATGGCGCGGCGGGCAATGTCCTCGGCATCGAGTTCGGTTGCCTGATGCAAAGCGAGCGCCGCCGAATGCGCGTAATTGCCACCCGAGCCGATGGCGATGACGCCATGATCGGGGGTGAGCACATCGCCATTGCCGGTCAATACCAGCGTGTCGGTCTTGTCGGCCACGATCATCATGGCTTCGAGCTTGCGCAGATAGCGATCGGTGCGCCAATCCTTGGCCAGCTCGACCGCGGCCCGCATCAATTGATCGGGATATTGCTCGAGCTTGGCTTCGAGGCGCTCGAACAGGGTAAAGGCATCGGCGGTAGAGCCGGCAAAGCCGCCGATCACCTTGCCGCCGGCCAGGCGCCGGACCTTTTTGGCGGTGTGCTTCATCACCGTCTGGCCCATGGACACCTGGCCATCGCCAGCCACCACGACCTTATTGCCCTTGCGCACGGAAACGATCGTCGTCCCGTGCCACCCGGGGAAGTTATTGTCACTCATAGGGAGGGTACTCCAGAACTGTTGAGTGATATTTAGGTGACATGGCGGGGAATGCAATGCGTGCGGAAACGCCGCCCGGGCTGGTGCCTTGCGGTTTCACTGTAACGGGCGGCCTTTGACTCGACCAGGGTAGAACTAAGGGAGCCAAAGGCCGCCCGTCACGATCCGCTTTTGTGCAAGGTCCGGTTCAGGCGGTACCATTCTTGCAGGTCCGGCTGCCGAGTTTCCAACCCCACTGAACAGGCGCCCCCGTTCCACGGTCACCCCGCCCGGCCCTGCG
>DATMSY010000026.1:0-16911 GCA_035565135.1 Devosia sp.
GTGGAGAGCCCCAATCCAGTCCCCTCCCCCTTGAGGGGAGGGCTAGGGTGGGGGTTCTGCGGTCTCCAAAAGCTCGATATTGGTTGAAACTTCAGAACCCCCACCCTCATTCCCTCCCCTCAAGGGGGGGGAGGCAGATTGTGGCTCCCGAAATTGACATCAAAAGCTGAATGTCGATTGGCCCTAAAGCTCCAGCGGCGCCGTTATGTGCCGGTAGGCGCCATGCCAATAGAGCAGCGGCTGCGCCTCGCCCCGCACGGTGATCGCCCGCACCCGCCCGATCAGGATGGAATGCGAATGCCGGTCGATCGCCTCATCAAGCTCGCAATCCAGCACGGTCAGCGCATTCGATAGCGCCGAGGTGCCCGTCACCAATTCCGACCAATCGGCGCCCAGATAGCGCTCGACACCCTTGAGCCCGCCACGCCCGGCAAAGCGATCCGCGATGTGGCGCTGGTCATGCGCCAGCACGTTGACCGCGAAACTGCCGTGGCGCTGCAGCACCGGCCAGGATGACGAACTGCGATTGAGGCTGACCAGGATCGAGGGCGGCTCGATCGACAGCGACGACACCGATGTCGCGGTAAACCCGGTGCGATCCTCGCCCCGGCCCACCGTAATGACGCTGACCGCACCAGCCAGGTGCCGCATCGAATCCTTGAACTGGCCGATATCGACCTCCGGCTCTTGTTCCTGAGGCGGAACGAAATGGGCGAGATCCAATAGGGACATCGAAAATCCTCTCTATTCAGCGGCGACGGCGATGGCATTGGGTGCCGCGAATTGCGGCGGGCGAAGATTGAGTATGGCGGCGCGGGTGGCAGCGGCCTCGGCCAGCAGCCAATCGCGGAACAATTCGACGCCCCCCAGCTTGGTCTTGTGCGGGGTGGTGGCGAAGAAATACGAGAACTCGACGGCCTGCGGCTCGCCGAACGGCGATACCAGCCGTCCGCTTTCGAGATCGGCCGCGATCAGGCGCAGCTTGCCGAGTCCCACGCCCTGCCCGGCAATGGCGGCATCGATGACCAGCGAAGATTGATTGAACCGCATGCCCGGCTCGCCAACCCGCAGGTTGACGCCATTGCCGCGCAACCAGGCCGGCCAATCGGGGCAGGACGCGTCGCGCTCGGGCCCATCCTCATGCAGCAGCGGAACGCCCAGCAGGGCCTCCGGCCCGCGCCACAGGCCATGCGTCTCGGCCAGTTCGGGGCTGCAGACGGGAATGACCGCCTCGGAAAACAGCCGGTCTATGGTCAAGCCGGGATAGGCCCCGAGCCCATAGCGGATGACGCAATCGGTTTCATCCCGCCCCGGATCGGCCAGCTTGGCCGAGGAATCGACGAGAACCTCGAGGTCCGGCGCATGCACCCGCAATGCCGCGAGGCGCGGCACCAGCCACTTGCTGGCAAAGGATGGCGCCACCGACACCCGAATGGGTGCGGCGTCACTATTGGCATTGAGCCGCGCCATGGTGTCGAGCACTCGATCGAAGGCATCGGTCAGGCCGGGCATCAGCGTCAGTCCGGTTTCGGTCAGCTCCAATTGCCCGCGATTGCGCAGGAACAGCGCCTGCCCCAGATAGTCTTCGAGCAGGCGGATCTGCTGCCCGATCGCCGCCGAGGTCACATGCAGCTCGTCGGCGGCGCGGGTAAAGCTCAGGTGCCGCGCCGTGGCCACGAAGGCGCGCAGCGAGGTCAATGGCGGCAGCCGCGCCAGCGTTGGCGCTATGGATCGGACTCGAGGGCGCGTTTGTGTTGTCATATGCAAATAGCACCACGATTGCCCATTCCCGGACGAGAGCGCGCTTTGCGAATGCGACGGGCAGGTGACAAATTTCCACGCCGCCAGCACGGTTTCCGTAGAATGCATTCCTAAAAACTCAGAATGTCTATCAATCTAGTAGATTTATGATCCTGGAAGATGGGTTCTGAGGCGCCCTGGCCAAGAAGCACCGCTTGGATTGTGCGCGTGAACGCCCGCCCGGTGAACACTCCTCCTGAGGGCCGTGTTCACTCGAGGCTCACGCCACCGCATTCTTGGTTGTGCCCGGAGCAAACACCGCCCCTGTCGGAAGGGATTGAGGTGGCGATGGAAGGAACTGAACAAGCCCAGCAGAAACAATTTCTACCAGCGCCCGAAACTAGTCCTGTCTGGACTGTTGCGCAGCCTGCGGCGACCTTTACCTTGGTTTTTCATTTCGCGGCCCGCCGCTGGAGGATGTCAGATGACCAAGCGTAGCGATCAGATCAAGCTCGGTGCTTTCCTGCTCTTTACCGGCCACCATGTTGCGGCCTGGCGGCACAAGGATGCTTCGATCGGCGTGCATTTCGAAAACTATATCGAACTGCCCAGCTCGCCGAGGCCGCCAAATTCGACACGATCTTTTTCGCCGATGGCGTCGGTGTCCGCCTCAAGGATATCGACGCGGCCAGCCGCAAGGCGCATTCCGGCGTCTATCCCTTTGAGCCCATCACCCTGCTCTCGGCCTTGTCGGCGGTCACCAAGAATATCGGCCTCATCGCCACTGCCTCCACCAGCTATTCCGACCCGTTCAACCTGGCCCGCCAATTCTCCTCGCTCGATCACCTGAGCGGCGGGCGCGCCGGTTGGAACCTCGTCACCTCGTCCGATCCGGATGCCGCGTTCAATTTCGGCCACGAAACTCACATTCTCCACGCCGACCGCTATGACCGCGCCGAGGAATTCGCCGATGTGGTGCTGGGCCTGTGGGATAGCTGGGAGGACGATGCCTTCCCCCGCGATCGCGAGGCCGGCATCTATTTCGACAAGAACAAGCTCCATATCCTCGATCACAAAGGCAAGCACTTCAAGGTGCGCGGTCCCCTCAACACGCCGCGCACGCCGCAAGGCCACCCGGTTGTCGTGCAGGCCGGCGCCTCCGAGCCCGGCAAGGAACTGGCCGCCCGCACCGCCGAAGCCATCTTCGCCGCTCAGATCACGCTCGAAGAGGCAGTGGGCTTCTATGCCGATGTGAAGGGTCGCATGGCCAAGTATGGCCGCGATCAGGGTGAGCTCAAGATCATGCCCGGCATCTTCCCGGTGGTCGCGCCAAGCCAGGCCGAAGCCGAGGACAAATTCGCCCAATTGCAGGACCTGATCCAGCCCATTGTCGGCCTCAACATGCTGGCGGGCCTCTCGGGCGGCCTCGATCTCAGCCAATATGATATCGACGGCCCCCTGCCCGACGCCGTGCCCGAAACCAATGCCGGCAAGAGCCGCCAATCGCTGCTGCTCGATCTGGCGCGGCGGGAAAACCTCACCATCCGCCAGCTCTATCTGCGCATCGCCGGAGCCCGCGGGCATTGGCAGGTCGTGGGCACGCCCCAGCATATTGCCGACCAGCTCGAAGAGCGTTTCGAAGCCCGCGGCGCCGATGGCTTCAATGTCATGGCGCCCATCATGCCGGGCGGGCTCAAGGACTTCATCGACCTCGTCGTGCCAGAACTGCGCCGCCGCGGCCTGTTCCGCACCGAATATGAGGGCACAACGCTGCGCGAAAATCTGGGTCTCAAGCGCCCCGCCAATCGCTTTGCCGATGCGGCGAAAGCCGCAGAATAGACCGCATATTCCAACTCCATTGACCACCAGGAAAATCGCAATGCCGCAAGCCGCCAAAGCCCGCACCGTCGACACAGAAGCCCAGCTGCTCGCCGACCTGCTGCGCCGGCGCTACCGGCAGAACCCGCCGGCGACCGAAATCCCCTGGAACACAGCCATCGACGCCATTCTCGATCACCGCACCGCCCGAGCCTATCTGCCCGACGCCTTGCCGGCAGGCACGCTGGAACTGCTGGCGGCGGCCGCGCAATCGGCCCCGACCTCCTCCAACCTGCAGGCCTGGAGCCTGGTTGCCGTGACCGACCCGGCACGCAAGGCCCGGCTGGCCCAATTGGCCGGCCCGAACAAGCAGATCGAGGAAGCCCCACTCTTTCTTGTGTGGATAGCCGACCTGGCGCGCGCCCGCGCCATTGCCCGACAATATGATGCGCCCGGCGACGGCCTCGACTATCTCGAAAGTTTTCTCCTCGCGGCGATCGACGCCTCTCTCGCCGCGCAAAACGCGGTGGTAGCGGCGGATTCGCTCGGCCTGGGCAGCTGTTATATCGGCGCCATTCGCAACCAGCCCGAGGCCGTTGCCGCCGAACTGGGCCTGCCGCCCGAAGCGGTCGCCGTCTTCGGTCTCACAATCGGCTATCCCGACCCGTCCCGCGCTTCGGAGGTCAAACCCCGCCTGCCCCAGACATCGGTCCTCCACCGCGAGCAATATGGCAATGCCGTCCAGGCGGAAGACCTGGCCGCCTATAACGGCGCGCTGCGCCAGTTCCAGGCGGAACAGAACATGCCCCTGGTCGACTGGACCGAACTGATCAGCCGCCGCATCGGCACCACGCCCGCCCTCAAGGGACGCGAAGAACTCACCACCGTCCTGCGCCGCCTGGGATTCAAGCTGCTGTAGCGCAATCCCCTCATCGCAAAAACGGCCGCCCGCGCAAGCTCGGCGGCCGTTTTTGCAGTTCCGACGCAACGAACATATCGTCGAAAGCCCCGCTTGCCGCCTCACGCAGAAAATCATTCTTCCGATTTCCCGCAACCCGCCTGATGCTCGCTCCTGTCCACCGCGCCTCCGGAGCCAAGCGTCATGACTCTCACCCGCCGCGCCTTCAATCAGCTCTTGCTGCTGGCCAGCGCCAGCGTCGCCATCCCGGCCAATGTGTTCGCCCAGGACGCAACGCCCGTCTCCGGCGGCACGCTCACCTGGCTCTACCGGGTCGATCCCGGCACGGCGCTCTTTGCCATCAACACCTCATCGGGCACCGGCCAGGAGATCGGCCCCAAGGTCGTCGAGGGCCTCCTGACCTTCGATTACGATCTCAGTCCCCTGCCCCTGCTGGCCAATGAATGGTCGGTGAGCGACGATCACCTGCACTACACGTTCAAGCTGCGCCCGGGCGTCAAATGGCATGACGGGGTGGACTTCACCTCCGCCGACGTCGCCTTCTCCATCCTGCGCCTCAAGGAAGCCCATCCGCGCGGCCGCATCACCTATCAGAACGTGGTCGAGGTACAGACGCCCGATCCCCTGACGGCGGTCATCGTCCTCTCCAAGCCCGCCCCGTTCCTGATCTCGGCGCAATCCTCCGCCGAATCCCCCATCGTCCCCAAGCACATCTTCGAAAGCCTGCCGCCTGCCGATGGCCAGACCCTGGCCACCGCCATCGGCACCGGCCCGTTCAAGCTCACCGAATGGGTGCCCGGCAGCCACCTGATCTTCGATCGCAATCCCCACTATTGGGACGCTGGCAAACCCTATCTCGACCGCCTGATCCTGCGCATCATCACCGATCCCTCGGCTCGCGCCGCGGCGCTTGAAACCGGCGAGGCCGATATCGGCGCCAGCCCCGTGCCGCTGGGCGATATCGCCCGTCTCAGCCAGAATCCCAATCTGGTGGTCGATACCAAGACCTATGCCTATGCCGGCCCCCAGCAGCAGCTGTTCTTCAACTACGACACAGAAATCCTGACGCAGAAGCCGGTGCGTCTCGCCATCGCCCAGGCCATCAATGCCCAGGAAATCGTCGATATCGCGCTCTATGGCTATGGCCAGGTCTCGCCCAGCCCGGTCAGCGTGGCCCTGCCCAAATGGTACGATCCCACCGTCGTCGCGCATCCCCACGATCCGGCGGCGGCCGAAAAGCTGCTCGATGAAGCCGGCCATCCGCGCGGCGCCGATGGCACGCGGTTCAGGCTCCGGCTGGCCTACAATGCCTTCCTGACCCCGGCCTATGCCGATGTGATCAAGAACCAGCTCGAAAAGGTCGGCATCTCCATCGAGATCATCAAGTTCGACCTGCCGACCTATCTCAAGACCATCTACACCGACCGCGCTTTCGATCTCGTCATCGAATCCCTCTCCAATACCTTCGATCCATCCCTGGGCATCCAACGCGCCTATTGGAGCCAGAACTTCAAGATCGGCCTGCCCTTCTCCAACGCCTCGCATTACGCCAATCCGGACGCCGATGCCCTGCTCGAAGCAGCGGCAATCGAACCGGACGAAGCCAAGCGCCGCGAGATCTGGAGCAAGTTCCAGCACCTGATCCACGACGACGTTGCCTCGGTCGACCTCGTCGCCGCCGGCAGCCAGATCATCGCCAATAAACGCGTCAAGAACTTCGTCACCGGCGCCCAGGGCATCAGCTGGAGCTTTGCCGACACCTGGATCGATCCCAACGCCTGACCTTTAGAGGAGACCTGATATGTCCAATCGCTCGATCAGCAAGCAGACCCTTATCGACTGGCTCGGCGACGGCGCCGAACTCGCCGTCATCGACATCCGCCCCGCCGCCGATGTCGGCTATGCGTCCCCGCTCTTCGCGACCAATCTGCCGGCAGAGAGGCTCGAGGCCGAAATCGATCGCTTCATCCCGCGCCGCGTGGTGCGCACGGTGCTGGTCGATGACGGCAAGGGCGCAGCCCAGGCCGCGGTCGCGCGGCTCGCTGCAGCCGGCTGGAGCAATATCCATGCACTTGAAGGCGGCATTCCCGCCTGGATCGAGAGCGGCCTTGAAACGCTCCCCACCTTCGACATTCCCGGCGTGCCCTTCGTCACCAGGGTCCGCGACGAAAAAGGTACGCCGGTGGTTACGGCTGCCGAGCTCAAGGCCCTGCGCGACAAGGGCGAAGACGTGATCGTCCTCGATAGCCGCACCGTGCCCGAATACGCCAAGGAGCACGTTCCCGGCGCGGTCAGCGTGCCGGGTGCCGAACTCGTGCTGCGCTTCAAGGATCTGGTCCCCTCGCCCACCACCAAGGTGCTGGTCTCCTGCGCCGGCCTCCCCCGCGCCATCCTGGGCGCCCAGACGCTGATCGATGCCGGGGTGCCCAATTTCGTCGCCTATCTCGATGACGGCACCAAGGGCTGGACCAATGCCGGCCTGACGCTCGAAACGGGCAAGACCGCCGCCTATGGCGAAGCCAGCGACGCCGCAAAACAATTCGCCGCCCAACACATCGAAACCCTCTCGCGAGACGATGGCCTGCTCTATATCGACCAGGCAAATGCCGACGCCTGGGTAAGCGACGAAAACCGCACCACCTATTTCCTCGACGTCCGCACCCCCGAAGAATTCGCCGCCGGCCACCTGCCGCGCTCGATTTCCTCCGAAGGCGGCCAATTGCTCGGCGTCGCCTACCGCACCATCGCCGTGCGCGGCTCTCGCGTCATCCTGGTCGACGACCTGCTCGGCGTCCGCGCCAAAACCGTCGCCCATTGGCTCAAACGCCGCGGCTACGAGATCGCCATCCTGCTGCACGATTTCGAACAGGCCAAACTCGGTGCCGTCACCTGACCGAGAAGAAGAATTGCTTGCCCGCGCGGAAAGCAATTCTTCCTCCCATTCCCCGCAAAGCCTGACATTGTCGGCCCATCCCGGATCATTGTATGACCAATATCAGCCAAGCCTGGGGCGCCGGCCCGTCCGACCGCTTCGACACCATCGCCGCGCCCTTCCGGCCGATCTTCGCCCGCATTCGCGAACGTGCGGTGGCTCGGGATGTCGAACGCGACTTGCCGCGCGACGAGATCGGCTGGCTGAAACAGGCCGGTTTTTCGACGCTGCGACTGCCCGTCGCGAATGGGGGGCTGGGCCTGACCCTACCTGAATTCTTCGGCCTGCTGATCGAGCTGTCTGAGGCCGACCCCAATATCACCAATGCCTATCGCAGCCATTTCGGCTTCACCGAAGATGTCATCAATGCGCCCCATAGCGCCTGGCGCGACGACTGGCTTGGGCGTCTGGGCCGCCGCGAAACCATCGGCAGCGGCTTTTCCGAGCTCGGCGACGGCCAGATCGGCAGCTATTCCACCCGCCTTATCCGCCAGGGCGATGGCTGGCAGCTCAATGGCGAAAAATACTACACCACCGGCTCGCTTTACGCCGACTGGATCAATCTGGGCGCGGTCGATGGCGAGGGCCAGCCGATCGGCGCCCTGGTGCCCACCGCCGCTCCGGGCGTCGCGATCCTCGATGATTGGGACGGCTTCGGCCAGGCGCTGAGCGCCAGCGGCACGGCCCATTTCACCGACGTGCCCATCACCGATGACCTGGTCAAACCCAGCGCCGCCCGCTTCAGCTATTCGGGCGGCTTTTTCCAGCTCGTGCATCTGGCGACGCTTGCCGGCATCGGTCGCGCGGCAGCCGGCGACCTGGCCCGTCATGTCTCGGAACGCAAGCGCGTCTATGGGCGCGGCAATGCCTCCCGCTCGGCCCAGGACCCGCAAGTGCTGCAGGTCGTCGGCAAGGTGCGCGGCGCGGCCTATACGTCCGGCGTCATTGCGCTCAAGGCCGCCGAAGCCCTGCAGCGCGCCTTCGAGGCCAATCAATCCGGCGACGCGGCTCGCAAGGCCGAGGCCGACCGCAATGCCGATCTCGAAGTCAGCCAATCGGTGACAGTCATCACCAGCCTCATCTTGAACGCCAGCACCATTCTTTTCGACGCGCTGGGTGCATCCGCCGCCAAGCGCAGCCATGGGCTCGACCGGCACTGGCGCAATGCCCGCACCATCGCCTCCCATAATCCCCGCATCTATCACGACCGCATCGTTGGCGACTTCGCCGTCAACGGCAACGCGCCCGCGCCCCATGGCAGCGTCGGCGTCGCGGCGCCACAGCAGGAAGCGAAAGCACAAGCATGACGACGACGAAACGCCGGCTCAACCTCAATGTCGGCATCAATACCACCGGCTATCTCGGCAATGCCTGGCCCTATCGCACCGGAACCCGCCACGACGTCGCCGACCCCGCCTATTACCGGCGCCTCACCGAACTCGCCCATAAGGGCGTGTTCGACGCGGTGTTCTTTTCCGACCATCCCGCGCTGATGACCGATCCGAACAGCCGGCCCTTCCACACGCTCGATCCGCTGATCCTGTGCACCGCGCTCGCCGCGCAAGTGCCCGATATCGGTTTCGTCGCCACGGTCTCCTCCACCTATAATTCGCCCTATAACCTGGCGCGGCGCACGCAATCGCTCGATGTGATTTCCGGCGGACGGCTGATCATCAACGTCGTCTCCTCCTTCAATCCCAATGTCGCCGCCAATTTCGGCAGCGATCCCCTGCCGCCGCGCCAGGAACGCTACGCCCGGGCCAGCGAATTCCTCGACGTCGCCAAGGAGCTCTGGGCCAGCTGGGACCCGGCCCGCGAAGGTGAAGTGCCCGAGGGCCGCTTCTGGGATGCCTCGAGCGCCCATACCATCGATCACGAGGGCGATTATTTCACCATCAAGGGGCCGCTCAACGTGCCGCGCGGCCCCCAGGGCCACCCGGTCATCGCCCAGGCCGGCGCTTCGGAAGGCGGCATCGATCTGGCCGCCCGCCACGGCGAAATCATCTATTGCAACATCCTCTCCCGCCCCGCCGGCCAGGCCTTCGGGAAGAAGGTAAAAGACCGTGCCGTCTCCTTCGGCCGCGACCCCTCCAGTATCCGCATCGTGCCCGGCCTCGTCCCCATCGTCGCGGATACCTATGAAGAGGCCCTGCGCAAACATGAATTGTTCAGCGGCGCCGGGTCCGAAGATGGCCTGTTGAAGCGCTTCGCCAAGGAAAACGGCATCGATCCCGCCACTTTCGATCCCGACGCCGTCCTCGATCCCGCCCAATTCATCCCCGACCCCAATCGCATAATGGCGGTCGGCATGGGCCTCGGCCTCGCCGAACTGTTGACCCATGAGAGCCTCACCGCCCGCCAGGCCGTCCGCCGCTCCGAAGGCCATCACCGCCTCCTCCTCGGCACAGCCGAGCAGGTCGCGGACGGCCTCATCGATCTCTGGGCCGACGGCACCGTGGACGGCTACACGATCCAGCCCCCGCGCGCCCCCGACGATATCGAAGACTTCGTCGAAAAGGTCGTCCCCGTCTTGCAGGACCGCGGCGTCTATCCCCGAGCCTACGAACAGGCAACAATCCGCGACCGCTATGGGCTGCCGTATCCGGCTTAGGTCGGCGCGGCCAACTTCACTATCAGGGATGGTACTCTCTGAACGCATTTAGAACCACGATGTCATCCCGGCGCAGGCCGGGATCCATGCTGAAGGCCATCAGCACCATCCAGTGCGGGGAGAGGGCACAGCACGGATTCCGGCCTGCGCCGGAATGACACGGTGGGTGGGAGTGAGTTCCACGTGCGGCCTCCCCACAATCCCCAAAAAAACCACCCCACCCCACTTGCCAACGTAATAACATTACAACTACGGTCCCAAATGTAATGTAATAACATACGGACCGCGAAAGCCATGCGCTATCCCTCTCTCCTCGCCTGCACAGCCCTCACGCTGATGACCGCCACCGGACTGGCTCATGCCGACGATGTCACCGCCTGGCGCCTCTTCGTGGCCGATCACGCCGAGCCCAAAGTCACCGCCATCGACCTGGGCACCGATGCCACGCTCGATACCTTCCCGCTGCAAAGCCCGGGCGTGCTCTACACCACGCCCAGCAATCAGGCGGTCTACGCCGTAGAGGGCGCCGCCAACCGCGTTTCGGCCATCCGCACCGGCATCGAGATCGAGGACCATGGCGACCACGGCGATATCCATGTCGCCGCGCCGGAGCCCATCGCCGCCACGGTCCCGGGCGAAAAGCCGGTGCACTTCGTCGAGCATCACGGCCAGATCGCCCTGTTCTACGATGGCGAAGGCGTCGCCCGCCTCGTTTCGGAAAAGGACTGGCTCGATGGCGACAACGCCCTGGCCGTCCACGACATCGATACCGGCGCGCCCCATCACGGCGTCGCCATTCCCTGGGGCGATTACGCCATCGCCACCGATTTCGCCCCCAATGGCGAAACCACTCGTCCGCAAGGCGTCTTCGTCTATGACGCGCAAAATGCCAAAGTCGGCGACCTCTACGAATGCCCGCTGCTCCACGGCGAAGCCACGTCCGGCAATATCACCGCCATTGCCTGCGCCACGGGGCTTCTCATCGCCAGCGGCTCCGGCGCCCCCTCGATCACGCATCTGCCCTATCCATCCACCCTGCCCGAAGGCAATGTCTCGACCCTGCTGGGTGGCGTGGGCCTGCAATATTTCCTGGGCAATTACGGCCCCGACAAAGTCGTGCTGATCGACCCAACCGAGGCCGACGCCTTCCGCCTGGTCGAATTGCCCACCCGCCGCGTGCATTTCGCCATCGATCCCCAACAGCCCAAATTCGCTTACATCTTCACCGAGGACGGCAAGCTGCATCAGCTCAATGTGCTGTCGGGTCAGATCGTCAAATCGATCACCCTCACCGAACCCTATTCCATGGATGGCGAATGGAGCCTGCCGCGCCCGCGCATCGCCGTGGCCGGTGACCAGATCGCCGTCACCGACCCGCTCAAAGGCCTGCTGCATATCGTCAATGCCAAGACCTTCGAACTGGACCGCGACATCCCGGTGGAGGGCCTGCCCTACAATATCGTCGCCGTCGGCGGCTCGGGCGCAACGCACTGACCAGAAATCCCGGCCACCCTGCGGGGTGGCCGTTCCCATTCAGGTGACCCCAAATGAACCGCCTCCCCGTAACGGTCCTTTCCGGCTTTCTCGGTGCCGGCAAGACGACCCTTCTGAACCACATCCTCAACAATCGCGAAGGCCGCCGCGTCGCCGTCATCGTCAACGATATGAGCGAGGTCAATATCGACGCCACGCTCGTCCGCGAAGGCGGCGCCAATCTCTCGCGCACCGACGAGCAATTGGTGGAAATGAGCAATGGCTGCATCTGCTGCACCCTGCGCGGCGACCTGCTCAACGAAGTCACCAAGCTCGCCACTGCCGGGCGCTTCGATTACCTGCTGATCGAATCCACCGGCATTTCCGAGCCCCTGCCCGTCGCTGCCACCTTCGATTTCCGCGACGAACACGGCGTCAGCCTCGCTGACATCACCCGGCTCGACACCATGGTGACCGTGGTCGATTGCGCCAACCTGCTCAAGGATTACGCCTCGACCGATTTCCTGGCCGACCGTGGCGAAACCATGGGGCCCGAGGACGAGCGCGCCTTGGTCGATCTGCTCGTTGACCAGATCGAATTCGCCGATGTCATCGTGCTCAACAAGGTCTCTTCGGCCAGCCCCGCCGACCTCACTGCCGCCCGTACCATCATCAAGGCCCTCAATCCGGTCGCCCAGCTGATCGAAACCGACTTCTCCAATGTCCCACTCGATCAGGTGCTCGATACCGGCCTGTTCAGCCTCGAAGCCGCCGAACAGAACCCGCTTTGGTTCAAGGAACTCAACGGCTTCACCGAGCATATTCCAGAAACACTTGAATATGGCATCAGCTCATTCGTCTACCGCGCCCGCCGCCCGTTCAACCCCATGCTCTTGAATAATTTCATCACCAAGAGCTGGGCCGGCGTCATTCGCTCCAAGGGCTTTTTCTGGCTGGCCACGCGGCCCGATCTGGTGGGCGAACTGAGCCAGGCCGGCGCCCTGGTCCGCACCAGCCGACGCGGCATGTGGTGGGCCGCCGTGCCCCGCACCCGCTGGCCGGACGATGCCGATTGGCGCGCCTCCATGGCGCCCTACCTCGATCCGGAATGGGGTGATCGCCGCCAGGAAATTGTCTTCATCGGCGCTGGCGACATGGACGAAGCCGCCATCCGCCGCGATCTCGACGCCTGCCTGATCCCGGCCAAGGGCTTTACACCCACCGGCTGGCAGGACTTGCGCGATCCCTTCCCCACCTGGTCCTGAAATGCATTCGACCGGGACAGCGCAAGCCATCCCGGTCGAAAATCCCGCACCGGCAATCAGCGCAGCGGGTTGGCTTCCTGCTCGGTGGGAATCCGGCCATTCGGCGTCAGTTGATTGACCGCATCGGGCAAAACCTTGCTCAGCCGCTCCAGCAATTCCTGCCGGCTAAGCCCCGTCTGGCGGGTCAGGCTATCGATCGTATCGGCGCCCAGCGTCTGCTCAAGACTTGCCGCATCGATCTCTTCGTTATCGCCGTCCCGCACCCAGCTGTCCGCCTTGGCGCCTTGGCCGCTATTGTTGAAGCGATCGACCAGATCGCCCAGCCCGCCGCTGAGCACGCTGCCCAGCCCGCCAGCGCCCGCGGCGCCACCAAGCATGCCGCCGAGGCCACCCAGCATGCCTTCAAGCCCACCCGTGCCCGGCGCCGCGCCGGTCTGAGCGGGGGTCGTACCGCCCTGGCCCGTGCCCAGCGGACCATTGCCGCCAGCACCGGCCTGGCCATTGCCCAATCCGCCGAGCAATTCGCCCAGCTTGTCCTTGTTCTGATAGCCTGCCACGGCCAAAAGCCCCAGCAGCGCCAGCATTGATGGCATTCCCTTATTGGCCATGGCGGCCTCCTCCGTGTTGTGCGCTCAACGGCGCTTGGCGATAAAACCCCAGACGAACAGGACGATGATGGCGCCAACCACGGCGCCGATCAGCCCAGCGCCCTCGCCCGGCGCATACCAGCCCAGGGCCTGCCCGAGATAGGACGCAACGAAAGCGCCGACGATGCCCAATATCGTGGTCATGATGAAGCCGGATGGCTCGTTGCTGCCCGGCATGATGAACTTGGCAATGATGCCGGCGACGAAGCCGATGATGATCGTCCAGATAATACCCATGACTAACGGTCCTTGTTGGAAGTGAACTGGCAACGCGCCGTAAGGCCGCCAGTTCCCTTTTTCCTTGTCCAACAAGTATGTGCGGCAAACAAAAACCCGCCGGACCAGGTCCGGCGGGTCTGAAATACGCGAGTGTCGTCAGTCTCAATCGTCTTCGACGAACACTTCCTTGCGCTTGCGCCGGATCGAGGGCAGCACGGCGATGACGACCGCCAGCAGCGCCAGGCCCAGCAGCGTCGCCGAGATCGGACGGTGCAGGAACACCATCGGATCGCCCCGCGAAATGATCATGGCGCGGCGCAGATGCTCTTCCAGCAGCGGCCCCAGCACGAACCCCAGCAGCAGCGGCGCCGGCTCGCAGCCGAAGCGGATCAGCACATAGCCAACCACCCCGAAAAACCCGATCGCAAAGACATCATAGATATTCTGGTTGATCGAGAAACACCCGATACAGGCGAACAGCACAATGGCCGGGAACAGCGCGCGATAGGGGATCGACAGCATCTTCACCCACAGCCCGATCAGCGGCAGGTTGAGCAGCACCAGCAAGACATTGCCGATCCACATCGAGGCAATAATGCCCCAGAACAGCGCCGGCTGGTCGTTGATCACATTGGGGCCGGGCGTAATGCCCTGCAGGATGAACGCCCCCACCATCAGCGCCATCACCGGGTGCGCCGGAATGCCCAACGTCATCAGCGGAATGAACGAGGTCTGCGCCGCCGCATTATTGGCCGATTCCGGCCCCGCCACGCCTTCGATGGCGCCATGCCCGAATTCATCCGGCGTCTTGGACAGCCGCTTTTCCGCCGAATAGGACGCAAACGACGCCAGGATATGCCCGCCACCCGGCAATATGCCGAGCATCGAACCCAGCGCCGTGCCACGCACCACCGGCGCCGCAATCCGCTTGAAGTCATCCTTGCTGAGCCAGAGATTCTTGACGGCCTTGACCATCACGTCGCGGCCTTTCTCGTTTTCGAGATTGCGCAGGATTTCGGCGACACCGAACACGCCCACGGCCAGCGACACGAAATTGAGGCCCGAATAGAGCTCGCGGATGCCGAAGGTGAAGCGCGGCTGGCCGGTATAGATATCCTGCCCCACCATGCCCAGCAGCAGCCCCAGCACGATCATGGCCAGCGCCTTGAGGATGGAGCCATGCGCCAGGGCGATGGAGACCAGAAGACCCAGCACGATCAGCGCGAAATATTCCGGCGCCCCGAAATTGAGCGCCGCTCGCGCCAGGGGCGGCGCAAAGAAGGCCAAGAGCAGCGTGCCGACCGTACCGGCAAAGAACGAACCCAAGGCTGCGGTCGCCAGTGCCGGACCGGCACGGCCCTTCTTGGCCATCTGGTAGCCGTCGATCGCAGTCACTGCCGACGAGCTTTCACCCGGCAGGTTGATCAGGATGGCCGTGGTCGAGCCACCATATTGCGCCCCGTAATAGATGCCGGCCAGCATGATCAGCGCCGTTGCCGGCGACAGCGAAAAGGTGATCGGCAGCAGCATGGCGATGGTCGCCGTCGGCCCGATGCCGGGCAACACGCCGACCAGCGTGCCCAGCAGCACGCCGATAAAACAGTAGAAGATGTTGATGGGGTCGAGGGCGACCGAAAAGCCCAGCCCAAGGGAAGCGATGATATCCATGATTGCGCTCCTACTGCCCGAGCCAGGGGCCGAACATCGGCACGCTCATGCCAAGCCCGACGACGAAAATCAGCGTACACATCACCGTCAGCGCCACCGCCAGGATGATGGCGAACAGCGGCGAATTGAGCCGGCTGGCCAGTGCCGCACCGAACGAGCCGATCAGCACCACCGGCACAAAGCCCAGCCCGCGAATGGTCAGCCCGAAAAACACGATCACGCCGATGATCAGCCCGATCCCGCGCCACGAAGGCGCCAGCGCCTGCTCCGTATCGGGCTTCTGCCACCCACTGGCCGCGACACCCAGTCCCAGCGCCACGAGCACGCTGCCCAGCAGGAGCGGCATGAAACCCGGCCCCATGCGAAACGCCGTGCCCACCTCGTAATTGAGCGCTTCAATCGCAAAATAGGCCCCCGCCGCGACAAAGATGCCGCCCGACACGAGGTCCTTGGTCGAAAAATTGGCAACCACTCCTGCCTCCCCTGATAGTTTTTGTTTCAACCGCCCTTTTCGCCCGTCGGCCCGCAAAGCCCGCAAGCCGCGATCCCCGCTTTTTCGCATATGCGAAAAAGCTGACCTCCCTCCCCCTTGTGGGGAGGGATTGAGGGTGGGGGTGTCGTGCCCTCCACCGATATCGAGCGTCGTGCTGGCCACGACACCCCCACCCTAGCCCTCCCCTCAAGGGGGAGGGGATTGGATCGGGGCCGTCTAGCGGGTGAGGTCCTACTCACGACCTCACCCGCCAATCAGACCATTAGTCCGCGTAAACACCCGCAGCTTCGATAACCGCGCGCCACAGCTCGATCTGGCTGGCCAGCGTCTGCGCCAATGCGGCCGGCGTCGCTTCCTCAGCCGTTACCGGCAAGGTGCCCAGCTCGGCAAAGCGGCTCACCACGGTCTCATTGGTCAGCGCCTTCTGCAGCGAGGCCTCAAGCTTGGCGATGATGGCCGCGTCCGTGCCAGCCGGAGCATAGAGCCCGTGCCAAACGCCGATCTCGATATCGAGGCCGCCTTCCTTGAGGGTTGCCAAGTCAGGCAGGTTCGGCAGGCGGGTCAGCGTCGTCACGCCATAGGCCTTGACCTCGCCGGCCTGGATCTGGCTGGTCGTATTGGTGGTCTGGTCGCAGATCATGTCGATCTGGCCGCCGATGATATCGGTCATGGCCGGGCCGGCGCCCTGATAGGGCACGGTGGTCATCTGCGTATCGAGCGCATCCATCAGCAGCATGCCGCAGAGCTGGCTGGCCGAACCGATACCGGCATTGGCATAGGTGACGTTCTCGCCATTGGTCTTGATATATTCGGTCAGCTCGGCAAGCGTGTTCGGCTCGAAATCCTTGCGCGCCACCAGCGTCATCGGCACCGAGGTAATCAGCCCGATGGGCGCGAAATCCTTGACCGGATCATAAGGCAGGCTGCGATAAAGCGTCGGCGCGGTCGACATGCCGATATGGTGCAGCAGCAGCGTATAACCATCATTGGGGGCAACGGCCACCTGGCCGGCGCCGAGCGTGCCACCGGCGCCGCCCACGTTCTGGATCACCACCTGCTGGCCCAGATCATTGCTCATCACTTCGGCAACGAGGCGGGCGACGGTATCGGTCGGGCCGCCGGCGGA
>DATMSY010000027.1:0-11166 GCA_035565135.1 Devosia sp.
CCGCATCGAACGCTGCTTCAACAAGCTCAAGCACTTCCGGCGCCTGGCGACCCGATACGATCGCAGAGCTCAATACTTCCTCAGCTTCATTCATCTCGCCGCAGCAATGATCTGGATGAGATGAATGTCGATTCAGCCTAGGGTGGGGGTGTCGTGGCCTCCACATGCTTGATACCTGCGGATAGCTCGACACCCCCACCCTCAATCCCTCCCCTCAAGGGGGAGGGAGGTCAGCTTTTTCGCATATGCGAAAAAGCGGGGATCGGGGTTCCCTCTGGATCTAGTCTAAGCAGGACGCTGGAGACAGCCAGTGCGTCAGCCGACCGAGGCGTCCCAATGGCGGGTCGATTTGCGGCAGGCCAGCAGGTGATAGCGCATGGCCTGGCGGGCGCGATCGGGGTCGCCGGCGACGATGGCCTCGTAGATGGCGCGATGCTGCTCGTTGATCGCGGCGACTTTTTCCGCCGTTCGCAGGCCGGATGTCGTGCGCGCCAGCAGCATGCCGCCAAAAATATTGCCGCGAATGGCCTGGATGACGCTGGAATAGAAGCTGTTCTGCGAGGCGCGGGCGACGCAGAGGTGGAAATTGTAATCCTCCTCCAGACCAGGCTCCTTGCTGGCGTCGAGCGTTTCGAGCTTGCTGACCATATCGGCCAATTGGATGAGGTCGTCAGCGGTTCGGTGGCGCGCGGCAGCCGCCGCCGCCTCGCCCTCGATCCCCATGCGGAATTCGAAGCAATGGTGGCCCGATGTCGGCCAATCGGTGCTCGACAGTATCATGACGCTGCTCCTCTTCAGGCGCCGTGACGGGAACTTCTGCACCTGCCGGTCTTGCGACCGCCGGGCTTAAATCTTGGTCGCGGGCGCCTCGTCGCCGCGCAGAATTCGTGCGCCCGCCCAACGCAGATGCCGCCGCATGGCATCACGCGCCGCTTCGGCGTCCTGGATGCGGATGGCATCATAGATCGCCTCGTGGTGGTCCGCCACCAGGGCGCGAAAATCGGCGCGATCGGCCGAAAAATTCCAGATCAGGGCCATGCCCATGGTCATCTGCTCGCGCAGCGAGGTGAGGCTGTTGACGTAAAACGGATTGCCCGTGGCCTGGGCAATGGAGAGGTGAAAGGCAAAATCGTCCTGCGGTCGCTCCCCCAGCGCCCGCTTTTCGCGGAAGCGCCCCAGCACGCCCAGGATCGTCGCCAATTGCTCCTTGCTGCGATTGAGCGCGGCGGTCGCCGCAATCTCCCCCTCCATGCCCTCGCGAAACGAGACGAAGGCCGTGATATCGGCAATGCTGCCGATGGCGGGGAAAAGTACCTGTTCGGGCGGCTGCTCGACGGCATCGGGCGGGCCGATGACGAAACTGCCCGAGCCCTGGCGCGACTGGATGAGGCCGGCGTCGCGCAGCATGGCCAGGGCCTGCCGGATCACCGGCCGCGACATGCCGAAGCGGCGGGCCAATTCGGTTTCCGATGGCAGGCGCGAGCGCGGCGACCAGCTGCCGTCGTCGATCAGGGCCAGCATCTGGCCATGCACGACATCGGCAAGGCTCTGGCCTCGCTCGAGCACATAGGGAGGGCGCTCCTCAATCGCCATTCTTCTTGCCGCCTCCATCGACCAATCTGGCGGCAAACTAGCATGGATCGGGCGGCTTCGACAATCAGTTGTTCAAGATGTGAAACTTGTCTTGTCCGCGGCTTATACCCATAGTGCGACAGTGAAATCCCGGAGACGAATCATGGACTGGATGCGGCTGGGGTCGGGTGCGCGATGACGCCGATATCGCCATCCCTCAGCCGGCGCGATTGGACCAATGTCGGCGCGGTGCTCTGCGTTCTTGCCGCAGCGGCGATCTTTTCGCTGATCTTCATATCGGGACGCGTCGCCGGCGAGCTGGCGTCGCCCCTCCAGATCATGTTTCTGCGCTATTGCGGCGGCCTGCTGACCGTCTGCGTCATTGCGGGCCTCAAGGGCCGGAGCTGGGCCAGCATGCAGAGCGAACACCGCATGAGCCAGGCCCTGCGGGCGCTGGCCGGCGGGCTGGGCGGCGCGGCGATTATTTTCGGCAATGCGCATATGCCGCTGGTCGACGCCAATGCGATTGGCCTGTTGAACGGCGTTTTTACCCTGGGCCTGGGCTATATCGTGTTTCGCGACCGCCTGCCCGGCCCGGGTATCGTTGGCGCCCTGGCCTGCATTGCGGGCGCGGCGATCGTCATGACCTCGCGCGGCGCGTTCGCGACGCTCGACGCCAGCTATCTGTTCCCCGCTTCGGTGGTGGCCGTCGGCGCGTTGCTGCTGGCGACCGAGCATATCTTCATCAAGATCCTGGCCATGTCCGACCGGCCGCTGGTGACGTTGGCGCATGCCAATTTCTTCGGGGCGCTACTGCTGCTTATTCCCGCGCTCCTGACCTGGCGCTCAACCGGCCCCATCAATGCCGCCCTGCTCTGCCTCGGGCCATTTGCCATTCTGGGGCAATATCTCAATATCCGTGGCTATATGGCCGCTAGCGTCAGCCTGCTCGCGCCGGTTGGCTATTCCTCGCTGGTCTTTGCCGCCCTTTGGGGATGGTGGTTCTTCGGCGAATTGCCCACGGCGGGCGTCATTGCCGGGTGCCTGGTCATCGCGGCAGGCGGCACCATGCTCGCGCTGTCGCGGCGATAAACGAACAACTTCCCGCTATTTTCCATTGACTTGTAAAAGTTGTCATTCAACACTCGGGAAAAACCTGCGAGGAGTGACATGGTCGAGGGCGCGAAGGACAAGCAATGGTGGATCGATGAGCCGATCCGCATGGCGCTGTTTCTCTATAATCAGTATCAGGCGCCGGTCGATACCGATGCCTTTGTGCAAAAGCTGGCCGATCTGGAGGTCAATGCCGTCATTGTGCCCACCGGCGGCATCGGCGCATTTTACCTCACTGAAATTCCCTTCCATGTCCGCGCTCCTTCGCTGCCGCCGGGCCGCGACCTGATCGGGGAGATCGTCGAAAAGGCGCATGCGCGCGGCATTTATGTCGTGGCGCGCTTTGAATGGACGGTGAACCAGGACAAGTCCATCATCGAGGCGCATCCCGATTGGGTGCAGCGCGACAGCCAGGGCAATTCCCCGCTCTGGAACGACACGCATCTGATGTGCGTCAATGGCGGCTATATGCAGGAGCACATCTTCAAGATCATGGACGAGGCGCTGACGCGCTATCCGCTCGATGGCATGTTCTTCAATTATGGCGGCGGCCAGCGCAACGCCTTCGGCCCCTGCCAGTGCGACAATTGCAAGCGGCTCTACAGGGACAAATACGGCGCCGAGCTGCCCCTTGTCCCCGACGCGCAATATATCGACTTCATGAATGATTGCGCCGGGCAATTGGCCAGCAAGATACGCGCCTTTGCCAAGGCCAAGAAGCCGCATAATTTCAACTTCATGGTCGGCAAGAACGCCGATTCCACCAATTCGGAAACCCATAGCGCCCCGATAGCCGAAGCGCATGCTTTCTGGCTCTATGATGCCAGCGAAACCGTGAACCGCGCTCGGGCGGCCTATCCAGACCGCATGCAATTCAACAATGACGCCGCTTTCCTCGACGGCCGCTGGCGCTATGCGCACCGCTCGGCGCCCGATGGCGAGGCGCGCGCCTATCAGAACATGGCCAATGGCGCGGGGCCCTATCTCTTCGTCAATGGCAATCACGAGCAGTTCGACCGCAATGGCGAGAATGGCGCGCGACCGGCCTTCAAATTTCACAAGGCCAATGCCGAGCTTTATGTGCGGCAGGAAAATGCGGCCCGCATCCTGCTGCTCGATGAAGGCGGCCCCTCGCTGGCGCGGATGCTGTTCCGTTTCGGACAGGGTAAGGTGGCCGATGGCGCCACGCCGGGCAATGGCGGGTTCGGCTATCGGGACAGCCTCGAACTGGGCAGCGGGCCGGAGAACAGCAATACGGCCATGGCCGGCTTTTTCCGCATGCTCACGGAAAACCACATCCCCTTCGTGCTGTCGCGTGACCTCGGCTGGATCGATAGCGATCCCAGCCGTTATGACCTGGTGATTTCGAGCAGGAGGGCGCCATCCCAGCTCGATGCCTATCTGCGCGGCGGCGGGCGGGTCCTGGCGGCCGGCGCGGAAAAGCCCGAGCTGGATTTGCCGCCAATCGTGCGGCAATGGCCCCGCCAGGAGACTTTGGCCTCCTATTGGCGCGTGCGGGATCGCAAGCTGCTGCCCTCACTCAAGGATGCCGATCTGCTGTTCTTCTACAGCGACTATCTGGAGCTTGAGGGCAATGTCGACGCGGCGCTGACCCTGGTGCCGCGCACCAAGGTCAATCCGATGGAAATGGTGGGCGAAGGGCTGACCGACACGGCGAGCCCCGGCCTCTATCGCGCCGATTATGGCAAGGGCCGGCTGACTTACATCCCCTGGGATGTGGGCGACCTCTATTATCGCGCCAGCAATGGCTTCCATTCGGGCCTGGTCGCCGACCTGATCGACGATCTGCTGCCCAATGGTCGTCAGATCCGCACCAATGCCCACCCCATGGTGCAACTGACGCTGCAACGGCAGGCGCATGCGAACCGCACTTTGGTGCATTTCGTGAACCTGTCGGGCGCGGCGCAGGTCGCTTTCCACCCCGCCATTCCCATGGGCGCGATCCAGGTCGAGGTGCAGGGCGATTTCGCCGGGGCCAGAATGGCCAGCAGCGGACGCGAATTGCCGCTGGGGAAAGGCAATGGCTACACATCGTTCACCCTGCCTCAGTTGGATGCTTATGACGTGGTGGTGTTGAGCTGAGCGCTGGTCCAGAAGCTCGATGCGGAGACGATGGAGCCGCGGGTTCTCAGTCTGCGCCTCCCTCCCCTTGATGGGGAGGGATTGAGGGTGGGGTGATGGGAGCCACGGGGCTTGGATGCAAGATCGCGGCCTATCCCGCCACGGTCGCGGCGAAGAATCCTTCCGGGTCATCTACTTCCTTCAGCCGTTTTCCATCGATCTGCAGGAAGCGGCTACCGAGGGCGCGGACGAAGCTGCGGTCGTGGGAGACCAGGATGCAGGTGGCGCCATGGGTCAGGATTTCGCTTTCGAGCTGTTCCTGGCCGGTGATGTCGACATGGTTGGTGGGCTCGTCCAGCAGGTAGAAATTGGGCTGGCGCAGGCGTAGAGCCAGCAGGCCCAGCCGCGTGCGCTGGCCGAAAGAGAGCGTGCTGATCGGCTTGTCCTGCTTTTCTACGGGAAAGCCGGCGGCGGCCAGCAGGCTCTTGCTGCGTTGGTCGCCATTGTCGAACTGGCTGGTGATGAAGGCGAGCGGCGATTGCTTATTGGGCAATTGTGACATGGCTTGATCGATATAGCCCACGCTCAATTGCGGACTGACGCGAATGCCGGGCACGTCCTCGCCGGCCATGGCGCGGTAGAGATGGCCCATCAATTGCGACTTGCCCGTGCCGTTGCGGCCCAAAAGGACCACGCGGTCGCCCTGGAAGATGTGCAGCTTGTCGATGCGGAACAGTTTTCGTCCATCGGGCGTGGTGACGTCGAAATTCTCGATGGCCAGCAGCACGCGCGCCTGGGCGCCGCTATTGGAGAGCTTGATATCGCCCGAGCGCTCCTTGTGCAGCTCGTTGAGATTGTCCTCGATCTTGCTGGCGCGCTCGCGCAAATATTTGGATTTGACGGTCAGCAGGTCGCTGCCCGAATTGATGCCGATATTGGTGAGCTTGGCCGCTTGCCGCCGCAGGCGATCGACTTCCTTCAGGTCGCGTTCGCGCTTGAGTTCGGCGGCTGCATCCAACTCGTCGAGCGCCGCGCGCGCCTTGCCATAAGGCAGCGGGAAATAGGCCGATGTGCCGGGACGCAGGAAGAGAGTCCGATTGGTGGTGGCGTCAAGAAAGGCCCGGTCGTGGCTGGCAATGATAACCGGGATGTTACGGGCCGAGCGCTCCAGCCAGTTTTCCAGCAGCAGCAATTTGCCGAGATCGAGATGGTTGGTCGGCTCGTCGAGCAGCAGCGCGTCGGGCTCGGCGATCCAGCAGCGGGCAATCAGGACGATGCGTTGCCAGCCGCCGCTGAGTTCGCGCACGGGCTTTTGCCAGAGGTCGTCGGGCACTTCGAGATCGGCCAGGACGACGTCGACGCGCCAACTGTCGCTCGCCCGGTCGGCCTCAGGCAATATGGCCAGCACGGCGTCATAGAGAGAGACATCCAGCATGTCTTTGGGCACGTCCTGCTCGACATAGCCGATGCGCAGGCCGCGCGAGCAGATGATTTCGCCTTCGGTGAGCTCCCCCTGCCCGGCTATGGCGCGCAGCAGCGTGGTCTTGCCCTTGCCATTGCCGGCAACAAGGCCTACGCGGTCGCCATCGGCGATGACGATATCGAGTTTGGAAAAGAGTGTGTCGGTTGCCGTAAGGCCGGCATTGCGGAGGCTGATCGAGCCCATTTTCGTCTCACTGGTCTGGCGCCGGATATTTCGCGTGCGCCTTTTGCATTCACGTCGCGGCCGCGCTGAGCGCCGCCATGAAGGGCAAACCAGAATGGGAGACCGGAAGAAGTGTCAGAACCAGTCGCTGGTCAGCCCTGCAGCTTATGCCACAGGGCCTGGACGGGGCCGCGCTGACGATGCGGACGCGAATATGTCATGCAGCCCTCCTTGGTGCTGGTGTGATCGACAACGCACACATAGCCCCGGCCGCCGCGAAAATCAATTCGCGGCGGTCAGATGAGGTAGAACAAGGCGGATACGAGTGTCAGCGCCCCAAAACGCGGGACGGGCAGCCTGGCCAGCCGGTACGCAATACCTGAAAATCCGGCATGCGGCCAAACGCCGAGAGATGAGCCGGCAGGGTTCGCTTGATACGCAGAACGACGATCCCAATCGACTCGCATACGGCAACTCCAAACAAAAACCGTATGTCCACTGTTTTAGCAGCGGGCGTTTAAGAAAGTGCTTTCAAGAAGCAAACGGAACGTAAATCCAGCGCCCGATCTTGGGACGGTTTTGTCCCGATATGCTGCTCAACGAGCAGGCCGCAGCCTGATCCATTCTTTGATATAGGCGCGGCAATAATTGTAATTGAGCTGATAGACCCAGCCGCCCTGCGTGGCGCGCACCTTGATGAATTCGTCATTGGGCACGTTGAGCGAAATATCGGTATAGCCCGCCGAGGCGATCGTTTCGCGGATCTGCCGGTCGGTCTGGCACAGGCGGCGCTCGGGCAGGAAATCTTCCGGGCCATCGCCGAAATGGATGCCGAAACCGAAGGACGGCTGAGCCATGGCAGCACCGGGCAGAGCGCCGACCATGAATAAGACAGAAAGCAGGGGTAACCCAACCTTGCGCATGGTCATCTCCAGGCTGCGGTTCGCGGCGATCGTGCCAGCGGACCCGCTATAGGCGCATTGGGCTGAACCGGCACCGAACTTGCTATTCATAATCCGTTCAGACATGTGGAAATTTCAAGGCAAATCCAGTGATGCGGCACGAGCGTGCGGCTTCGATCAGATATGCTAAAAGGCGCAAATCGCCCGATTCGGGCTCTAAGACAGGTAGTGCATTGTCCCAGGCAGACGACCTTTTCGGCGGCCCCCTCGAACCCGTTCGCAAACCCGAAACGCCCAAGCCCGCACCCGCCGCGGCACCGGCGTCCGGAAGCTATTCGGCCGCAGATATCGAGGTTCTGGAAGGACTTGAGCCAGTCCGCCGCCGCCCGGGCATGTATATCGGGGGCACCGATATCAATGCGCTGCATCACCTGTTTGCCGAGGTCATCGACAATTCGATGGACGAGGCGATCGCAGGCCATGCCAGCCGCATCGAGGTGCATCTGGGCGAAGACGGTTACATCACCGTTACCGATAACGGCCGTGGCATCCCGGTCGAAAAGCATCCGAAATTCCCCAATCGCTCGACCCTGGAGATCGTGCATACGGTCCTGCATGCCGGCGGAAAGTTCGATTCCAAGGCCTACGAAACCTCCGGGGGCCTGCATGGCGTGGGCGTTTCGGTGGTCAATGCCCTGTCGGACGACATGGTGGTCGAAGTGGCGCGCGAGCAGCAGCTTTACCGCATGACGTTCTCGCGCGGCATTCCGCAGGGCGACATCGTGGCGCTGGGCCGCGTCAACAATCGCCGCGGCACGACCACCCGTTTCCATCCCGACCCGCAGATTTTCGGCGAGGGCGCCAAGTTCTCGGCGGCCCGGCTGTTCAAGATGACGCGGGCCAAGGCCTATCTCTTCGGCGGCGTCGAGCTGCGCTGGAGTTGCGACGAGAGCCTGGCCAGCGAGGACACCCCGGCCAAGGCGGTGTTCCACTATCCCGATGGCTTGCGGGATTTCATGACGGCGCGGATCGATGGCGAGACGCGCATCGTCGACGACATCTTTTCGGGCAATAGCGGCAAGGCCGGCTCGCATGGCGCAGTGGAATGGGCAATCGCCTGGACGCTGGGCGATGGCGGGGTGTCGTCCTATTGCAATACCGTGCCGACGCCCGATGGCGGCACGCATGAAACGGGGCTGCGCACGGCCATTCTGCGCGGCCTCAAGAATTATGCCGAGCTGACCAAGAACAAGGCGGCGGCAACGCTGACCGCCGAGGACGTGTTCGCCAGCTGCAGCGCCATGCTCTCCGTCTTCGTGCGCGAGCCCGAATTTGTCGGGCAGACCAAGGACAAACTGGCTTCGGGCGAAGCGACCCGCATTGTCGACACCGCCTTGCGCGATGCCTTCGATCACTGGCTGGCCGCCTCCCCCAACCAGGCCGGCAAGCTGCTGGATTGGGCGATCGAGCGGGCCGAGGAGCGCCTGCGCCGCCGCAAGGAAAAAGAGATCGACCGGGCCAGCGCCACGCGCAAGCTGCGGCTGCCGGGCAAGCTGGCCGACTGCACGCAAGGCGCAGCGCAGGGCGCGGAACTGTTCATCGTCGAAGGCGACTCGGCCGGTGGCTCTGCCAAGCAGGCGCGCAACCGGGCCAGCCAGGCCGTGCTGCCGCTGCGCGGCAAGATCCTCAACGTTGCGGGCGCCAGCCGCGAGAAGATGGCGGCGAGCCAATTGATCGCCGACATGATCCAGGCGCTGGGCTGCGGCACGCGCGACCGGTATCGCGAAGATGATCTGCGCTATGACAAGATCATCATCATGACCGATGCCGACGTGGATGGCGCGCATATTGCTTCGCTGCTCATCACCTTTTTCTTTCAGGAGATGCCCAAGCTGATCGACGGCGGGCATCTGTTCCTGGCGCTGCCGCCGCTCTACCGCATTTCGCAGGGGCCCAAGACGCTCTATGCGCGCGATGACGCGCACAAGAACGAGTTGATGGAGACCGAATTCACCGGCAAGGGCAAGGTCGATATCACCCGCTTCAAGGGCCTGGGCGAAATGCCCTATGCGCATTTGCGCGAAACGACCATGTCGCCCAAGACGCGGACGCTGCTGCAGGTGAAGGTGCTCGATGAGATCGACGCGACCAAGACCAGTGTCGACCGCCTGATGGGCAACCGGCCCGAGGCGCGGTTCGAGTTCATCCAGGAGAATGCGGCCTTCGTGACCGATCTCGATATTTAAGACGCCAGCATAAAGCGGGCAGTTAAGGCTAAATCCTGCAAGGCCGTTGACTTGAAAGGTCTTTGCGCTATGGTCCGCGCCGCTGGAGCATTTCCGGCTCGACGGCTGGTTTTACTGACACAGTCCGCCTTTGCTGAAGGTGCCTCAGGGCCACTCGCCGACCAGCACGTGTTGCTCTCGCGTATCGTGGCCGCCTCGTAGGCGGATTGTTTGTGTGATTGCCTTCCCAGTCCGCCGCTGACGCAAACCGCGTGATCCGCATGCGTTGCTTGCGGTCTTCTTCCCGGTGCGCCGCCTTGAATGTTTCGAGCGGATCCTGCATCGGGCAACAGCTTTGAGTGGAACGACTGAATTTGACCGACGAATTTTCCGGGCTGGGCCTTTCGAGCAAAGTTACCGAGGCGGTGGTGGCTGCAGGCTACACCAAGCCTACCGAAATCCAGGCGCAGGCCATTCCCCATGTCCTGCAGAAGAAGGACATTATCGGCATTGCCCAGACCGGCACCGGCAAGACGGCGTCGTTCGTGCTGCCGATGCTGACGCTGCTGGAAAGCGGCCGGGCTCGTGCGCGCATGCCGCGCACGCTCATTCTCGAACCGACGCGCGAACTCGCGGCGCAGGTGGCCGAGAATTTCGAGAAATACGGCAAGAACCACAAGCTGAACATGGCCCTGCTGATCGGCGGCGTGTCGTTCGACGACCAGATCAAGAAGCTGGATCGTGGCGTTGACGTGTTGATCGCGACGCCGGGCCGCATGCTGGACCTGTTCGGCCGCGGCCGTATCCTGCTGACCGGCGTCGACATCCTCGTCATCGACGAAGCCGATCGCATGCTGGACATGGGCTTTATCGACGACATCAAGAAAATCTGCAGCCTCTTGCCGGCCCGCCGGCAGACCCTGCTGTTTTCGGCCACCATGCCGCCCGAAGTGCAGAGGCTGGTCAACCAGTTCCTGCGTGATCCGATCCGGCTGGAAGTGGCCCGACAGAATTCGACGGCCGATACGATCGACCAGAAACTGGTCAAGGTGTCGTCCAAGCCCGAAGACAAGCGCGAAGCCCTGCGCGCCCGCATCGATGCGGCCGACGGGCTGACCAATGCCATCATCTTCTGCAATCGCAAGCGCGATGTGGCGACCCTTGCCCGTTCGCTGGAGCGGCATGGCTATAGCGTCGGCGCGCTGCATGGCGACATGGACCAGAAGAGCCGCACGGAAACGCTCGATGCCTTCCGCGCCAACAAGCTGACCCTGATGGTGGCCAGCGACGTGGCAGCGCGCGGTCTCGATATTCCGGCGGTGAGCCATGTGTTCAATTTCGACGTGCCCGTGCATGCCGAAGACTATGTGCACCGCATCGGCCGCACCGGCCGCGCCGGCCGCTCGGGTGTCGCCTATACGCTGGTGGGTCCGGCCGATGGCAAGCATCTCGACGCCATCGTCAAGCTGATCCAGAAGCCGATCGAATGGCTCGATGTCGCTGGCGGAGCCGCGCCTGCCGCTGCCGACGATGTGGCAGAGGACAGCAAGCCCAAGCGCCCTGCCCGCTCGCGCCGCGGTGGCCCGCGCCCCGTCGCCGAGAAAGCTGCGGCGAACCAGGAAGCGGA
>DATMSY010000028.1:0-20684 GCA_035565135.1 Devosia sp.
AGCCAGTTCGAGCCGGGCTATGCCGAGATTGGCAAGGATAGCTGGGACATCGATACCGATGCGGCCATTGCCGCCTGCAAGAAGGCGCTGGCGGCCGAGCCGGGTTCGGCCCAGGTCAAGAGCTGGCTGGCGCGCGCCTATTTTACCGCGGGCGACAGCGAGCAAGCGCTGCCGTTGTTCGAGGATGCGGCGGATAAAGGCAATGCGTTGGCCCTGACCATTCTGGGGGACATGCTGACCACGGGCGATGGCGTGACCCAGGATATGGAGCGGGGTGCTCAATTGCTGCGGCAGGGCGCCGAGGCCGGTTTTGCGCTGGCGCAGAACAGCCTGGGGCTGTCCTATGATTTCGGCGAGGGTGTCGAGCAGGATTATGATGAGGCGGCGCGCTGGTATCGCGCGGCGGCCGAACAGGGCATGTCCAAGGGGCAATCCAATCTGGGGCTGATGTATCAGGATGGGCTGGGCGTGCCGCGCGATTATGTGGCGGCGGCGGCCTGGTTCGAAAAATCGGCGGCCCAGGGCGATCCATCCGGCCAGGCCAATCTGGGTATTCTGCTGCAGGATGGGCTGGGCCAGCCCGCCGATCCGGAACGGGCGGCCGAGCTGTACCGGTTGGCGGCCGAGCAGGGCGACATGTATGGCCAGAACAATCTCGGCTCGCTCTATGAGAATGGCGTGGGGGTGGAAGCGGACCTGGCCAAGGCGGCAGAGCTCTATCAGCAGGCCGCCGACCAGGACATGGCGCTGGCCAAGCATAATCTAGCGCTGCTCTATGAGGATGGACGGGGCGTCAAGCGCGATTATGCCCGGGCGATGCGGCTTTATACCGAGGCGGCCGAGGGCGGGGAAATGCGCGCCGCGGTCAATCTGGGGCTGCTCTATATGGATGGGAAGGGCACTGATGTCGATTACGAAGCGGCGCTCAAATGGACGAAGCTGGCGGCCGATGCCAACCAGCCGGTGGGGCTCAACAATATGGGCTATATCTATGAGCATGGCCTGGGCGTGACCGCCAATCGGCAGACGGCGATCGACTATTACCAGCGCTCGGCCGACCAGGGTTATGAGCTGGCCAGCGACAATCTGATCCGCCTCAGCAAGGAAGAGACCGGCTCGGGCGGTGGCAGCGGCAAGACCAAGACGAAATCCTAGGGGAGCGGCGCGGGCTCCTTGGCCTGTTGCTGGCGGCGGGCGGCGATGACGGCGGCGAGCGCGGCCGTGCGGTGGGCGGTGGAAAAGAACTCGCGATGGGCGAGGATGAGAATGGTGGCCAGGCACGTGGCGATGGCCAGCCATTCGGAGACGAACCAGGCGACGGTGGCGACCGAGAAATAATAGGCGCGGATGCCGCTGTTGAAATTCTTGGCGCCCAAAGCATTCATGCGGGCAATGGCCTCGATCTCGTCCTCGGGCGTCGTGGCGGTGTGGTCGAGCGCGCCCAGCATGATGCAGAAATGATTGAACTGGCGCAGCGACAGGGTGAAGGCGAAAAAGGCCAGTACGAACAGCGCCAGCATGACCACGAGATGGATCTGCACATCGGCTACCGAATAGGCGCGGTCGAGCGAGAGCGAGTCCAGCGCTTCCATCAGGGTCGGCAATTGCCCGAACACGGCAAAGACCGCCAGCACGAGCAGCACGGCCGTGGAGGCCAGAAAGCTCACCGACTGCATGATATTGCCCGACAGGATTGCGTCGAACGGGGTTTCGCGCTTGGCGGCATTGGCGACCCAGCGGCGGCGCTGCATGTTCATGATGACTGAGAGCGAAGGGCGGCGCCGTTCGATCCAGGGCACGATGATATTATAGGCGAAATAGCAAAAGAGGGGCAGGATCGTGGAGATCAGGGTGATCGACAAGGTTGTGGCCCTCACAGCGGATTTGCCCCTGTTATACCGCGTCGGAGAAAAAAGGCGACGGGATCACCCGCCGCCTTTTTTGCCATCAGATGGTGCGGGGCCAGCGGCGGTGGATGGCTTCGATTTCGGTGAGGATTTCGGGCGAGAGCACCAGGTTGGCGGCGCCGAGGGAATTGGCGAGCTGGGTCGTGCTGGTGGCGCCGATGATGACCGAGGTCATGAAGGGGCGGGTGAGCGCGAAGGCGATGGCCATCTGGGCGGGATCGAGCCCATGGGCTCGGGCCAGGCCGACATAATCCTTGGCGGCGGCTTCCGAATAGGCATTGAGGCGCCAGAAGCCTTTCTGGTAGTCGGCGCGGCTGCCGGGAGGAATGGCGCCGTCGGAATATTTGCCCGTCAATAGCCCGCCCGCGAGCGGGGAATAGGCCAGGAGCCCCACCTGTTCGTGGTGGCTCAGTTCGGCCAGGTCGAGATCGAAATGGCGGCGGAGCAGATTATATTCGTTCTGCACCGAGACGAGGCGCGGCAGGTTGCGCGCTTCGGCGATGGCCAGCCATTGGCTGATGCCCCAGGTGGTTTCGTTGGACACGCCGGCATGGAGCAGTTTGCCCTCCTTGACCAGGGCGCCCAGGGTTTCGAGCATGTCCGCGATATTGTCGAGAACGTCGGCGGTGTCCTGATTATGGGGCGCATAGGTCCAGGAGCCGTCGAAATTGTAGCTGCCACGCGAGGCCCAGTGGATCTGGTAGAGATCGATGCGGTCGGTCTTGAGGCGCTTGAGGCTTTGTTCGAGCGCGATGCGGATCGAGGCGCCATCGGGGCGGGCGCCTTTGCGGATATGGCGATTGCCGCCGCCGCCGATCTTGGAGGCGAGCAGCCATTGGTCGCGCTTGCCGGTCAGGGCAAACCAATTGCCGATGATTTCCTCGGTGCGGCCGGAGGTCTCGGCGCTGCCGGGCACGGCATAGAGTTCGGCGGTATCCATGAAATTGACGCCGGCCTCGAGCGCCAGATCGATCTGGGCATGGCCCTCGGCCTCGCTGTTCTGGCTGCCCCAGGTCATGGTGCCGAGGCAGATTTCGGTGACGAGCCGGCCGGTGCGGCCCAAGGGCTTCAATTTCATGGGTAAAATCCAGATGGCGGGAATGTGATGAAAGGCGGGTCCTAGCGGATAAAACGCCACGGCCGCGGGCACAAGCCGGGTTGGCCGGCGGGGATGTCAAAAAAGCGTCACGCAGGGTCGTTTTGGGGTTGAGCTCAGCCGATTCACCCCCTATATACGCCTCACGTCGCGACCACGGTCGCCGTGATGACCAAAGCCAGCCGGCATTGTTATCAACGTTTTGACGCGGGATGGAGCAGCCCGGTAGCTCGTCAGGCTCATAACCTGAAGGTCGCAGGTTCAAATCCTGCTCCCGCAACCAAAAAAGCCCAGTGAACTCAGTGAGTTCGCTGGGCTTTTCCTTTTGGTGGTCAGGCTTTCCGGCCCGATATAGGGTAAGCGCATGGAGTTGCGCGAATTCTCGCTTGATGACTGGCCCTGGGTTCTGGATTGGTTTCAGGATGCCATCCTGAATCGCGAGCTTGGGCCAATGGACACCGATTGGCTCGATGCCGTCCTTACCGAACGCAATGGCGTACAGCTGGTCGCCATGCGCGACGACAAGCCCGTCGCTCTAATCGGATGCGCCTGGGGCCTCGATCAAGACCAATCCCACTACATTACCGATATCGCCGTGGCTCCCTCCATGCGTGGCCAAGGGGTGGGTATGCAGGTGTTGGAACTTGTCACGGCCTGGCCTGGGCATCCACCAGCGGTCAAGTGGACAGCTTTTGTTAATCCGCGCAACACGCCGGCCCAGTCCCTGCTTCGAAAGAGCAAATGGCAAGCGATTGGCGTCTCGGATGGCATGATTGCATTCGAGAAATCATCCGTGGGGTGACGGGCACCTGACGTTCTGGGGCGACCGCCTAAAGGCTGGCTCCCAGAAGCTCGGTAAGAAAAATAAAGGATAATAGCGGAGTTTATTAGTCAATTTTCCACGGATTGGGCAATACGTATCCAACTTGTACGCAGAAAGACCAATCAGACTTCTCGTGCGGCCCTGGTGACCGTCTTTAGTTGCCTGTCCACGCCGCCTCTATAGCAAGTATTCATCCGCTCGTTCTGCATGATTGCATCCGGTTCTTGGGGGGACCTGCATGAGTTTGAACATGACCGAAGTGGCGTCTCGACGACGGCAAGTTGGCGGCGCTTTCGTTATCCTGCTCTGGATCAATGCCGGGCTCCTGGCGGGCCTCAATGCGGCGCTGAACG
Source organism: Devosia sp. (assembly GCA_035565135.1). GTDB lineage: Bacteria > Pseudomonadota > Alphaproteobacteria > Rhizobiales > Devosiaceae > Devosia. The sequence continues at coordinate 4,180 of DATMSY010000028.1, forward strand.
GCCCGCTACCTTCCCTGTTCATATTGGCCGGTGGCGCCATCCTGGCGACCCTGCCTAGTCTCTACTGGCGCTGGCGGCAGGGCGGCGATGGCCTGCCGGTGGTTTCCAGCATGGCGCTGGCCGCCCAGATTGCCTTGTTGACCATGACTGTCCTGCCGCTCTCCCCGGGCGATCTGGAGCTTTACCAGAACATGCATGGCTGGTTCTTCGCCGGTTTGTGCATCTGCGCTCTCTGGCTGGATCGACGTGCGGTGCTGAGCTTTTTCGGCCTGGCCACGCTCTATCAGCTCGCCGCCTATTGGCTGCTGCCGGACTTCTGGTTTGTCGACGAGGGAGCCATTGCCAGCCAGTCGCTCCGGCTGGGCATGTTTGCGGCGGGCGCTGCGGCGCTGTTCGTACTGATATCGCGCTGGTCTGATATAGGACGGACAGCCGCGATCAGTGGCGCCGCTTCATCGGACTGAGGGCCTCGCCGCTGCGGACAGTTGCTTCCGCGTTCATGTTGGGCTATTCATTATTTCAATATTCATTGAGATATTGAGATGAAACTCGAGGAACCACAGGCCCTCAATGCGTTTGGCGCCTTGAGCCAGGAGACGCGGCTGAAAATGGTGCGTATTCTGGTGCAGGCCGGTCCCGAGGGCATGGCGGCTGGGGCCATTGGGGAAGCGGTCGATGCCTCCTCGTCGAGCGCGTCGTTCCACCTTGCCCATCTTGAGCGAGCAGGCCTGATCCAGTCCCGCCGCGAAAGCCGTTCGATCATCTACAGCGCCAATTTCGAGGGCCTGTCGGGGCTCGTGGAATTCCTCATGCGCGATTGCTGCTCGGGGCATCCGGAAGTGTGTCTGCCCGCTGCCGCGGTCGTTTCCGACTGCTGCACTCCCGCCAAAGCCTCTGCCGGGGCGGCATGATCGATCTGTCCCGCCGCTTGACCGCCGAGGCGCTCGGCACCGGGATGCTGGTTGCGACAGTGGTCGGTTCCGGCATTATGGCCGAAACCCTGACCAGCGATGTCGCGCTGGCGCTGCTCGCCAATACTATCGCCACCGGCGCCATTCTCGTCGTGTTGATCAGCACGCTTGGGCCGATTTCGGGTGCTCATTTCAATCCGGCTGTGTCGCTGGTCTTTGCCCTGCGCCGGCAATTGCCCGCGCAGGAGGCGGGGCTTTACGCGCTCGTACAGGTTGTCGGCGGCATATTGGGGGCGATTGCCGCCCACGCCATGTTCGCACGGCCTTTGCTCCAGGTGGCCAGCACGGTCAGGACCGGCGGCGCGCAATGGTTTTCCGAAGGCATTGCTGCATTCGGGCTCGTCGCCGTTATCCTGGCCGGCATCCGCTTCGAGCGGAAGGCGGTGCCGATGCTGGTGGGGCTCTACATCACCGCGGCCTATTGGTTCACGGCGTCCACATCCTTCGCCAATCCGGCCGTCGCGATCGCGCGATCGTTCACCGACACCTTTGCCGGCATTCGGCCGCTCGATCTGCCGGGATTTGTCCTTGCCCAACTGGCCGGTGCGCTTGTCGCATTGGCATTGATGTCCTGGCTTCTTCGCGTGCCGGTTGGCGGCGACCTCCCCATCAACCCGGAAGACCAATCATGAGCGTCACCATCTATCACAACCCCGAATGCGGGACCTCCCGCAATACCCTGGCCATGATCCGGCAGAGCGGCGTCGAGCCGGTCGTGATCGAATATCTCAAGACGCCGCCGAGCCGGGACCGCGTAGTCGCGCTGGTGTCGGCGGCCGGGATCACGCTGCGTGAGGCTCTTCGACGGAAAGACACGCCGTATGATGCACTCGGGCTTGCTGATGTCTCTCTTTCGGACGACGCCTTGCTCGACGCGATCGAACAGCATCCGATCCTGCTCAACCGACCTTTTGTCGAGACGCCGATCGGGACGCGCCTCTGCCGGCCGTCCGAGATGGTGCTCGATATTCTGGAAAACCCCGACATCGGGCCGTTCACCAAGGAAGATGGCGAGGTGATTATCGATGCCGGGGGCAAGCGCCTTGTGTGAAATCGATCACGAGCGGTAGCGGGAGACCACTGCCAGGCCTTCGCGCAAGGCGGCGACGGGGTCGGGGGCTACGTCGAGTTCGATGAGGGCGATGTTGCTTCCGGGGGTGTGCTGCATGGCGGCGGACCAGCCGGCCCAGTCGATAATGCCCTTGCCGAAATCGGTCATGTAGCGCTGCTGCTGGTCATAGATGGTGGCGTCGATGACCAGGTGACGCTCGATGGGGCCGAGCGCATCTTTCCAATGGGCCAGGGCGATGCGCTGGCCATAGCGTTGCGCCACCCGTACCGGATCGCCGCCGCCCAGCGCGATGTGGCAGGAATCCGGGCAAAGCCAGACATAGCGCGGGTCGGTCAGGGACATAAGCAGGTCGATGTCGCGTTCGTACCAGAGGGTGCTGTTGGATTCGGTGTGCAGCGCCAGCTTGATGCCCTGCCGGCTGACGGCGTCGCCCACGGCATGGGCGATATCGGCCATGCGTTCCATATATTTGAGATCAACGAAGACGGGCGGCTGTTCGCCGAAGGTTTTGCGCATGGGCAGGCCGGCAACCAGCAGGCCGGCGCCAAGCTGGGCCAGGAAATCGGCGCGGCGTTCGGCATCGGCGACGATGGCGGCGAGGGTCGCATCGCCATCCCATTTGGGGCCGTCAGCCACGAAGGCACTGACGACGGTGATGCCGGCGGCGTCCAGCGCGGCCTTGAAGGCCTGGGGGGTGCCATAGGCCGCGAGGGCGGTTTCGATACTGCCCGGCCCGAAGGTTAGTTCGAGGCCGGTGACGCCTGTGCCGCCGAGCGTCTTCAACACCTTGTCCCAGAATTGGCGCGGATTGGCTGCGCCCCAGGCCAGTACGTCATCGAAGGTTTGCAGGCCCCAGAAAGCGGGATCGTAAAAGGTGATGATGTCGGTGGCGATGGTGAATGCCATTTTCAAAAATCCTTGAAATTGTGGGCGTTTATTTGATGCCGGTGCCGGCAATGCCCTGGACGAAGTATTTCTGGAGGAAGAGGAAAAGGATCAGCACTGGCAGCAGCACCACGATGGCGCCGGCCAGCAGCAGGCCATAATCGGTCGATTTGGCGCCTTGGGAGGCAACAGCCAGTCCGACCGGTAGGGTATAGGTGTCCTGGTCCTGGGCGACGATGAGCGGCCAGAGGAAGTAGTTCCAGGAATTGAGGAAGGTGATGATGGCCACGGTGGCAATGGCCGGGCCGACCAAGGGCAGGAAGATCCTGAAGAAGATGGCGAATTCGCCGGCGCCGTCGAGCCTAGCGGCCTCGAGCAGTTCGTCGGGAACGGAATCGGCGAATTGGCGCATGATGAAGACGCCGATGGGCATGACCGCCATGGGCAGCACGACGGCGGTGAGCGTATTGACCAGGCCCATCTGCACGATGATGAAGAATTGCGGCACGAAGAGCGCGATATAGGGCACCATCATCGCCGCCAGCACGCAGCCGAAGACCAGTTTATGGCCGGGGAATTCGAGCTTGGCCAGCGCATAGCCCGCCATGGTGGCAAAGAGCACATTGGTGATGACGGTGGCGGCGGAGACGATCAGCGAATTGAGCATGTAGCGGCCGAACATGCGTTCGGCGAAGAGGGCGACGAAATTGCTGACATTGGCAAAACTGTGCGGCAGCCAGGCGCCGGGCGCCGACATGATTTCGGCCTGGGTCTTGAAGGCCCCGAACAGCACCCAGGCAAAGGGCAAGAGGGCAATGGCCGCGCCAAGGGTGAGCAGGCCATAAAGAAGGGCGGTGATGGCGGGATGGAGCTTGTTCATCAGCGGGCTCGCAGGAGGCGCAGTTGCAGGACGCCCAGCACCACGACGATGGCGAGCATCACATAGGAGCCGGCCATGGCCGGGGCGATGTTGCCCTGGCCAAACTGCTCGTAGACCCAGAGGGCGACCGATTTGGTGGAGCTCAGCGGCCCGCCCTTGGTCAGCAGGTAGGGTTCGTCGAAAATGTTCATGAAGGAGACTGTCATCAGCACGGTGACGAGCAGCGTCGCGGGCTTGAGTAGGGGCAGGGTCATGGCGGTAAAGCGCCGCCAGGCGGAAGCGCCGTCGATCTTGGCGGCTTCGTAGACATCGAGGGGGATGGCTTGCAGGCCGGCGAGGAACAGCACCATGCAGGTGCCGACATTGCGCCAGACCGCCAGCATGATGACGGTGGGCATGGCCATTTTGGGGTCGCCCAGCCAATTGGGGCCGGCCGTGCCGATTGAGGCGAGGAAGGAATTAACCGGGCCGCTCAGGGTGAAGGCATATTGCCAGATCACGGCGGCGGCCACGATATTGGTGATCACGGGCAGGTAGAAGGCGGCGCGATAGGCGGCGCGCAGCTTGGTAATCCCATTGTTGAGCCCGATGGCCAGCGCCAGCCCGATCAGCATGGTGAGGGGCACGCCGATCAGCACGAAGAGCGCGGTGGTCCAGACCGATTTGAGAAAGCCTGGATTGGTCAGGACGCGCGCAAAGGTCTGGACGCCGACGAAGTCGACTTCGAGGGGGCGTCTGATATTGGCGACCCCGATATCGGTGAAGCTATAGATCAGCGCCAAAATTGCGGGCACGGCGGTGAAGACCAGAAAGATCGCCATGAAGGGGGCGATGAACAGCCAGGCCGTGGTCGCGCGCAGGCGGCTCGGCTTCTGCATCCAGGATGCAATGGGGGACACGGCAATGCTCCAGGCTTGGGGCTAAAGCTGGCCCCGGGGTGCGATGCCCCCGGGGCCGTGGAGGCTGTCAGTTGCCGAGGCCGACGCCTTCGGCAAAGCTCTGGACGTCGTCGAGAACGTCCTGGGCGCTGGCCTGACCGCGGGCGACCAGCTCCATCTGCTGGCCGAGATAGGTGCCGATCTGGGGCCAGGTGGAGACCTGGGGGATATCGACGGCGGTCTGGAGCGCCTGGCGTTCGGCGTCGAGCAGGGGATTGGAGGCGATGGCCGGATCGTCCCATGCGGCCTTGACGGCGGGCAGGGAGCCAAAGGCCTTGTACCAGGCGATCTGGGTTTCCGGCAGGGTCAGGTAGCGCGCCAGCTTCCAGGCGGCATCGGGATTCTTGGCGTCCTTGAGCACGGCAATGCTGCCCGAGCCGAGGGCCGAGAAGCTGCCGGCCGGACCAGCGGGGACCTGGGCGGTGGCCAGATGGTCCTTCACCCAATCGGCGCCATTGGCCTGGGCCAGCCATTGTTCGAGCCAGGGACCGTTATCCTTGGCGGCAATCTGGCCCGAGGTGAACCAGGGCACCGTATCGAGGAATTTGGGGCCGTCGGGGGAGGCAAAGCCTTCCGAGATCAGCGAACCCCAATAATCGAGGGCCGCGACGTTTTCGGGGGAATTGATGGTCCAGCTGGTGCCGTCGGCGCTGATGAAGCTGCCGCCATTCTGGTGGACGAATTCGTTGAGGCCCTGGGCGTTGTAGATGTCATAGCCGACATCGAGCGAGATCGGCCATTGCACGCCCTGCGCTTTGAGGGTTGCGGCAAAGGTCTTGAGTTCGTCCCAGGTCTTGGGTGCTTCGAGGCCGGCTTTCTCGGCCAGGTCCTTGCGATATTGGAAAATGGTGGCATAGGCGTCCCACGGCACGCCGTAGGCCACCCCATCCTTGACATTGGTGCCATAGGTATTGGCGAAGAAGGCGTCGGGATCGACCAGCCCCGCGGGGACTTCGGCGAAAGCGCCGGTGGCCATCAGGCCGGCCTGGCTTTGCGAATAGAGCCGCACGAGATCGGGCACGGTGCCGGCGGCAATCGCGGTCAGCAGCTTGGTGTCGAACTGGTCGGACGGAATCTGGGTGACTTCGATCTTGAGATCTGGATTGGCTGCCTCGAAGTCCTTCAGGAAGGCGGGCAGCTTTTCGCCCTCGGCGCCGCCGATCCACACCTGCAAGGCGCCGGTGGCGGGCGCGTCGTCAATGGCGCTCTGGGCGAGCGTCATCTGCGTCGCAAAAGCGGTGGCAGTCAGCAGAATGGCTGCTTGAACAAAGTGTTTCATGGCGGTCGGTCCTCCGGGATTGACCAATGAATGGCGACATTCGTGGTCTGTCCGAACGCGGCTTCCCTCCAGCACCGGCTAGACCATTTCGACTTGGCAATCGATTGCCAACGCGCTATTCATGGCATATGCCGATTTGGTGCGCAAGAGTGGTTGCTGCCTCCAAATTAGGCTAAACCGCCGGCAGTCTTACGGGGGAGAGGAGTTCATAATGGCAAGAAGCGACGATCGCTCGCCGGGGCCGTCCATAGCGGATGTGGCGCGCGAAGCCGGTGTGGCGACTTCGACGGTCAGCCGCGCGCTGACCAAGCCCGGCCGGATCGCCGAACCGACGCGGCTCAAGGTGGAGGCCGCGGCGCGCAAGCTCGGCTATACCGTCAACCAGACGGCGCGCAGCCTGCGCGTGGGGCAGACGCGCACCGTGATGATCGTGTTGCCCGAAACCCTTTATATCGGCGCGTCGCAAACCGTTCTCGAAGGTCTGGAATCGGTCGCCAGGACCCTGACGGAACGGGGCTATCACCTGTTGATCGCCAATGTGTCGCGCGAGGCCTGGACTGACGAGCACATCATTACTACCGCGCTTGGCGGGACCATTTGCGGAGTGATCCTGATGGCGACGCTGCCGCCCAAAGCCGGCGGATTATCGCTGGCCGATGCCGGCCTGCCGGTGGTGTCGCTGCATTTCGATCAAAGCCCCGAGGGCATTCCCAGCGTCGTCAGCAATGACTTTGCCGCCATCTCCGAGGCGGTGCGGGCGCTGGCGGATATGGGACATCGAAAATTTGTCTATGTCGGGGGGCGGGCGGACAATTATCACGAGCTGCAGCGCGTCAGGGGCGTGCGCGAAACGTTGGCCGCTTTGGGCGTGCCGGCCGGCGATCTGCGGGAGCTGCGCGGCGACTTCAATTTCGCCGGCGGCGTCCGGGCGGCGCAGGATTATCTCAACAGCGCCGATGAACGGCGCGCCACGGCGGTCGTTTGCGCCAATGACGACACGGCCATCGGCTTCATCAAGACGGTGACCGATGCCGGGCTCAATGTGCCCGCCGATGTCTCGGTCATCGGCTTTGACGGCGCACCGGTGGGCGCTTTCATGGTCCCCAGCCTGTCCACGATCCAGCAATTGACCACCGAACTGGGCCAGCACGCCGCCGATCTGCTCATCCGCATGGTGGAGGGCGAAACCATTGCGCCCGACGAGCGCATCGAAGTGCCCTGCCAGCTGGTTTTGCGCCAGAGCGTGGCTGACGCCTAGACCCCTTTCAAGATTATCCGGGCGTCGTAGAGCCGCCCCAACCCTACCAACCCATGGAGCGACTATGCCGGAAACACTTTATGATGCCCTGATCGTTGGGTCGGGCGCATCCGGCATGTTTGCGGCCCAGGAGCTGACGGCCCAGGGGTTGCGGGTCGTGCAGCTCGAGGCCGGCCCGGAAATCGGCATAGGCGACTTCAACCCGTCCTCGGTGCGCCGGCAGAGCGACATCAATCTTTGGCAGCGCGCCAAGGCCTTTATCGGCGGACAAGGCATCCAGGCGCGCGCCGCGTTTTTCGATGCACGGCAGCGCCATCTCTTCGTCAACGACCGCCAGCTGCCCTATACGACGCCCGCAGACGCGCCATTCGTGTGGATCCGGAGCCGCCAGGCGGGAGGACGCACCCATGTTTTCGGGCGTGTGCTGCTGCGCTGGACCGATGACGATTTCAAAATGCATAGCCGCACCGGAAGCGGGGTCGACTGGCCCATCGGCTATGACGAGCTCGTGCCCTATTACGAAGAGGTGGAGCGCAGCCTGGCGCTTTATGGCGAACAGGACGATGTGCCCACGCTGCCCGACAGCATTTATGGCCATCGCGCCGAGATGACGGCGGCCGAGCGGGTCTTCAAGTCCGATGTCGAAAGCCAGTGGCCCGAGCGGAAAGTCGTGACCTGGCGCTATATCGGCCCCGAACCGAGCCGGGTTCTGCGGCCGATGCGCGAGGCCATTGCCAGCGGGCGGCTCGATATCCGCTACAACAGCATTGTGAGCAAGATCCTCACCGATGAGACGGGGCGCCGCGCCACGGGCGTGGAGATCATCGATCGGCTGACCCGGCAGACGTCGCGCATTGCGGCGCGGTCGGTCATTGTGTGCGCATCGCCTATCGAGAGCGTGCGCCTGATGCTCAATTCGGCCAATTCGCACCACCCGGAAGGACTGGGCAATAGCTCGGGCACGTTGGGGCGGTATTTCGTCGATCAGCTGCCTTGCGTGGTGTCGGGCACCTATAGCAAGGCAAAGGGCTGGGCCAGCGCGGACAGCGCTCCGCCAGACCCCTTCTACGGTCCTTCGGGCGGCATCTATATGCCGCGCTTCATTGCAGGCGATGGTCATTCCGCCGCCTCCGACTTCGCCTTCCAAGGCAGTATCGGCCGCTACAGCACGCCCGATGACGCCAATGCCCGTTTCAGCTTTTTCGGCTATGGCGCCATGGAGGCCGACCCCGACAACCGCATTACCCTCGACCCCAAGCGCCGCGACGCCTGGGGCATTGCCGTGCCTCATATCCGGTGCAAGATCGGCGCCCGTGATCGCCAGACGCTGCAGGAGCAGATCGAGGCTATCGCGGAAACCGTCGAACATGCCGGTGGCGAGATCGATTATATCGGCTCGCCCCTGGGGCTGGAGGAAAGGGGACGCGGCGCCTATCCCGATGCCGATCCCATCAGCCGGCTGATCTTCCGCAAAATGTTCGCGCGCACCATGGTGATGGGCGCGGCCATTCACGAAGCGGGCGGCGCGCGCATGGGCAATGATCCCAAATCGTCGGTGCTCAATGGCTGGAACCAGAGCTGGGACTTGCCCAATCTGCTGATCACCGACGCCAGCGCCTTTGCCGGCAGCGGGGTATCCGGCACGACGCTGACCATCATGGCCATGACCGTCAGAGCCTGCCGTCATCTGGCCGAGGGGCTGCGAGCGGAAGGGCGTTGAGAATAAGAGGCGGGCACGGAGAAGCTATCTCCGCGCCCGTTTTGTATTACAGCGCGCCGACCTTTTCGCTGAAGGCCTCGGTGAGGGCCTTGAGCGCCTGTTCGGCGGTCTGGCGGCGGGTGCCGAGATCGGCGATGCGGTTCTCCTCGGCTTCGAGCATTTCGAGATAGCGCCCGGCGAGGGAAGAGTCGGCGGGGACGGCGGCGAGGTTTTCGCGGATGCGGGCCTGGCTGTCGCTGGCCTGGCCGATATCCTGCTCCAGGGAGGCCAGTGCGGTCTGGGCGCGGGCAATGTCCTGTCGGGCCGCGGCCAGCTCGGTCAGGATTGTATTGGTGGCCGGGTCATCGAGCTGGCCGACCCAATAGAGCAGGGTATCGGCATCGGAATCGACCAGCGCGATGGTTTGCAATTCGGTGCGCTCGACGCTGGCAACGACCTTTGCCGTGCCGCCGGCCGCCAGCTTGGCCTGCAGGCGATAATGGGTGGGCGTGGTTGACTGGAGGGCATCGGAGGACAGGGTCCATCCCGATTGGCGCGGATGCTCGATCACCACAGTACGCGGAGCGTCCTGGGCGCCGGTAATGGCATAGGTCGTGTCGGTGCGGGTGACGCTGGTCACGCGCAGTACGCCATCCGCCAGGGTTGCGCGATAGGCCGTCTTGCTGTCGCCGTATTGGGTGGTGACCTCCACCTTGCGATCGGCGGCAAAGCTGATCATGCGGGTCTCGCCATCAGGCACATTGGCCAGTTGCGCATCGCCGGCATAGCCTTCTTCCTGCGGCGCATAGACGGTGACGAGACCGGGCGGCAGGCTGGCGCCGGTGGTATTGTCCAAGCGCAGCGTGGCGATCGGGTTCACCTCGCCGCGCTCGGGCTGGAACAGGGAAATCCGCTCGGCGGTGAGTTCGGCATCGATGAAGGGGATGGACATGGTCTGGCCGGCGGCGAGATCGACCGGCATGGGCAGCAGGTAAGTCGCCGCATTTGCTCCTTCGGTAGCCGCAGCTGCGGCCATCGGCGGAGATGGCGGGCGCGGCGCCGGAGCGGCGTCAATGGCCGGCACATTGCCCAGCCGCATGGCGTCGTACATGGCCACTTCCGCCGCGCCGATATTGAGCTTTCCTTCGACGCCGGTCTCCCGATAGAGGTCCGGATCGGTCGCCGCAATGGTCTGGGCGAAAACCGGCACTTCGGGGCGCTGGTGCCAATAGCGCTGGTAGAGGCGTTGGGCCAGCGTCACTGGCGCGCCCGACGACAGGGTGACCTGGACATCGGACCAATCATCGCCCGAGGCGTTTTCGATAATGGCCCAGGCCTGGAGCCGGGCCTGGCCTTCCGCATCGAGGATCAGGCGATAGGCGGTTTTCCAGACGGGGGCGGGGACGACGTAATCCAGCCGCACCTCGCGGGGGCCGGTGCCTTCGAGCCCGATCTGGATATTTCGCATGCCCGCGACGCGCCCTTGGCCGCTGACCAGGACAGCTTGGCGCAGGCTTTCGCGCATGGCGGGATCGAGAATGTCGAGCTCGGCATCGGCGCGCAGCCGGATGGTGGCCAATTGGCCCTGTTCGGTGAGAATGGACAGTAGCGGCGCAGGCTCTTCCTTGTCGCTCTCGGCGGGAGCGGTGGTATCGACCCCGAGCACCCTGCCTTCCACCGTGCGGCCAGCGGAAGACACGCGGACCGGCACGCCCTGAAGCGTATCGAGCAGGCGCGGCAATGCAGCCAGATCCTGCGGCGTGAACGGCAGGCCGCGGAAGGTTTCTTCGACCAGAGAGGGGCCATCGAGGGTAATGGCAGCAACGCCGCCGGCCGGGTCATAGACCAGCAGGCTCTTGAGAATGTCATCGACCTGATCGAGCGGCACGTCAAAGCCGAGCGCGCTGGCCTCCTCGAGGGTAATGCTGCGCCGGATTTCGGCCAGACCACCCGAGGACAGCGTCACCGCCTCGATGCGATAAGTGTCGCCGTCCTGCGCCAGGGCCAGGCCGACCGGCGCGCTGATGGCAATGGTTATCCCGGCCAGCACGGGCCAGAGGAGCGGCGCTCCCAAATGACGCTGCGCCCGGGTGACGCGCACCGACTTGCAATTGCTCATAGCCGTTTCCTTCTCATGTCGTTGGAGACTTTCCACCATGAGACGGCGGCCACGACGCATTCCTTGGGACGGCGCGGAAATATTCTAGACCACCGGCAGCGATATTTCGAAGAGGGCGCCGCCTTCGGGGGCGTCGGACAGGGTCAGTGTGCCATGGTGGTGGCGCACGATATCGGTGACGATGGAGAGGCCCAGGCCCGCGCCATGCTGGCGGGGCACGACGCGGTGGAAGGGCTCGAAGATTTCCTCGCGATCGGCGCGATCGATGCCGGGGCCGGAATCGGCGACCTGCAGCCGGCCATCGGCGCGGACCTCGACCCGGATCCTGGCATTGTCGCCGCCATGCATGATGGCGTTCTGGATGAGATTGGCCAATGCACGGGAAAGAGCGTCGCGATCGCCCATGACATGGATGGCCTCGGCCCCGGTCTGGAAGCTGACTTCGTCGCCGGCAGCGGTGGCCAGCGGGGCGACATCGGCGGTAACCCTGGCTGCAAGCTCCACCAGGTCGAGGCGCTCGAACGGGGTCGGCGTCAGGCTCATGCGCTGCAGGTCGAGCAATTGATCGGCCATGCTGGAGAGCCTGGCCACATTGACCAGGAGCCGTTGCTTGTCGGCGGTTTCCGGCAGCATTTCCAGATTGACCTGCAGGATGGCGATGGGCGTGCGCAACTCATGGGCGGCATCGGCCATGAAGCGATGCTGGCGGTCTATGCCATCGTCGAGCCGCTGGAAGGCCGCGTTGACCGCGCGTAGCAGCGGCTGCAATTCGCTGGGGACCTGACCCGACGACAATCGCGTGCCGCGCTGGTTGACGTCGATCCTGTCGGCCTCGGCGGAGAGATCATCCAGCCCCTTGAGCTGGTGCTTGACGAAGCGCGGGATGACCAGCAGGGAGGCCGCCGTCAATAGCAGCAGCAGTGCGCCGAAGATCGGACTGGAAAAGGCTTCGATCAGCACATTGAGCCCGACGGGTGGACCACCGCCGGTGATGATCCAGAGCGTGCCGGCCTCGCTGTCGTGGCGGCGGATGATGGCGACGGGCGTTTCGGCCGAACCGATATCGGAAACATTGGCTGAATTGACGCGGCTGAGATTTTCGACCAGCCCGTCGGTTTCCACCGGCACATTGCCGGCATTGACGCTATTGGCCTTGCCGTCGGTGGCGAAAAACCAGAAATGGGGATAGTTCGACCGCAGATCGGCCAAAGGCGGGCTGTCGGCCAGTTGCAGGGTGCCGTCCGGCGCGCGGCGCACGGCACTGGCAATGGTCTGGATGACCCCTTCATCAAGGCCCTGTTCGTCGGCGATCAGCTTGACGATGGGAATTGCCGCCACCGGCGGCAGGGCGAAGACCACGATGGCCTGCAATATGATCATGTTGCGGGTCAGCACCCCGCGCAGGGACCGCAACCTGCTCATGAGGCGGCCTGGATGACATAGCCAAGCCCGCGAATGGCGTGGATCTGGACGGCGGCGGGCGCCAGTTTTCCGCGCAGGCGGGAAATGTGGGCATCCAGCGCATTGGAGGCGATTTCGTCGTCAAAGCCATAGACCGCCTGTTCCAGCACAGCGCGCGAGACGGTGCGGCCGGCCCGGCGCATCAGCACTTCCAGTGCCAATATTTCGCGGCGTGTCAGATCGAGCGGAACGCCATCGACCTCGGCGGAGCGCAGGGTGAGGTTGAACCTGAGCTTGCCCAGGGTCACGAAAGACTCGCCCAGCCGGGCGGGCCGACGCAGGATGGCGCGGATGCGCGCCAGCAGTTCATCGGTCGAAAAGGGCTTGGAGAGATAGTCATCGGCTCCGACGTCGAGGCCGGCCACGCGATGGTCGGGCGAATTGAGCGCGGAGAGCACGATGATGGGCAGGCCTGGCTGTACGCTGCGCAGGGTGGGGACCAGGGAGAGCCCATCGCCATCGGGCAATTTGCGATCGAGCAGAGCCACGTCATAGACGTCGTTGAGGGCGGCCTCGTGGGCGATATCAAGCGTGGCGGCGTGATCGACCACGATATCCTGCCGGTTGAGCGCCGCGATCAGCGCGCGGGCCATGTCCGTTTCGTCTTCGACGAGCAATATGCGCATGATGGTTCCGGGCGATGGTGCTGCGCTAATATGGAAACGGAACTCCCCTCCGGTAAAGGCGGAACCCGGGCCTGCCGAAATGCGGCAGCAGGAACCCGGGCAAAGGTGACGCCGATATGCTCTAGAAAGAGAAGCGGCGGGCGAGGCCCAGCCCGACGGTGAAATTGTGTTCGGAGCCCGATTTGACGATCGGCGATTCCCGGGCGTCGCCGAGATAGGTGGTATAGGCGGCGTTGACCGTCACGAAAGTGTCGGGAATGAATTCGTAGCGGGCTTCGATCTGCAGGCCGGCGGATTTGAGGCCGCCGCTCGGGTCATAGGCGCCGAGACGGCCGCCCGTGGCGACCGATTCCGCGTTGGTGACGCCGAAATAGGTATCCATGTAATCTTCGGACGCAAAGCTCACGACGGGGCCGCCGACAATCTCCAATTGCGGGGTGAGCTTGGCCGTGATGTCGACACCGGCTTCGCCGATAAGGCCGCGGGCGCCGCCAAAGGCGTAGCGGGCAGCGCCGTAGATTTCGGCGCTGATCGCGTCGCTGAGGACGATCTCATAACCGATCCGGCCGCCCAGGGCGTAGGTGGCCTCGACATCATCGAGGCCGTTGAGGGCCGCATGATCGGCGCTGACGCGCTTGCCCTCATAGCTGACGGAGGGGGAGAAGCCGAAGCCGCCGCGATCTTTTTCGCCGCCGATATCGATCCAGCCCCAGCGGAGGCGTTCGACGTCGATGATGGGCTTGAAGGTCATCTTGTAGTCCGATGCCCCCTCATAGGCCGAGGTCGCGCCGACGCCGAGGCCAAGGATGACCACGAAGTCCGATTCCGGCTCGATCGGCACGAATTGCGCGGGCGCAGTGCCATAGAGGTCGAAATCGCCCGCGCGCGCCGGACCGGCAAAGACGGCGCCGATAGCGACGGCGACCATCAGATGATTATGAAGACGCATACAAAACTCCGATGATTTCCGCGGCCAGGGACGCGGACGCGCCAAATGGCTGCGTCGGCAAGAACGCCCAATCGGTCAATCCTGTGATGATCGGCGATCCGGTCACGTGACCCGATGCGCCATTAATGCCCAGCTAAACATTACGCGGGCGTTACAGCGCGAGCCGGGATACGCAATGTTCCGGCAATCCGGGCGTTGTATTGTGTCGTCCCCGATAGCGTGCCGCCTGGCACAGGAGAAGCCGACAGTGTCAGAAGCGCAGGCGATGGAGATCGTCCTCGAAACGGAGGATTATCAGAATTTCCAGGTTCGGCTGGTCCCCGTGACCGCGATGCCCTATCCGCGCATTGCCGCGGGCTCGCGCATATTGCTGACCGGCCGCGACATGGCGGGGCGCGAGGAGCGGCTCGTGGTGGATGAAGACATGAAAGCGGCCAATAGCTAGCCCGGCTCGGCGATCGGCATATCTCGACCTTGAATGGCGATTGGCGCGGGGCCGTTGTCCCGGCTAAGTTCGCCTGTCTTTCAAGGAGCCTTCCCCAAAATGGTCAAAGTGCAGCAGCCGGCCGATCCCTGGCAGAGAACGACAACCGAACATGGCTTTGCCGCCGACGAGGTGATTTCGGCCCTGCAGAAATGCATGCGCCGCGGCATGACCGAGAATGTGCTGTTGCTGGGCTGGGAAATGTTCGTCACCAGCCCCGAACTGGAGGAAGTGCTGTGGTCGCGGCTCTGCGTCATGGCTGTGGAGGATATCGGGCTAGGCAATGCCGATGCGCCCATATTGGTGGAAACGCTCTACCAGCAGCATAAGCGCTATCCGCGCCCCATGGGCGACCGGTTCCTGTTTGCCGCCCATGCCATTCGCGTGCTGTCGACCAGCAAGAAGGACCGGACCAGCGACGATATGGTCAATTGGGCGAGGCGCGTTACCGAGCTGGGCGAGCGGCTGCCCGAAATTCCCGATGTGGCGCTCGACATGCATACCCGCCGGGGCCAGGAGATGGGTCGCGACTATTATTTCTTCATGTCGGAAGCCTCCAAGGTCATTCCCGAAATCAATGACAGGGACCAGAGCTATCGCGATTGGATCATGCAGGCGTTGGCCGATGGCAGGCTGAGCTAGCAATCCGCTGCCGGATGACATTTTTCCGGCCTTAACCAAGGCTTTGGTTTGTGCCGCTAGGGTCTGGCTGGAAAGCAGGCCGACAGGGGAAGCGGCATGAGCGTTGAACTGTTCATTTCGGTTCTTACGCCTACGCTGGCGGTGATCCTGGCGGGGACCTTTGCCATGCTGTGGTGGTTCCGGCGCGGCAATCGGCATGTCGGGCTGCTGGCGACCTGCTACGCTTGCGTCGCGGCGGGTTTCGTCCTGCAGGGGACGAGTTTTGGCATGGACCTCGCCTTTATGCGGTTCTGCTCCAATCTGTTACTGCTCATCGCGGTGCTCCTGCTGTGCGGGGCACTTCTCACGCGTGCCGGGAGCCCGGTTCCTCGCGGGTTATTGCTCACCTGCGCCATTGTGGCGTCGGTGGCGCTGGGCTGGTTCATGTGGGTGCAGCCCAGCTTTGTTGCCCGCGTGGTGGCTGTCACCTGGGGCATTGGCGCCATGCTGGCGATCGCCGCGATCCGCCTTTTCCAGTCGCGGCAGCGCGCGCGCATCGATGTTCTCATCCTTGTGGTGCTTGGCATGGGCGTGGCCTATTTCCTTGCCCGGCCATTCATCGTGATTTTCTTCGAGGCCGGCGGGGTCGCAACGCCCGACATCACCTCGTCCTATTGGCTGCTGACCAATCTGGCGACCATTGCCTATTCGCTGCTGGTGGCGCTGACCCTGCTGACGGCGGTGGCGCTGGATGTCATTGGCGAATTGCAGGCGGAATCGCAGACCGATCCGCTATCGGGCCTGTTGAACCGGCGTGGCTTTGACCTTCACGCGGCGCGGCTGATGGCTGAATGCGAAGCGGTGAAGCAGCCGCTGGTTCTGGTGCTGGCGGACCTCGACCATTTCAAGCGGGTCAATGACCGTTATGGCCACGATAGCGGGGACCGGGTGATCGTAGCATTCGCGCGTCGGTTGACGGGCATGGGTGCGGCGGGGCTGGTGGCCGGCCGGCGCGGCGGCGAGGAATTTGCCGTGCTGCTGCCCCTCACCAACCTCAAGGCCGGCATCCTCTATGCCGAGGCCGTCCGGGCCGCAGGTCCGGCCGATTGGGCCCTGGGCCTCAAGGTCACCGCCAGCTTCGGCGTCGTCGAACGCGGGGCCGGCGAGGATCTCGAACACATGATCGGCCGGGCGGACGCGGCGCTCTATCAGGCCAAACGCGATGGCCGCGACCGCGTCCGGAGCAGCGGGGAGAGCGGCGGG
>DATMSY010000029.1:0-6918 GCA_035565135.1 Devosia sp.
ATCGCCATACCGGGCCTTGGCCCGGTGGTTGCCGCCGGCTGGCTGGTATCCACCGCCATTGGCGCCGTTGCCGGCGCCGCCCTGGGCGGCGCTACGGGCGGCGTCATCGGCACCCTTACCGGCTCGGGCGTGCATGAGCACGATGCCCATGTCTTTGCCGAAGGCGTGCGCCGCGGCGGCAGCGTCGTCTCGGTCCGTACCGATGAGAGCAAGGCCGGCATTGTCGAAGACATTTTCGTCAAGGCCGAACAGGTCGACATCACCGAACGCCGCGCCCGCTACGAAGAAGAAGGCTGGCAATATTTCGACCCCTCCGCCCCCGACTTCAACCGCGACCGCGATCGCGAACGGCATGGCCTCGACAATCTCCAGGGCCCGTTCTGAGCAGCAAACGCCGGACCCGCTGCGGGGGCGGCGTGGAACACATCGCGTCCGCCCGCATTTGCCCCTTCGCTTATCGGAGAGGAGGCGGCAATGCCCGGCGCCAGCACATCGAGCTTTACCGAGCGGGACATCACCGTGGAGGGCGTGTCGCTGCACGTAACCCTGGCTGGCGATGATACCGCGCCAGGGCTCTTGCTGATGCATGGCATGCCCAATTCTTCGCGCATGTTCCGGCCCATCATCCCGCCCCTCTCGGCCCATTGCCACATCGTCGCTCCGGACTTGCCCGGCTACGGCGCTTCCGATGTCGTCAAACCCGCCTCCTTCGAACGCTTTGCCGACCTGATCGAGCAACTGCTGGACGCGCTTGGTGTGGAAAAGACCTTTATCTACCTCCACGATTTCGGCGCCCCTGTCGGCCTTCATATCGCCATGCGCCGTCCCGACCGGGTCCTGGGGCTGATCATCCAGAACGCCAACGCCCATGAAACCGGCATGGGTCCGCAATGGGCCCAGGTCCGCGCCTTCTGGACCAGGCCCGATGCCGAAAACACCGCAGCCGCCTTTGCTCACCTCAATCTGGAAGGCACCCGCGCCCAATATGTCAGCGGCATGCCTGAAGACATTGCCGCGCGCATGGACCCCAGCGATTGGGAGGAAGACTGGCGCGTCATGTCGCTACCCGGCCGGCTCGAGCTCCAGCAGGACCTGGTCCGCGACTACCGCCACCATGTCGACCGCTTCCCCCAGATCGCCGCCTACCTGAAAAACCGCCAGCCGCCCGCGCTGCTGCTCTGGGGCCGCCACGACCCCTATTTCGATCTCCCCGAAACCCAATCCTGGATCGAAGCCCTCCCCAGGCTCGAAGCCCACATCCTGGACGGCCCCCACCTCCTGCTCGAAACCCACGCCGACCTCTGCGCCGACCTCATGGGCCGGTTCGTCAGGCGCATAGCCGTATGAGCGCCGGCAAGCGCTCAACACATTCTCAAATCTGCAGGATTGGTGCCCCCCGCCGGACTCGAACCGGCACGCCTCGCGGCGGAGGATTTTGAGTCCTCTGCGTCTACCATTCCGCCAGAGGGGCACAAGGCAAGCTCTCTAACCCAGCTCGGACCGCTCCGCAACAGCGTCGCTCGTCACGCCCCGATTTTTGCCCATTGCTCCACCGCTTTGCGCCCCCCGCGAAAATGTGAACGCAGACATGCAGTTACAGCTGTGGCGTTAACCACGTTCCTTACCGCCGCGTTAATTCATTCAGTCGCATTTTGCGTAAAAATCAACCTATCCCCCGACTGACGAGGACGACCATGAATCGCCAGGCCATTGCGCTTGCCACTGCACTACTAGTCACCACCCCGGCATTCGCCGCCGATCTTGGCTGGAATGGCGGCAATAGTGGCGGCTCCCTCTATTCGCCCTCCTCGGCCACGACCTGGGACGGCTTTTATGCCGGCGTCAACGGCGGCTATGGCTGGGGCGAGCTGACCCGCAAGCCGGTCGGCGGCGGCGTCACCACCGAAAACAATTCCGGCGGTTGGACCCTGGGCGCCCAGGCCGGCTACAATGTCGATATGGGTGGCTTCGTCATCGGCGGTGAAGCCGATATCAACTGGAGCGGCATCGGCCACGAGGAAGACATTGCCGCCGGCACCTCCAAGGTCGGCATGGACGCCTTCGGCACCGTGCGCGGCCGCGCCGGCGTGGTCTTCGGCCAGGTCATGCCCTATGTGACCCTGGGCGCCGCCTGGGGCCGCGGCACCGCCAGCGTCACCACCCCCGGCGACGTGATCACCAGCCAGAGCAAGAACCATCTCGGCTGGACGGCGGGCCTCGGCCTCGAAGCCGCCGCCACCGAAAATATCACCGTCAAGGCCGAATACCTCTATGTCGATCTGGGCACCCAGACCTATAGTGGCTTGCCCGGCGGCAATATCGACGCCACGCAGCGCTTCAGCGTCGTCCGTGCGGGTGTGAACTACAAGTTCTAGCTCGCGGGGGATTGCATGACGATCAGAACGGGCACGGCGGGCTGGGTCTACGAACCCTGGCGCGGCACCTTCTTCCCCGAAGGGCTCGTTCAGAAAAAGGAGCTGGCCTATGCCAGCTCCCGCCTCGGCACCATCGAGATCAACGCCACCTTCCGCGCCACGCAAAAGCCCGACAGCTTCGCCAAATGGGCCGGCGAGGCGCGCGACGGCTTCGTCTTCTCGATCAAGGGCCCGCAACTCGTCACTCATATCAAGCGCCTCAAGGATTGCCAGGCCGAACTCGCCAATTTCTTCGCCTCCGGCCCCCTGGCCCTGGGCGAAAAGCTCGGCCCCTTCATCTGGCAGCTGCCACCAAATCTGAGCTACAAGCCCGAAACCTTCGCCGCTTTCCTCGGCCTGCTGCCCAAGACACCCGAGCAATACATAGCCCTTGCCGGCGAGGCCGACACCCGCCTCAAGACCCCGCCCTTTCTCGACACCAATGGCGTCACCGCCATTCGCCACGCCATCGAGCTACGCAATGCCAGCTTCGACAATCCCGAAGTCCGCGACCTGCTGGCCCGCCACAATGTCGCGCAGGTCATTGCCGACACCGCCGAAAACCCGGCCCGCGACCTCACCGCCGATTTCGCCTATTGCCGCCTGCAAGGCCCTGCCCGTCCCGGCGCGACAGGCTACGAGGCCAGCGACATCGCCGATTGGGCCAAGACCATCGGCGCCTGGGACGAGGCCGGCAAGGACGTCTTCGCCTATTTCGTGCACGAGGACAAACTCCACGCCCCCGCCAATGCCATCGCCCTGCGCCAGGCTCTGGGCCTCACCCTGCCCGGCGATTGATCACATCGCCGTTCCCCGCTGGAAATTGCCCCAATTGAGTTTTATCGACGCAAATCAGCGTCATACGGAATCTGCCATGCCCGCCACAAAATCTCGGCCGCTCGACAAGATCACTGCCGGCATCGCCTTCGTGCTGGGCCTGGCCACCATTGCCGGGGCCTGGGGCAGCCAGCTGATCGGGGGCCTGGTCCCCTGCGAACTCTGCCTCGAACAGCGCCTCGCCTATTATTGGGGCCTCCCCCTCCTGCTGCTGGTGCTGCTGACCTGGAACAAGCTGCCGCTGACCGTTTGGTACCTCGCCATGGCCATCGTCACCGCTATTTTTCTCTGGGGCACCTATATGGGCGGCTTCCATGCCGGCGTCGAATGGGGTTTTTGGCCCGGCCCCACCGCCTGCACCGGCGTCGGCGACCCCATGGATTTCAGTTCGCTGAGCAACCTGAACGAAGCCCATGTCATCGGCTGCGACGTCGTCCAGTTCCGCTTCCTCGGCATTTCGCTCGCCGGCTACAACGCCCTGATCTCTGCCGGCATCGTCGTGCTGCTGCTGATTTCGATCGGCTTCCAGTGGCGGGGTAATCGCGCTTAGGCTTGCCACCACCAATCCCTCCACCCCACAATGTCATTCCCGCGAAAGCGGGAACCTCTGTTTTGCCGGTCTCTCCAAACAAACGGAGGTTCCCGCTTTCGCGGGAATGACACCGTGGATAGGGTTACTGCTGCGGCGGTAGACCCGCAGTCGACGCGATGGCTACCCTCACCTCCCGCATTGACATCTCAGCCCATCCGAACCATGTGGAAGCCAACAATTTCCGGAGTTCCCCATGGGTTTCAAGATGGGCATCGTCGGCCTGCCCAATGTCGGCAAGTCGACCCTTTTCAACGCGCTCACCCGCACCGCAGCCGCCCAGGCCGCGAACTTCCCCTTCTGCACCATCGAGCCCAATGTGGGCGAAGTCTCGGTGCCCGACGCCCGCCTCGATAAGCTCGCCGCCATCGGCAAGTCCGTCAACGTGCTGCCTGCCCGCATGAGCTTCGTCGATATTGCGGGCCTGGTGAAAGGCGCATCGCAGGGCGAAGGGCTGGGCAATCAGTTCCTCGCCAATATCCGCGAATGCGACGCCATCGCCTATGTGCTGCGCTGTTTTGAAGACAACAACATCATCCACGTCGCCAACAAGGTCGATCCCCTCGCCGATGCCGAAGTGGTCGAAACCGAACTGATGCTGGCCGATCTCGAAAGCCTCGAAAAGCGCCGCGCCGGCGTCGAGAAAAAGGCCAAGCAGAACGACAAGGACGCCAAGCTCACCCTCGAGCTGATCGACCGCTCGCTGGTCCTGCTGCGCGACGGCAAGTCCGCCCGCTTCGTCAAGCGCGACGCCGAGGAGGAAAAAGCCTTCCAGGAGCTCCAGCTCCTCACCTCCAAGCCCGCCCTCTATGTCTGCAATGTCGATGAAGGCTCCGCCGAAAACGGCAATGCCATGAGTAAACTGGTGGAGGACTATGCCCACGCCCACGATGCCGGCGTCGTCATCATCTCAGCCGAAATCGAAAGCCAGCTGGCCCAGCTCCCCGATGCCGAACAGGCCGAATACCTCGAATCCCTGGGCCTGCACGAACCCGGCCTCAACCGCCTGATCCGCGAAGCCTATGCCTTGTTGGGCCTCCAGACCTATTTCACCGTCGGCCCCAAGGAAACCCGCGCCTGGACCATCCACAAGGGCGACAAAGCCCCCGCCGCCGCCGGCGTCATCCATTCCGATTTCGAACGCGGCTTCATCCGCGCCCAGACCATCGCCTATGACGACTTCGTCACCCTGGGCGGCGAAGTCCCCGCCAAGGAAGCCGGCAAAGCCCGCGACGAAGGCAAGGAATACGTCGTCAAGGACGGCGACGTAATGCTGTTCAAGTTTAATACTTGAGGTCAATCTAGTGGGCAACGGCGGTGATTGGAGTGGGCAGCGGGACTGCTGCCCAAGTCAGGCAAACTGACGCTCAGCAGCGGGAAACAGTTCAAGGCTCTGCATCTAATTCAATCATAGCAAAAGTTGCCGCCATTCTCCGAAGACCGTTGCAGGAACACCCCTATGGAAGCGCAGTGCAGCAACCGATCCCTTAAGTTTAGGTGACCTTTAAAGTGCCGTAGCCTGCAAACCAATTTCTTTCGGACTGAAAGCAAAGCGGCATCCACATGAACAGTGCCCAACAAAGGCTCCGTCCCCCTCCCAAATTTCGAGCAGTTTGAATTCTCCTGTGTCCGGCAAAAGTCTAAGGAACTCCCCACATTTCGGGCATGGGCGACCAGCATACCGCTGACCAGGAACGAATGGCACGGACTGCACATCGAGAGTTCTCTCCAGCCGCACCTTGACCTTCTCTCTAGCGGCAGCCGACACAGCTCCAAATATTGCTGCAGCGTTCTTCAGCCTTGTCGTTACTTCCAAGCCGTCAGGATCGACTCCCAACCGCCTCAACATCGTTCTATTGGCCGCATCTTCCAGGCCGAATCCATAGACCACACTACCCGGTCGTTGATGACCAACTTTGTAACCCGCCACTCCGCCCAAACTTTCCACATTCACCCCAAAGAGCGAGTAACTGGGGTGATCCGGGTCTATTGCGGGGTCAATGTTTAGAACGGCAGGGAGTATCGCGCCGGATTTGTCGGCTTGCAAATATTGAATGCCACCGCCAACATCCTTCACTTCGGGATCACGATGAACATTTAGGAACGCCCGAATTGGGTCCAGCACTGCTCCCCCCTTCATCGAACTTGCAGCGTCGTAGAATGCTCGTGAGCCGGAACCGATTGCAACACAATGGTGAGCATCCACCTCCCTTGGTGTCATAGCGACTATCGGAAGGCCGGCAACTATTCCGGATTTGATTTGGAAGCTCTGTAGTTCTTTCGAGACTGGGCAATACCCAAACACTAGCACGGTCGAATTGAGCACCAGCTGCGGGTCTCCTGGCCGACGAAAGTGCATATCTAGAACTATCCGCTCATATATTTGCCTGACTAGTTCGGCGATGTTTTTGAGTGGCGGGGGACCGATAATGTCCTCTGCGACTAAGTTGGTGCAAGCAGCTGAAGCCGCCGCATGTACATAAGTTGCCGCCGAAACATAGCCTGCGAATGCGAAGCCGATAGTAAAATCATGCGAATGGCTATGATTTATTGGGCCGGTCTCGCAATGAACCTTTATTAGAAAGAGCTTAGGGGCAAAGTCGGTAAGCACAAGCGTGTCGGCATTGGTCACTCGGGTATCGGCTATCGCATGCAGCGCGTTGTCCTGGCGCCAAATGACTACCAATGTCATAGCTGTCTCCATCCGCATTTATCAGACGCCCTAACCCTCACACGACGTCGTACGCACGTCTAGCGCAGCCCATTCAGAGGTAGGAGTGAGTGTTCTAGCTAGTCGGTCCATGAATTTCCGGCAGTTGTCAGGTAACCAGCAAGCAGCGGAATGACTGAACGGGCCCAAAACCGCCCCCACAAAAAACTTATCCCCGCCGCCAAGCCCCCATGCCACTATACCCCCATCCCCGCCAGTTACGCGGTCCCGACGCAGGGCCGGGTGGGGAGACCGTGGGATGGGGGCGCCTGTCCAGTGGGGTTGGAAACTCGGCAGCCGGACCTGCAAGAATGGTACCGCCTGAACCGGACCCTGCATAAAAAGCGGATCGTGACGGGCGGCCATTG
>DATMSY010000030.1:0-2917 GCA_035565135.1 Devosia sp.
TGACACCGCGTTCTTTAACGCGTCCGGAGCAAACATCACCCCAAAAGGGCCACCAGCAATCACCCCCCACCCCACATTTACCCCGCCCCACTCCCCAAAAATCGGCTAGCTTCCCTGCCCTAGGGGACCACCATGACAGCCATCATCACCGCCAGCGGCGTCGCCAAGACGTTCCGCCAGCCGAAGCGTTTTCCTGGTCTGGGCGGGGCGCTCAAAAGCCTCGTCACCCGAGAATATACCGAAGTCCGCGCGGTCGCCGGCATCAGCTTTTCCATCGATGCGGGCGAGGCCGTGGGCTATCTCGGCCCGAACGGCGCCGGCAAATCCACCATGATCAAGATGATGACCGGCATTCTGGTACCCTCGGCCGGCGACATCTCGGTGCTGGGCCGCGTGCCCCATCAGCAGCGCATGGTCAATGCCCGGGAAATCGGCGTGGTCTTCGGCCAGCGCAGCCAGCTCTGGTGGGACCTGCCGGTGCGCGACAGTTTCGAATTGAACCGCCGCATCTATGACATCCCCGACGCCCGCTACACCGAAAACCTGGCCTATCTCACCGACATGCTGGCCATGGGCGCCTATATCGACCGGCCCGTGCGCCAGCTCAGCCTGGGCCAGCGCATGCGTGCCGAAATCGCCATGGCGCTGCTGCATGACCCCAAAATTCTGTTCCTCGACGAACCCACGATCGGCCTCGACGTGGTCGCCAAGGATGCCGTGCGCAAATTCCTCTCCGAGGTAAACCGGCAGCGCGGCACCACCATTATCCTCACCACCCATGACCTGCAGGATATCGAGGAAATCTGCCCGCGCCTCATCATGGTCGACGATGGCAAGCTGCTCTTTGACGGCGAATTGGGCCGGCTCCGCGCCAGCCTCGGCTCGCGCCGCCGCCTGACCCTCGAATTCGGCAGCGATCCCGGCGCCATCGCCCTCACCACGGCGCGCCTCGTCACCGATGACGGCGCCGCCAAGCATTTCCTGCTCGATAGCGAGGAAACCTCCATCCTCGACGTGCTGACCGAATTGGGCTCGGGCTACGACCTCAAGGACGTAGCCCTGCACGAGCCCGCCATCGAAGAGGTCATCCGCACCTTCTACCAGCAGAAGCCGCAGGTGGCCCCGTGAAAGCGTCCCATTACGCCGCCTTCACCGCCAATGCCTTCCAGACCCGGCTGGCCTATCGCAACCAGGTCTGGGCCGGCGCCTTCGGCGATCTGGTCTTCATCCTGGCGCGCATCGCCATCTGGATTTCAGTGTTCGGCGCCGCCACCAGCTCGAGCGTCGATGGCGTGACGCTGCCCGAAATGATCACCTATGCGCTGCTGGCCGGCCCGGTGCTCTATTGGGATTACACGCGCCTGCTGGGCGAGGTCGATGAGGTCATCCGCAGCGGCGACATCGCCATCTACCTGCTGCGCCCGCTGCATTTTCCCTTCTATCTGCTGGCCAACCATTTCGGCCATTTCGCCTTTGAACTCCTGGCCATGACCCTGCCCGTAGCCCTGATCGTCGGCGTCATCTTCGGGCTTTCCCCGCCCGCCAGCCTCTTTCACGGGCTGGCGTTTCTGCCCTATTGGGCGCTGTCCTTCATGCTGCTCTTTACCCTCGCGACCCTATTGGGGCTGGCCGCATTCTGGCTGATGACCGCCCAATCGCTCGACTGGTTCCTGGGCAGCATCATGTCACTGCTCTCGGGCGTCATGGTGCCGCTCTGGTTCTTCCCCGGCTGGCTCGCCGCCATTGCCGGGCACCTGCCTTTTGCCTGGGTCTCCTATTATCCGGCCGCCGTCTATCTCGGCAAACTCGATCCCGGCCAGACCCTGCTCTATTTCGCCATTGGCCTGGTCTGGCTCGCAATCCTGCTGGGTGGTCTCACCTGGCTCTGGTCGCGCGCCCGCCACCGCCTCGTCGTGCAGGGAGGCTGAGATGGCCCGCGCCACCATCGTCATCCCCGAACTGGTTCGCATGTTCGTGCGCAGCAAGGCCGAATATCCCGGCGCCATGATCCTGGGCTGGATATCCCAGTTCTCCGCCTATGCCGCCACCTACACCGCCATCGGCCTGATCATCGCCCGCTTCGGCATGCTGGGCGGCTGGGTCTGGGCGGAAATGGCGCTATTGCTGAGCTTTCACCTGCTCGCCTATTCGCTCGGCGCCGCCTTCAGCTTCACCCAGTTCCGCAATATGGAAGAGCTGGTGCGCAAGGGCACGATGGACGCCCTTCTGGTCAAGCCGATCAGCCCCTGGACCTATCTGGTCTTTTCCGGGCTCAATATCGGCTATACCGGCCATATCGTGCTGGCCGTCGGCCTGATGGCCTGGGCGCTGGTCCATGTAGAGATCAATTGGTCCATCTGGACCGTGCTCTACCTGCTCGGGGCTCTCGCCAGCGCCGCCATGCTGGTCTGCGCCATCATGACCATGATCGGCGCAACCGCCCTGGTCTGGGTGCGCTCGCGCCATCTCTATGCGATCTTTTTCGGCTTCTGGGAATTGGCGCGCTACCCGCTCAACATTTTCCCGCTGCCCCTGCAAATGCTGATGTTGACCATCACGCCGCTCGGCTTCATGAGCTATGTGCCGGTTGCCGCCGCGCTAGGCAAGGACGTGGTTCTGCTCGGCCCCTGGGCTGGCCTCGCTTCGCTCCTCGCCGGCCCGCTCGTCGCCACCCTCGCCATCCTCCATTGGCGCCATTGCCTGCGCAATTACCAGGGCGCGGGCGGCTAAACGAAAGTGGAGTCGACAAACCTCAAATCCCGCGCTACATCTCCCTCCATGATCTCCGTCGCAACCATCTCGTTTTGGTATTTTAGCTATCCGCTCCCGGCGGAGGCTATTGTGCGCTTGATCTGATCTCACCAAGAGACGACCAAACCCGAAGCCAGCCGCCCGACCCACGAGGCGGCTTTTTTGT
>DATMSY010000031.1:0-14536 GCA_035565135.1 Devosia sp.
AACCAGCGATCGAGACGCATCCCGTCTTCGTCGCTGCTTACCTGCCGCTGTTGTACCGCACTCATGCCGGGCTGCCTCTGGTCACCAAAAGCCCGAGATAAAGGCCAATGAGACAAACCACAACCGACAACAGCACATAGAGCCCAGCCTGGAGCATTTCGCCGCGCTCCACGAGGGCAATGGTGTCGAGCGAGAAGGAGGAAAAGGTGGTGAAGCCGCCGAGAATGCCGATGGCGACGAAGAGGCGGGCTTCCTCCTGCCAGGGCGGCAAGGTGCGGGCCAATATGCCGATGAAGAGGCCCATGGCCGCCGACCCGGCAATGTTGATCAACAGCGTGCCCAGCGGAAAGGCGTGGGGCCAGATGCGGCCGACCAGGATGGAAACGCCGTAGCGGGACATGGCGCCGATGGCGCCGCCGAGACCGACGAGGAGGAAGGGATGCATCAGCTCATCTTCCTATCCACCGGGTCATTCCCGCGAAAGCGGGAACCTCTGTTGCCGGCGCTCGAAAGTGAAACGGAGGTTCCCGCTTTCGCGGGAATGACATTGTGGGGGGACAGCATTGGACAAGCCACTATGTTTCTTCCGCCCCGCGCTTCTTTTCTGCCCGCAGCCGCTCGAAATATTCCACGCGCTTGCGCAGATCGCGCTCAAAGCCACGCTCGACGGGCTCGTAGAATTTCTGCCGGCCGATCTTTTCGGGGAAATATTCCTGGCCGGAAAACGCCTCGGGCGTGTCGTGGTCATAGATATAGCCGTCGCCATAGCCGGAATTCTTCATCAGCTTTGTCGGGGCGTTGAGGATGACCATGGGCGGGGTCGGCGAGCCGGTGGATTTGGCAACGCTCATGGCGCCCTTGAAGGCGGTGTAGACGGCGTTGGATTTCGGCGCGAGCGCCAGATAGACCACCACCTGCGCCAGCGCCAGTTCGCCCTCGGGCGAGCCCAGCATCTGATAGGCATCGCGCCCGGCAACGGCCTGCGGCAGGGCCTGCGGATCGGCCAGGCCGATATCTTCCACCGCCATGCGGATCAGGCGACGGGCGAGGAACAAGGGATCTTCGCCGGCGTCGAGCATGCGGGCGAAATAATAGAGCGCCGCATCGGGGTCGGAGCCGCGCACGGTCTTGTGCAGGGCGGAAATCAGGTTGTAGTGGCCATCCTGCGCCTTGTCGTAAATCGGCGCGCGGCGCTGGATCACGGTCAGCATGGTGGCGGCGTCGAGGGTCTCGCCTTCCTTGGCCGAGGCCAGGACTTCCTCGACCAGCCCCAGAAGAGCGCGGCCATCGCCATCGGCGAGGGTCAGCAGGGTATGGCGGGCTTCGGCATCGAGCGGCAGGGCCGCGCCGGTCAGTTCCTCCGCGCGGGTCACCAGC
The DNA here is from genome assembly GCA_035565135.1 of Devosia sp. Taxonomy (GTDB): domain Bacteria; phylum Pseudomonadota; class Alphaproteobacteria; order Rhizobiales; family Devosiaceae; genus Devosia. The sequence continues at coordinate 1,378 of DATMSY010000031.1, forward strand.
TTTTCGAGATCATCCAGCGACAGGGACTCAAAGCGCAGGACCTGGCTGCGGGACAGCAAAGCCGCGTTCAGCTCGAAGGACGGGTTTTCCGTGGTCGCCCCAACCAGCACGACCGTACCGTCTTCCATCACCGGCAGGAAGCCGTCCTGCTGGGCGCGGTTGAAGCGGTGAATCTCGTCAACGAAAAGCAGCGTGCGATGGCCGGAGAGCCGTTCAAAACGCGCTTTTTCAAAGACCTTCTTGAGATCGGCAACGCCGGAGAAAACCGCAGAAATCTGCTCGAACGTATAGCCGATCTGGTCGGCCAATAGCCGCGCCACCGTGGTCTTGCCGGTGCCCGGCGGGCCCCAGAGGATGAGGGAACCCAACCGGCCGGAGGCGATCATGCGGCGCAAGGTGCCCTCGGGCCCGAGCAGATGGGTCTGCCCGATCACCTCGTCGAGCGAGCGCGGCCGCAATTGATCGGCGAGCGGGCGCGCGCGGTCGGTTTCACTGGTATCTGCGGCGAAAAGGTCAGCCATGCCTGTACTGTCTCTGTGGAAGGCTCTGGGTAAGATAGGGCGGCGGCGCGAGCAAGACAAACCGGCAGCGAATTGCCAAGCGCCGTGTTTGTTAGCATTAATGGCCGACCAAAACCTCGAGGGTATCCCAATGCTTCGTTTCGCCGCCGCGTTCCTGCTCCTCGCTACTATGGTGCTGCCCGCCCATGCACAGGCCGACGCCATCGGCGCGCCGGGCCCTATCGTCTTCGAGGATGTGGAATTTGCCCTGGCCTGGACCAGCCACCCCAGCGAGACCTATTTCAAGCAGGAATATGTGCCCGCCGGCCAGACGGTCGAGCAGTTCGAAGACATGTTCATGATCGACGTCATGACCGATGACATGACCCCGGAAGCGGCGGCGGCGGCGATGATAAAGAATCTCGACGCGCGCAAGGGCACCGACCCCGTAATCAATTACGACCTGATCCGGAACGACCAGACCGGCGAAATCGTCCTCGATTTCCTGCTCAGCGATTCCACCAGCGGCACCATGATTGTCGAGTGGAACGCCTATCGCTATGTGCCATTCGGCGACGGCATCGCGCTCTACGCCATCAGCCGGCGCGGCTATGGCGAGGATGGCGCCCGCGCCCTGCTCACCGGTCTCAAGGACCGGCGCCAGAGCGCGATCAACGCCCTGGCGCTGATGGAGTTGCCCGAACTCAGCCTCGACTAAGGACTAACCGCCATTCACTGATGCTAGCCTGCAAAGGGGCCGTTTTCTGCGCTTCCGGTGCTCACGTACCCAAACGTACGTTCCGCTCCGGTTCTCAAAAACCACCCTTTTCGGCTCAGCCTGAGTGAATGGCGGGCTGGTCCTAACCACTGACGATCGAGCGGGTCACGCGCCCGTCGCGCTGCAGGATGATCTGCCAGGTGCGGGCGCGCTGGCTGGCCGTCTGCGAGAAGACGGCAGCCGTATCCATGGCTATGTCATTGAGCGAGAGGATCACATCGTCGGGCTTGAGACCCATCTGCTCGGCCGGCGAGCCCGCTTCGACTGAGGTGACGATGACGCCTTTGGCGTCATAGGGCAGCCCCTTCATTTCAGCGAGCGCCGCATCGATCTGGCGCACGCTGGTGCCGGAAAAACGCGAATTGCCGGTAATGGTCGCGACCATGTCGTCCGAGGCGACGGGCGCGGCTTCAATGGTGAAATTGATCGTGTCGGTCTTGCCGGCGCGAACGCGCTCAAGCGCGGTTGCCTGGCCGATGGGCTTGGTGGCGAGGCGGAAATTGAAGGCGCTGGGGTCATCGACTGCCATGCCATCGACGCTCAGAATCACGTCGCCTGAGGCAAAGCCGGCGCGTTCGGCGGGGCCGCCGGGGGCAACCTCGGTGATCAGCGCACCATGCGGCGCGGGCATGCCCAGGCTCTGGGCGATATCGGAATTGACCGCCTGCATCTTGGCGCCAAACCAGGGCCGCACGATCTGCCCGCCACTGACACCGGCCTGGGCGACCAGCTTGGCCATGTTGGCCGGAATGGCAAAGCCGATGCCGACCGAACCGCCGCTCTGCGAGTAAATGGCCGTATTGATGCCGACCAGGTGGCCGTCGAGATCGACAAGCGCCCCGCCCGAATTGCCGGGATTGATGGCCGCATCGGTCTGGATGAAGAATTCATAATCGGAACTTTCGACGCCGGTGCGAGCCAGCGCCGAGACGATGCCGCTGGTGACCGTCTGCCCGACGCCGAAGGGATTGCCGATGGCAAGGACGAGATCGCCCACTTCGAGAGCGTCCGAATTGGCAAAGACGATGGCCGGGAAAGTTGCGTCGCCCGGCTGGCGGACCCGGAGCACGGCGAGATCGGTCTGTGCGTCCTCGATGACGATATCGACGGCGAATTCGCGGCCATCCGAAAGGGCAATGCGCACATCGGTCGCGCCCTCGATGACGTGGCGATTGGTGAGGATGACGCCGCTGGCATCCACGATCACGCCGGAGCCGAGCGACTGCGACTCGCGCGGGCGGCTCTGGAACTGTCCGCGCCCGAAAAAGCGGGAGAAGAACGGGTCATTGGCGAAGGGCGACACCGTCTGCTGCTCGATGCGGGTGGCATAAACATTGACCACCGAGGGCGAGGCAGCCTTGACCACGGGCGAGAAGCTGAGCTTGATCTCGGCATCGCTGCGCGGCACCTCGACATGGGGCGCCACTGCGGCAGGTGGTGGATTTGGCGCTGGCAGCGTCGCCTGCGCCAAGGTAGGCGCATTCCAGGGCGAGAAGGCAAGCGTGCCTCCGACAGCCAGAACGGCCACGGCGCAGCCAGCCATAATCCACGAGCGCATCGACATCGAACCAACCTCCGGTCACCGCGTTTGCCCTGCATGGCGCCACGCGAGGCGCAAGGCAAACGCCCGGATTCTGTCACGAAAATGGCGTCACGCGACCGTCGCAATTCCGGGCCAAATAAACGTTTGCGTGAGGGGGCGCACGGCCCTATATGCAGCGCTCGTTTTCCGCATTTCTCCAGCCCCGAAAGGCAAGTCGTCCATGACCACTGAGCCGAAGCAGGTTTACCCGAATACCTCCGCGCTGATCGCGGCGGAAGCCCCGGATTTCCCGGCTTTCCTGTTTTCCGAGCGCGAGCTGCACAAGGCCACGCGGGTCTTCAAAAAGGGCTTTGACGGGCTGCTGACCTATGCGGTCAAATGCAATCCTTCCCCGCACATCATCGCCCAGCTCCATCGCGAAGGTTTGAAGGCGTTCGACGTCGCCTCCAACACCGAGATGGAGCTGGTGCGCGACCATGCGCCGGGCGCGGTGATGCATTACAATAACCCGATCAAGAACAAGCGCGAGATCGAACGCGCTTACGAAGAGTTCGGCGTCCGCTCCTTCACCATCGACCACCCACAGCAGCTCGACCAGCTGGCGGCGGTGGTGTCGCCGTCGCGCGATGTGGAAGTGACGACCCGCTTCAAGGCTGGCAAAGCGTTGAAATCCTATGATTTCGGCATCAAGTTCGGCGTCATGGAACAGGGCGCGGCCGAAATCGTCTCGGCGGTGGACAAGATGGGCTATACGCCCAGCCTCTGCTTCCATGTCGGCAGCCAGTGCGAAGACGCCTATGCCTATGAGCGCCACATCGCGGCCGCGGCCCGCATCGTCGAGGAATCCGGCATCGAGCTCAAGCGGCTCAATATCGGTGGCGGCTATCCGGCCCCCTACCCGACCAGCGAAGCCCCGCCGATGGACTATTATTTCGAGACCATCTCGACGGCGGTCAACGACCATTTCGGCGAGAAGAACAAGCCCGAGCTGATCATCGAGCCCGGCCGGGCTCTCGTCACGTCTTCGACGTCACTTCTCCTCCGCGTAAAACATCAGCGCGGGGGCCAGTCGGTCTATGTCAATGACGGCGCCTATGGCAGCCTGATGGAAGTCAAGTTCATGCATTTCACCCCGCCGGTGCGCGTCTGGCGCGGGCCGCGGGTGCATGACAATGACCAGGAATTCTCCGAATTCACCATCTGGGGCCCCACCTGCGACAGCTATGACGTGCTGCCCCAGGTGTTCACGCTGCCGGCCGATATCGATGAAGACGACTGGATTGAATTCGGCCTGATGGGCGCCTATACCCAGGCCTCCCTGACGCCATTCAACGGCTTTGATCGCCGCGACCAGTATTGGGTCGACGAGGTCTATACCGGCAAGGATGTGCAGCCGGAATAGGCCGCCCAGCCATCGCCAGCACCGCTTAATCCCCGCTCCGGCGGGGATTTTTGTCTGTCCCACCAAGGAGTTCGCCTGCCGCCTTCGCTTTTCCACCCCGATCCTTCAAACCATATATCGGAACTGAAAATGCAGACCTTTCCATCGCTGGAATCCCTCGGCCAACGCATCGTCATCATGGGCCTCACCAATGCCGGCAAGTCGACGCTGGCCGTTGCTATCAGCAAGAAGCTCGACATTCCCGCCATTCATCTGGACCGATTACGGCATCTCCCCAATACAAATTGGGAGATACGGCCCGACGCCGAATTCGCCGCCTTGCACGACGAGTCCATTCTGGGTTCGGACTGGATCATGGAGGGAAATTATTCAAAACTCCTGCCGCAACGCCTTCGCCGTGCCACGGGCGGCCTCGTCATCAGCGACAAACTTGCTACGCGCTATCGGCGCTATTTCGGACGCACCCTGTTCCAGAAGGAGCGGGCCGGCGCTCTGGAGGGCGGTCAGGATTCGCTCAATTGGATGATGCTCAACTGGCTATGGAAAACGCGGAACTCCGTGGGCAAGTATCGGGACATGGCGCAATCGTCCGGCTTGCCATTCGTGTTCGTCGACAATTCGCTGGAGCTGAATCGGCTTTACGCCGCGTGGGACCTGGAGCCGGTCCACCGGGCGGCTAGGTTGTGAGCACATAGTTAGCATTGACGTGACATTTCGCGCGCTGCGGACAGCACATTGTTGGCATTGAGCGCGCCGATTGCCCCATCATGTCATTCGAGCCTAAGCTGGGTGCCAACGAGGAGGAAAATCGTGCTGGGAGCGATGATGAAATCGCCGCGCCGTCGCCGGCTGGCCATGCTCATGGTCGGGCTGCTGTGCATGGGCCTGGGGCTGGCTCTGGTCTGGAGCAGTCTGACCTGATGGCGGCGACGGGGTGGGAAGCGCTCGGGCAATGGGGGGACGATGCGGTTCGCATCGAGCCGCTCAGCGGTGGGGTTGCCAATGATGTGTGGAGCGTGCGCGTCAACGGGCAGGTCGCGGTCGCCCGGCTGGGCAAAAGGAGTGACGCCGATCTCGCCTGGGAAGCCGAGCTGATGCAGCATCTGGATCGGGCGGGGCTGATTGTGCCGGTGCCGATACCGACCGCGGACGGCAGATTGTTCGCCGATGGGCTGACGGTGATGCGCTATATCGAGGGCGGACCGCCCGAGACGGCGGCAGATTGGCGCCGCGTGGCCGAGACGCTTCGCCAGGTGCATCGCCTGACGCAGAACTGGCCGCAGCGGCCGGGCTGGCGATCGTCTACCGACCTGCTGACGGCGGAGAGCGGAACCAGGATCAACCTGGCCGCAATGCCGGCGGAGGCGGTGGCGCGATGCCGCGCCGCCTGGGCACGGCTGGCCGGGCGGCAGACCTGCGTTGTCCACGGCAACCCGACCAGTCCCGCCAATATCCGCATGACCGCAAATCAGGTGGCGCTGATCGACTGGGACGAGTCTCATGCCGATGTCCCCGACCTCGACCTCGCCCTGCCCCACAATGCCGCCGGGCTTGACGAACAGGCCCATGACATCGCCGCGCAGGCTTCGGCCGCCTGGGAGGCTGCCGTCTGCTGGAAGGATGATTATTCGGTCCGGAGGCTGGCCGAGGTTCGCGCCATCTGAACAAAAAAAGCGGCCGCGGAATGAACCGCGGCCGCCTTAAATCCAGAACCGAAAATCGCTTACGCGGCTTCGGACTCGTCTTCGTCACGCACCTGCACCGGGCCGCTGTCGAGGCCCTTGGCATTGACGTCGCGATCGACGAACTCGATCACGGCCATGGGGGCGTTGTCGCCATAGCGGAAGCCGGCCTTGAGGATGCGGATATAGCCGCCCTGGCGGTCCTTGTAGCGCGGGCCCAGAACTGCGAACAGCTTCTGTACCTGGCCCTCGTCGCGCATCTGGGCAATCGCCTGACGGCGAGCATGCAGGTCGCCGCGCTTGCCCAGCGTGATCAGCTTTTCGACGATCGGACGCAGGTCCTTCGCCTTGGGCAGGGTGGTGACGATCTGCTCGTGCTTGATCAGCGCGGCGGACATATTGGCGAACATAGCCTTACGGTGGCTGGCGGTTCGGTTGAGCTTGCGGCCGGAATTACCGTGGCGCATGGTTATCTCCTAAAGTGCTTGGCAGCGCGCGATCAATAGTGATCTTCGTAGCGCTTGGCGAGGTCATCGATATTCTCGGGTGGCCAGTTGTTGACGTCCATTCCGAGATGAAGCCCCATCTGTGCCAGGACTTCCTTGATTTCATTGAGCGACTTGCGGCCGAAATTCGGGGTCCGCAGCATCTCGGCTTCCGTCTTCTGGATCAGGTCGCCGATATAAACGATGTTGTCGTTCTTGAGGCAGTTGGCCGAACGCACCGAAAGCTCGAGTTCGTCGACCTTCTTGAGCAGCGCCGGATTGAAGGCCAGCTCGGGAACGGCATCCTGTGCCTTTTCCTTGCTGGGCTCTTCGAAATTCACGAACACCGACAGCTGGTCCTGAAGGATGCGCGCAGCATAGGCCACGGCATCTTCCGGCGACACGGCGCCATTGGTCTCGACCTGCAGGGTCAGCTTGTCCTTGTCGAGGCTTTCACCCGCACGGGTGGCATCGACCTTGTAGCTGACACGGCGAACCGGGGAGAACAGCGAATCGACCGGGATATAGCCGATCGGCGCATCTTCCGGACGGTTCTTGTCGGCCGCGACATAACCCTTGCCGGTGTCGACGGTGAATTCGATATTAATCTCGGCGCCGTCGTCGAGATGGCAGATCACCAGCTCGGGGTTCAGCACTTCGATATCGCCGGAGACCTTGATGTCACCGGCGGTAACGGCGCCCGGACCCTGCTTGGTCAGGCCAAGGCGCTTGGGGCCTTCGCCACCCATCTTCAACGCGATTTCCTTCACGTTGAGGACGAGATCGGTCATGTCTTCGCGCACGCCCGGAAGCGAGGAGAATTCATGCAGGATGCCGTCAATCTGGATTGCGGTAACTGCCGCGCCCTGGAGCGACGACAGCAGCACACGACGAAGGGCGTTACCAAGGGTAAGCCCGTAACCGCGCTCAAGCGGCTCGGCAACCACCGAAGCCACGCGCGCGTTGTCGCTGCCCGAAACAATCTCCAGCTTGGTCGGCTTGATCAGTTCTTGCCAGTTCCTCTGGATCGTCACGGTAATGTCCTTTCAAAATCGCGGCTCTAGCCCGCCGCTTCGCCGCAAACGCAATAAGACTCCCGGCCCATTCAATCGGCCGGGAGCTTCTCAGACGTCCTAAATTAGACGCGGCGCCGCTTGCGCGGACGGCAACCGTTATGCGGGATCGAGGTCACGTCGCGGATCGAGGTGACGTTGAAACCGGCAGCCTGCAGGGCACGCAGAGCCGATTCACGACCCGAACCGGGACCACGGACTTCGACCTCAAGGGTCTTCATGCCGTGTTCCTGTGCCTTCTTGGCAGCATCTTCAGCAGCAACCTGGGCAGCATAGGGGGTCGACTTGCGTGAACCCTTGAAGCCCATCACACCCGAGGAGGACCACGAAATCGTGTTACCCTGCATATCGGCAATGGTGATCATGGTGTTGTTGAACGAGGCATTCACGTGGGCAACACCCGACGTGATATTCTTGCGCTCCTTACGGCGGACGCGCGCAACTTCAGCTTTAGCCATTTAATTCCTCTAAACGATATCAGCGCTGCCGTCAGCCAGATGGCCCCAGCAGCTACATCGAAGAACCCGATAGGGGGTTCTTACTTCTTCTTGCCGGCGATCGGCTTGGCCGGACCCTTGCGGGTGCGGGCATTGGTGTGGGTACGCTGACCGCGCACCGGCAGGCCACGACGGTGGCGCAGGCCACGGTAGTTGCCCAGGTCCATCAGCCGCTTGATGTTCATCGCCACATTGCGGCGAAGATCACCCTCAACCACATAGTCGCGGTCGATGGCTTCACGGATCTGAATCACTTCGGCGTCGGTCAACTCGTTGACACGGCGCTCGGCAGGGATGCCGACTTTTTCAGTGATATCCTTGGCGAACTTCTCGCCAATCCCGTGGATATACTGCAGCGCAATGATTACGCGCTTATTGGTCGGGATATTGACGCCAGCAATACGAGCCACGTCTGCTCTCCTTCATTCAACACGGGTTACCATCAGGGGGCCGTGCCGTTAAACAACAAGGGACCGGATTTCGACCCCCAACATTTGGAGAACCGAATCCAGCCCAATAATCCATGAGACTGACGCGGTTCTTTAAGGACTAGATTCGGCAGAGTCAACTGCCAAACCCCTGCCCTGTTCTCAGGCTGTGATCGCGGACTTGATCGCAGCCGTGACTTTTTCGACCGGCTCCATGCCGTCGACGGTCTTGAGCAGGCCGCTATCGCCATAATAGGCGACCAGCGGGGCGGTCTGCTCCTTGTAGATATCGAGGCGCTTGCGCAGCACTTCCTCGTTGTCGTCGGCGCGAGCGCCACCGCTTTCCTTGCTGCGCTGGATCACCCGGCGCACCAATTCATCGGCATCGGCCTTGATTTCGATAACGGCATCGAGCTTGACGCCCTTCTCGACCAGCATCTGATCGAGCGCCTCGGCCTGCGCAATGGTGCGCGGGAAGCCATCGAGGATGAAGCCAGGCTTGCAATCCTCGGCATCGAGCCGTTCGGAGACGATACCATTGACGATGACGTCACTGACCAGGTCGCCGCGATCGACGATAGCCTTGGCTTCGAGACCCAGCGGGGTCTTGGCCGCAATGGCCGAGCGCAGGATATCGCCGGTCGAGAGCTGGGGAATACCATAGGCCTCGACCAGGATCTTGGCCTGAGTACCCTTCCCCGCTCCCGGCGGTCCGAGCAGAATGAGCCTCATCGACGCTTACCTCCCCCAAGACGGGACTTCTTGACGAGCCCCTCATATTGCTGCGCGATCAGGTGGCTCTGAATCTGGCTGACCGTATCGAGCGTCACCGTCACCATGATCAGCAGCGAGGTGCCGCCAATGAACTGGCTGACCGCCAGCTGGTTATGGATGATCTCTGGAATCAGCGCCACCACAGTAAGATAGAGCGCACCGATAACAGTGATACGGGTCAACACATAGTCGATATGTGCCGCCGTCCGTTCGCCCGGACGAATGCCCGGAATAAAGCCGCCAGACCGCTTGAGGTTGTCTGCCGTCTCGGTCGGATTGAACACGATGGCCGTATAGAAGAAGGCGAAGAAGATGATGAAGAAGGCGAACAGCGCGAGATAAAGCGGCTGCCCACGGCCCAGCATCGCCGTCACCGTCTGCAGCCAGACCGGCGCATTCCCCTGCGCCGCAAAGGACGCAATGGTGGCCGGCAGCAGCAGGAGCGAGGAGCCGAAGATCACCGGGATAACGCCCGACGTGTTCAGCTTGAGCGGCAGATGCGAGCTTTCGCCCTGGAACATCTTATTGCCGACCTGGCGCTTGGGATACTGGATCAGCAGACGTCGCTGGGCGCGTTCGAAGAACACGATGCCGGCGATGACCACGATGGACAGGATCACAATGCCGAAGGCAGCCAGCGGCGGCAGCGCGCCGGTACGGCTCAGCTCGAGCGTCTGCACGATAGTGGTGGGCAGATTGGCCACGATACCGGCAAAGATGATCAGCGAAATACCATTGCCGACGCCACGCGAGGTGATCTGCTCACCCAGCCACATCAGGAACATGGTGCCGCCGACCAGCGTGATGACGGTCGAAATGCGGAAGAACCAGCCCGGATTGAGCACGACGCCCTGGCTCGCTTCGAGACCGACCGCAATGCCATAGGCCTGCACGGCGCAGAACACGACCGCCAGATAGCGGGTATACTGGTTCATCTTGCGACGACCGGCCTCGCCCTCTTTCTTGAGGGCTTCGAGGCGCGGCGAAGCGGTCGCAATGACCTGCACCACGATCGAGGCGGTGATGTAGGGGATCAGGTTCAGCGCAAAGATTGCCATGCGCTCGACGGCGCCACCGGCAAACATGTTGAACATGCCGATAATGCCCTGCTGCGACTGTTCGAACGTCGCGCGGAACGCATCGGGGTCAATGCCCGGAACCGGAATGAAAGTGCCCAGTCGATAGACAAGCAGCGCGCCCAGTGTGAACCAGATGCGCTGCTGCAGGGCTTTCGCCTTGGCAAAGGTCGAAAAATTGAGATTACGTGCCAGCTGTTCGGCTGCGGACGCCATGTATCGCTCCCTATGGCTTCATGGCCAGGTGCGCCTGGCGCGTCTTCAGCGGAGGCATTGCACCCCCTGCCCTATAAAAACGCGCAAAACAAAAACCAAGAGCGCCCGGCCGAGACGGCCGGACGCTCGTGACCAAGTAGTTTACTCAGCCCGCGGAGCTTTTTTCCACGGCGCCTTTGCCGGGATGATATCGACCTTGCCGCCAGCAGATTCAATAGCTGCCAATGCGCCCTTGGTCGCATAATTGACGTTGAAGGTCACCTTCTTGGAGGTGAAGCCCTCGGAGCCGATCAACCGGACGCCGTCCTTGGGACGACGGATAACGCGGGCAGCGATCAGCGCTGCCGAGTCGATAACAGCCTTGGCGTCGAGCTTGCCGGCATCGATATAGGCCTGCAGGCGGTCGATGCGGACCTCGTTCCAGTTGCCTGGATTGAGCGCATTGAAGCCACGCTTGGGCATACGCATGTGAAGGGGCATCTGGCCGCCTTCAAAGCCGTTGATCGCAACGCCGGAACGCGCGGTCTGGCCCTTGCCGCCACGACCACCGGTCTTGCCCTTACCCGAACCGATACCGCGACCGACGCGGATACGGACCTTGTTGGCACCGGGATTGTCGCGAAGTTCATTCAAACGAGTCATTTGAGGGACCTTCTCTTATTCGCCGATGACACGGACGAGATGCGGCACCTTGTTGATCATGCCACGCACTTCGGGCGTGTCGATCAGCTCGCGCTGCTTGTTCATCTTGTTGAGCCCGAGACCGATCAGGGTCGCGCGCTGGCTCTTTTCGCGGCGGATCGGAGAACCGATCTGCTGCACGGTAATGGTCTTGTCTTTAGCCATGATATCTCTCCGTCCCTGATCGATCAGGCTTCGACGGCAGTCTCGCCGCGGCGAGCCTGCAGTTCGGAGACCTTGAGACCACGACGTGCTGCAACCGAGCGGGGGCTATCGACGCGCTTGAGCGCATCGAAGGTGGCCCGCACCATGTTGTAGGGGTTCGCGGTGCCCTGCGACTTAGCGACGATGTCGTTGATGCCCAGCGTCTCGAAGACAGCGCGCATCGGACCACCGGCGATGATACCGGTACCCGGAACGGCGGCACGCAGGATGACCTTGCCGGCGCCGTGGCGGCCAGCAACGTCATGATGCAACGTGCGGGCATCGCGCAGCGGCACGCGGATCATCTGGCGCTTGGCCTGCTCGGTGGCCTTGCGGATGGCTTCCGGCACTTCACGGGCCTTGCCGTGACCAAAGCCGACGCGGCCCTTCTGGTCGCCGACAACCACGAGTGCGGCAAAACCGAAACGACGGCCGCCCTTGACCACCTTGGCCACGCGGTTGATGTGGACCAGGCGATCGACGAATTCGCTTTCGCGTTCTTGAACGTCTCTGCTCATAATGTTTCTTTCCTTGTCCGTGCCTTAGAACTGCAGGCCGCCCTCACGGGCAGCGTCTGCAAGGGCCTTCACACGGCCATGATAGATATAGGCGCCACGATCGAAGACGACTTCGGCAACACCGGCCTTGGTACCGCGCTCGGCAATCAGCTTGCCGATAACGGCAGCAGCTTCAGCCGAACCGCCGTTCTTGACGGTCGCCTTGACATCCTTGTCGAGGGTCGAAGCGGCGGCCAGGGTACGGCCGTTCGCATCGTCGATGATCTGAGCGTAGATATTCTTGTCCGAACGGAAAACCGACAGACGGGGACGACCGAAGGCACGAGCCTTGAGCGCCTTGCGGACACGAGCCTTGCGGCGTTCCGCACCTTTTGCACTGATAGCCATTGCAGGCGCTCCTTACTTCTTCTTGCCTTCTTTGCGGAAGACGAACTCGCCAGCATAGCGAACGCCCTTGCCCTTGTAGGGCTCGGGAGCGCGCCAGGCGCGGATATCCGCAGCCACCTGGCCAACTTGTTGCTTGTCGATGCCGGTGACGACGATTTCCGTCGGAGCCGGGACAGCCAGCGTGATGCCCTTGGGGGCCTCGTACACGACTTCATGGCTGAAGCCGAGCGAAAGCTTGACGTCCTTGCCCTGCAACGCGGCGCGGTAACCCACGCCCTGGATCTGCAGCTTCTTCTCGAAGCCAGCACTGACGCCGGTGACCATGTTCTGGATCAGTGCACGGGTGGTGCCCCAGGCGGCACGAGCCAGACGCGTGTCATTGGCCGGCGTCACGACGAGACCGTCGGCGCCATTCTCGACATTGACCACATCCATCAGCTCGATGCTGAGTTCGCCCTTCGGGCCCTTGGCGGTGACGGTACGACCATTGATCGTGACCGTAACGCCGCTCACCGGTGCAACCGGTTTCTTGCCAGTACGTGACATTCTAGTTCAATCCTTGAGTAATCGTCTTACCGCGTCTCTTAGAAGACGCGGCAGAGTACCTCGCCACCAACATTGGCAGCCTTGGCTTCGTGGTCGGCCATCACACCCTTGGGGGTGGAGAGGATCGACACACCGAGGCCATTGGCAACCTGCGGAATATTCTTGACGGAAGCGTAAACGCGACGGCCGGGACGCGAAACGCGCTCGATCGTGCGGATAACAGCCACGTCATCCGAGTACTTCAGTTCGATTTCGTACTCGGCAGCACCGTTTTCGAACTTGGTCTCCGAATAGCCGCGGATGAAACCCTCGGACTGGAGCACGTCCAGCACCCGACCACGAAGGGTCGAAGCCGGCGTCGAAACGGTA
>DATMSY010000032.1:0-14736 GCA_035565135.1 Devosia sp.
GGCGAGAAGATGGGCAAGTCGGCTTCCGGCGCCGTCTGGCTCAATGGTGATCTCTTCAGCCCCTATGATTTCTGGCAGTATTTCCGCAATACGGAAGACGCCGATGTCGGCAAGTTCCTCAAGATCTTCACCCGCCTGCCGCTGAGCGAAATCGCCAAGCTGGAAGCGCTCGGGGGCAATGAGATCAACGAGGCCAAGAAGGTGCTGGCGACCGAGGTCACCGCGATCGTGCATGGCCGGGATGCCGCTATCCAGGCTGCGGCAACAGCCGCCGCCACGTTCGAGGCCGGCGGCATCGACCTGTCGCTGCCCACGGCGACTGTGTCGCATGCCGAATTGGCGACCGGGCTGGGCATCCTCGCCGCCCTGGTGACGGCCGGGCTGGCCGGATCGAATGGCGAAGCCCGCCGCCATGTGCAATCCGGCGCGGTACGGGTCAATGACGCGGTGATCGAGGATGACAAGCTCAGCATCGGCGACAATGCGTTGCTGCCGGAGGGTGTCATCAAGCTCTCGGTCGGCAAGAAACGCCATGCGCTGATCAAGCCGGTCTAGGCGATCCAACCGAACGTTTTAAAGGCGCCCCTCGCGGGCGCCTTTTTTATTCCACGCGCGGCTGTTCGTTGGCGCGGAACTCGAAGAGTTCGCGCAAGGCTCCGGGGGCCAGGGCGGAGAGCGGGTTGATGCGGAAGATCGGGCTCGACAATGCGCCCGTGACCGAGAATGTCACGCCCAGCAGGCCCTCGCCCTCCCGGCCGCCCAATAGCGGGCCGATGATCGGGATTTTCTGGAAAGCGCTGTTGAGGCCGAACAGGGGCACATAGGTCCCCGTCAGGTCGTATTGGCGCTGCTGGGTATAGATGAAGCCGCGCAGGGTGCCGCCAACGGTGCTACCGCTCAGCACGGCATTGGTCACTTCAACGCGGTCGGAGCGGCGCACGAAATCCACCTTGGCATTGTCGAAGTCGAGCCGGTTCTGCCGCGCAATGGCGGCGCGGGAATCCGAATGATTGCCCAGCACCTGGGCGACATTGGCCTCATCGACAATGGCAAAGCGACGCATCAGCAATTGCCCGACATCGATCTTCTGCTGGTTGAAGGTATTGAGGACCAGGCTGCCCTCCCCACCCGCCAGCTGCGAATAGACCCCCAACAGACGCAATATGGTGCCCGCGTCGTTGAAAGCCACCGACATGGTGCGGCCATCGGGCGTCGGGTTGGTCGTGACGGAGACGGCATTGCCATCGCTGAACTGGGCCGACATGCTGACGCGGCGCAAATCGCTGCCGCGCAGCAGCAGGTCGAGATTCATGTTGAAGGCGGTGGTCGCATAATAGCCGAGAGCGCGATCCAGCTTGGCGTCGAGCGCGATGGTTTGATTGACGGTGGATTGGACGCCGCCAGTGCCTTCGCCCAGCCCGAAGAACTGCTTGAGCATCGGTCGCAGGTCGAGCTGGGAACCGCGAATCTGCACGGAATATCCGCCATCACGCGGCGCCAGCGCCAATTGCGCATTGTCGCCCGCGCTGAGCGCGAATTGCTCGAAATTGGCCGATTGGAGCCCCTCGGTCGCGTGATATTTGACGCCGCCTTGCAGGTGGACCGAGCCGAATGACAGGTCGATCCCGCCCAATTCGGTGACCTCGCCATTCTGCTTGATGTTGGCATGCAGCGTACCCGGCGTGCCCGCTGCCTTGGTGATGCCGATATCTTTGATGGTAAGCCGGGCATCCTGCAGGTCGGCAGCGACCTGGATCGAGTCGTCGGCCATGGGCTGGCCCACGATGCGCACCGATCCATCGAAGAACTGCGATGCATCAAAGCCCAGCTTGGCCAGGTCCTGGGGGGTAACCACTGCCGAGAGGCGGAAGGCCGGCTCGCTCGCCAGCGTCCCCAATATCTCGACGCCAACCTTCATGCCGTTGACCTCGGCCGTGCCGCCAACCTGGTAGCCGGCCTGGGACGCGCTGAAGGCCAATTGGCCATTGCCGATATGATGCCCCTTGATCGGCTGGGCGCTGCCGAAACCGGCTACGGTGCCATTCAGCACATAGTCGATGTTCAAGGGCCGGCCGCTGTCTTCATCGGGCAATTTGACGGTAACGACCAGCCCGGCGTCGACCGTGCCACTCAAGGCATCGAGATCGAGCGGCAGCGGGGTATTTTCGATGGCCTGGGGCTGCTGTTCCCGGGTGAGAGCCAGCAGCGCGGGAATGGAGCCATCGAGGTCGCCGGAGACCTCGATGATGCGCTCCGAGAGCACGGAATTGTCCATGACCAGGGCGGGATTGGTCACCTTGAGCGCACCCGAGGCTGTGGCGATCTCGCCGCCACCGGCAGATATGGTGACATTGCTATCGTCGATCTGCAGGCGGGTTTCCCCCTGCAGGGCGATCGGCGCCATTTCGGCGGTAGGGGTGACGGTAACACCCTCCCCAACCATGTCGATCTGCAGGGCATCCTTGGGGATGGGCTTATCCTCCCCCTCCAGCGACATGGTGCCGACGGGGAAGTTGAAGCGCATGCGGGCATTCTTGACCGTGCCGCCGGTGACATTGGCGACAAACCAGTCGCGGCTTTCCGTACTCATCACATAGGGCCAGAGCCGTTTCACGTCATCGGCGCTGACGCCCTGCCCGGCCAGTGTCAAATCGACGCCCAGGCCTTTCTGCAGCATGTCGAGCCGGCCGGTCGTTTCGATCGTCGCTTCGCCTTTGCGGGCGATGAGGCGATCTATGCCCAGGGCCCCGTATAGCGGCGCCGACCAACCGGAAAATTCCATGCTGTCGAAGGGTTCGGCCGGCGCTTCCATATCGTTCGGCTGGATGCGGACATCGGTGGCCTTGAGGGCTATGCCGGTGGTGGGACCGAATTTGGCATCGAGGCCAAGCCCGAACACGCCCGATATCCGGGCCGAACTCCGCCCCACCTGCAAGGCCGTCTCTTCGAGCGTGAACTGACCTTTTTCCGGCGCCCAATTGATATTCATGATCGAACTGGCGATGGGGAAATAGGCGTCGGCAATGCGCAGATCGAGGCCGGTTGCGTCGATCTTGAAATTGCCGTCGATCAGCTTGCCTTGCGGCGCGAACTGCACATCAAAGGACAGCGCGCCCGCGCCGCGAATAGCCGCCAGGCTGGACGGGTCGTCGATGAAGGGCAGGAAGGCGGCGAAGTCGATATTGGTGACATCGGCCTCGAGCCTGGCGCCGCCATCGTCGTCCAGCGTCCGGGACAATTCGCCCGTCATGGTGCGTCCGCCCAGCGTGGCGGAAAACCGGCCATGGGTATTGCGGCGATCCGGGGTCGGGCCGATCTCGAGATTGATCTTTTCGAAGCGCCGGAAGAGGCCATAGACGCTGTCATTCATGTCCACGGTGCCGTCGCGGATCACGAGCTTGGAGAAGCGCCCCTGCGCCGCGTGCTCGACAATGTCGGCAATGCCCTTTTCGCTGGCCTCCAGATTGTAGATCAGCCAGTCATTGTCCGAGCGCATCTGCACCGGCTGTGCGGCGCCGCGCAGATCGATCCCCTGCTGGGAAATGTCGACAGCGGGGAAGGCATCCTCCCCCTCATTGACCCGCACGGTTGGCGGGCCGCCCTGGGGATCATCCACCAGATCAAAGCTGGTTACGCGGGGACCGAACAGGTCCTGCACCACCTGCACATGCGGGCGGACCAGGGTGACGGTGGCGCCGGGCTGGCCGAATATGGCGCGGGCCGGCGAGAAGCCGACTTCAAAGGCGTCGATCGATACCTTGGCGCCCGACTTGGCGTCGGTCAGCATGACGGGCGAGAATTGAATGACCGGCCAGACGCCGTTTTCCAGGGCGAGCGCCATCTGTCCGAGTTGCAGATTGGCCGTCGGCGGAAAGGCCGATTGCGCCAGGGCACGCACGGCTTCGCCGCCAAAGGGCAGCCGGATCGGGGTAATCAGCAGGACCATATAGAGCAGGAGCGACAGTACGGCAGGAATGCCCAGCACCCATACGCAGACCTTGGCTGCATGGCGCACGGGGTGTCGCCCGCCCGCGGCAGGTGAAATGGCTGGCGTGTCTGCGGGTGAAGGTGACGCGCTCACTTGCTTCCAGATCGAAACTCGGCCGGTATCTGCTGGCACCCCTGAGAATCAACCGCAGAATGCGGTCTAGTGCCTGATGATACCGGCTGTAATATGGCACCGACACCTACAATAGCACCCAGCCCGAAAAGCCAGGAGTTCTCGCGATGACCGAACTGCAAGAGGGCGACCTTGCGCCAACTTTTACTTTGCCGCTGGATGATGGTTCGACCTTTGATCTGGCGCGCCATGCCGGCAAGCCTATTGTCCTCTATTTTTATCCTGAAGACGACTCGGGTGGGTGCGTCAATGAGAACCAGGAATTTTCGGCACTCTCCCCTGAATTCGCCAGGCGCGGCGCGGTTTTAGTGGGCATATCGCCCGATGACCTGCCCAGCCACGTCAAGTTTCGCGCCAAATATGGCCTGGCCGTGCCGCTGGCAGCTGATCCGGAACATCAGGCGATCGAGGCTTACGGCTTGTGGAAGCTGAAGAAACTCTATGGCCGGGAGTTCATGGGGTTGATCCGCACGTCGTTCATTATCGGCGCCGATGGCCGGATTGCCCGGATCATCCGCGCGACGCGAATTGTCGGGCACGCGCAGAAAATGCTGGCCGGGCTGGACGCCCATCTCGCCGCAAAGTAGCGCAGCTTTCGCCTTTATTAACCATGCCCAGCCATAATTCGCTCACCATGTTCTTGGTGTCGCGAGGTGTGTTGCGTTGCGTTATTCAGCCAGTTTTGGCGGGTCCGCCACCCCCGTTCCGGCGCCGCGCCAGGGTATTCGCCCTGCCCTTTTCTACGGCATGTTCACGACGCTGCTCTGCGCCAATGTGCTGACCGGCACGGCCTTTCTGTTTTCGAGCGACATCGCCAAGCTCTGGAACCGGCAGAACGAGCAGGTCGTCGCGGCCTATGAGGACCGCATCGCGCAATTGCGCGTCGAGGTCGATCGCCTGCATTCACGCAGCTATGCGCAGGCAGGCGATATCAACCTGCAATTGCAGGAATTGTCCCAGCAGCAGGAAGTGCTGCTGGAGCAGCATCAGCTGGTGAAGGTTCTGGTCGACAAGGCTGGCCAATTGGGAATCGATAGCGCCGCCCTGCCCGCGGCGCCCGGCGCTCCGGCTATCGCGCCCTTGGCAATGGCCAGCGGCAATGCCGAGATCGACGCCACGGCGACGGCGATTTCGCAGATGATGGGCGAAACCCAATTCGCCATGACCTCCATTGCCGAAACGGCAACGCAGCGGACGCGCAATATCGTGACGGAGCTGACGGGGCTGGGTATCCGCGTGGACTTGCCGAGCGAGGATGCGGACGGCGTTGGCGGCCCGCTCCTGGCGGCGGTGGATGGCGCGGATGCGTCTTCGCCGATGATCGACGATGCCAATGCTGTGATGGCGGCTCTGGTGCGCTACAAGGCAGCGCGGGACAGCATCGAAACCGCGCCGATCCATATCCCGATATCGGGCAGTTTCCGGCAAAGCTCGGGCTTCGGCAATCGCACCGATCCGTTCACCGGCCGGCGGGCGTTCCATTCGGGCCTCGACTTTGCCGCGAGCAGCGGCACAATCGTTTTGAGCGCGGGGGCCGGCGTGGTCAGCTTTGTCGGGCAGCAATCAGGCTATGGCAATGTCGTGGAAGTGACCCATGCCAATGGACTCATTACCCGCTACGCCCACCTCTCGGGCTTTCTGAGCGAGGTCGGGCAGAAGGTGAATACCGGCAGCCCCATCGCCAAAGTGGGCTCCACGGGCCGTTCGACCGGTCCGCACCTGCATTTCGAGGTGCGGCGGGACGATATGGCCATCAATCCCAAGACCTTTATCGAGGCGGGCAAGCGGCTGACGGCCCTGCTGGGATAGGCAGACCATGCGCAGCGGCGGGTGCTCTATCGTCCCCTCGCCCCTCAGGGAGAGGGGTGCGATGCTGGGGCATCACGCCAGGCTGCAACATCGCACCCCTCACCCGGCGCTACGCGCCGACCTCTCCCCTGAGGGGCGAGGTGAGTCAAGAGCTAGGCCCTACTCCGCGTCGGCTACGTCGGTGGCAACGCCGACCCGCTGGGCCAGGGCTGCTTCCATGAACTCGTCGAGATCGCCATCCAGCACGACGGAGGGCTGGCCACTTTCGACGCTGGTGCGCAGGTCCTTGACCATCTGGTAGGGCTGCAGCACGTAGGAGCGGATCTGGTGGCCCCAGCCGATATCGGTCTTGCTGGCCGCCTGGGCATTGGCCGCCTCTTCGCGCTTCTGCAGTTCGGCCTCGTAGAGGCGCGACTTCAACATGGCCATGGCCGTGGCACGGTTCTTGTGCTGGCTTCGTTCCTGCTGGCAGGCGACGATAATGCCTGACGGGATGTGGGTGATGCGGATGGCCGAGTCGGTTGTGTTGACGTGCTGACCACCGGCGCCCGAGGCCCGGTAGGTATCGATCTTGAGGTCGGATTCGCGAATCTCGATCTCGATGGAATCATCGACCACCGGATAGACCCAGCAGCTGGAAAAGCTGGTGTGCCGGCGGGCGGCCGAGTCATAGGGACTGATGCGCACCAGGCGATGCACGCCGCTCTCGGTCTTGAGCCAGCCATAGGCATTGTGTCCCTTGACCAGGATGGTCGCAGACTTGATGCCGGCTTCTTCGCCGTCGTGCATTTCGAGCACTTCGACCTTCATCTTCCGGCGTTCGGCCCAGCGGGTATACATGCGCAGCAGCATGTTGGCCCAATCCTGGCTCTCGGTGCCGCCGGCGCCGGAGTGGATTTCGACATAGCAGTCATTGGCGTCGACTTCGCCCGACAGCAGCGTCTCGATCTGGCGGCGGCGCGCGGTCTGCTTGAGCTCGATCAGCGCCTCTTCGGCATCCCTGACGATATCGGCGTCGCCTTCGGCCTCGCCCATTTCGATCAGTTCGGAATTGTCGCGGATGCCCGCTTCAAGCTCGCGCACGGCCTTGACGGCCACGTCGAGTTCGTCGCGCTCGCGCATGGCGGTGCGGGCCTTTTCCGGATCGTTCCAGAAATCGGGGGATTCGGTTTGCGCGTTCAGCGCGTCGAGACGGACTTCTGCAGTATCCCAGTCAAAGATGCCTCCTCAGCAGGGTCAGAACCTGCTCGATTTCGGCGACGGTCTTTTCGATTTCCGTACGCATGGTTTGTTCCTTCAAAACTGGCGCCCCGTGTAACGGAGAGCGGGTTGGGGATCAACCTTTGCGGGGCATTTATGCCCGCCGGCTCTTGTCAAACTTGCGCAGAGCGGCGTCGCGTTTCAGCCGCGAGACACGGGCGAGAAAGAAAGTACCGTTGAGCTGGTCGATTTCGTGCTGCGCCACCCGCGCGACGAAAGCCTCAAAACGCTCGCGTTGGCCGGCGCCATTGGCATCGTCATAGGCGATCTCTGCCCATATCGGGCGGCTGACGGACAATTCAATACCCGGCAGGGATACCGAACCCTCCATACCAGCGGCGACCTCGTCCGACACGGAAATGACGCTTGGATTGAACAGAAGGCGATAGTCCCGCTTTGCCGGATCGGACGCCGTCGAGATGACGATCACGGGTTCGGCTTCGCCGATATGGGCCGCTGCGAGCCCATAGGCCTGCGCCTGCTGCGCCGCCGCCAGCAGGCGCTGCCCGGTTTGCAGCAGAGCCGCATCGACAGGGCGCGGCACGGCGGGCCGGCTCAGGGCGGCATGCGGATAGATGACGAAATCCGGCACGCTAGAACAGGCCGCCGCGTCCGGCATTGGGGTCGGCATAGGCGCTGCCGGCCGTCGGCTGGGCCATGTAGCCGTTGCCATATTGCTGCTGCATCTGTTGCTGGCGCTGCGTGGCGTCGGCGGCATTGACGCCCAGCCCGATCACCGAAGTGGCCAGATTGGGCCCGGTGCCGGGCTTGAAGGATTCCTGGATCCCCCCTTCCCCATTATAGGCCTGCACGCCCGAATTGGGATTGATCCATGCCGTCGTCATGCCAGGCGGCACATTGAACGGCGTGGCCGGCGTACCGGCCAGGGCCTTCTGCATGAATTCGGTGAAGATCGGCGTGGCAAAGGTGCCGCCGGTAACCGAGGAGCCCATGGAGCGCGGCTGGTCGTAGCCGACATAAACGCCCACGGCGAGCTCAGGCGTGAAGCCGACGAACCAGGCGTCCTTATAGTCGTTGGTAGTGCCGGTTTTGCCGGCGACCGGGCGATTGAGCACCTTGGCGGCCGTGCCGGTGCCGCGCTGCACCACGCCTTCCATCATCGAGGTGATCTGATAGGCGGTCATGGGGTCGAGCACCTGCTCGCGATTGTCGATGATGCGGGGTTCGCCCTGCCCGTGCCAGCCGTCGGCAACGCAGCCTTCGCAGACCCGCTGATCGTGACGGTAGACGGTAACGCCATAACGATCCTGGATGCGGTCGATCAGCGTCGGCACGATCTTGCGGCCGCCATTGGCGATAGTGGCATAGGCCGCCGTCATGCGCATATCGGTGGTTTCGCCGGCGCCGAGCGCCATGGCCAACACCGGCTGCATGCTGTCATAGACGCCGAACAGGCGGGCATATTCAGCCACCAGCGGCATGCCGATATCCTTGGCGAGCCGCACTGTCATGACGTTGCGGCTGCGCTCGATGCCGCGCCGCAGGGTTTGCGGACCGTAGAATTGCTGGGCGTAGTTTTCCGGCCGCCAGATGGAGCCATCGGCATTGCGGATTTCGACGGGTGCGTCGAGGACCACCGAGGCTGGGGTGTACCCGTTATCAAGCGCGGCAGCATAAACGATGGGCTTGAAGGAGGAGCCGGGCTGGCGCAGCGCCTGGGTCGCCCGGTTGAACTCGGATTCGGCGAAGGAAAAGCCACCGACCATGGCCAGAACGCGACCGGTGCGCGGGTCCATGGCGACGAGAGCGCCTTCGATTTCGGGAATTTGTTCCAGGGTATAGATGCCCGCCTTGCCGCTGACCGGCGAGACATAGACAACGTCGCCGACCTTGAGGATGGCCGACAGCGATCGCGAGACCCATTTGATCTCGGGGCCCGAAAGGGTGCCCTCGACCCGATCCTGGCCGACAGCGCCATCGACCCCGGAAGCGGGCCGCAGGCCGATGCGGGCCTCATTGCCATTCATCTCGAGGATTACGGCCAATTGCCATTCGGGCACGTCGCTGAGCGGGCGGATCTTGGAAACGTCGACGCCCCAATCCTCGCCGATTTCGATACTGGCGACCGGCTCGCGGAAGCCACGGGTGTGGTCATAGGCGATCAGCCCATCCATCAGCGAGCGGCGGGCATATTCCTGCAGCTTGGGGTCCAGCGTGGTGCGCACCGAAAGGCCGCCGCCATAGAGCTGGTCCTCGCCATAGAGCTTGGCCAGTTCGCGACGGACTTCCTCGGTAAAATACTCGGCGGCATAGAGTTGGCTGCCCCCGGCGCGGGGCACGACATTGAGCGGCTCTTCCTTGGCCAGCGCGGCCTCCTCGGCGGTCGCATAGCCATTTTCCACCATGCGATCGATCACCCAATTGCGGCGTTCGATGGCGGCCTGCGGGCGGCGGAAGGGGTGGTAATTGTTCGGGCCCTTGGGGAGTGCCGCGATATAGGCGGCTTCGGCCAGATCGAGCTGGTAAAGCGCCTTGTCGAAATAGTTGAGCGCCGCGGCGGCAACGCCATAGGAATTGAGGCCGAGGAAAATCTCGTTGAGGTAGAGCTCCAGAATCCGGTCCTTGGAAAAGGTGGATTCGATGCGGACCGCCAGCAGGGCCTCCTGGATCTTGCGGTCCCAGGTCTGCTCGCTGGTGAGCAGGAAGTTCTTGGCGACCTGCTGGGTGATGGACGAACCGCCGCCCTGGATCGCCGAATTGCCGTCCATCCGCGCCATGAGATTGTCGCGGACAGCGCGGAACACGCCATCCACGGCGATGCCGCCATGGCTGTAGAAATCCTTGTCCTCGGCGGAGAGGAAGGCGTGAATGACCAGTGGTGGCACGGTTTCGATCGGCTGGAACAGGCGCCGCTCGCGCGCGAATTCGGCCAGCAGCGTGCCGTCGGCGGCATGAACGCGGGTCGTTACCGGCGGCTGGTAGTCCTTGAGAACGGTATAGTCCGGCAGCGCGGCCGACACAGTCGTGAGGTAGACGGCGCCGCCAGCAACGGCGGCCAGCGCCAGGAACATTCCGAAGCCAAAAATCCAGCCGAGCAAGCGCAGCATATAGTCAGTCTCTCCACGGCGCAGTGCACAGTCGCCGGCACGCCCGCATAACGTGACCGACACCGCGTTGGTGCACCCTGTCATTTATAAGCGGAATCATACCAGAGCACGTTAAAAATGTGGACTGGAAGTCACCGAGCCGGCGCAGCCTCCCGCCGTTGGCTGCCATCGCCGTGACGGATTTGTCACATCACTCTTCGGGCTTGAGGCTATCGAAATAGGTCGAGATGCCGCGCGCCAGGGCATTGGCCGTGCGATCCTGCCAATCACTCTGCATGAGATTGGCGATATCGGTGGCGTTGGACAGAAAGCCCAGCTCGATCAGCAGGGACGGCACGTCAGGCGCCTGCAGCACGAAGAAATCGGCCTGGCGCACCGGAAAACGGCGCAGTTCCACGCTGGGCTCGAGCTGATGCACGATGGCCTGGGCCGCCATATAGGATTGCATGCGCATTTCACGGCGCATCAGGTCCATCAGGATATCGACCACCTCTGGAGCCATGCGCGGCACGGCAAAGCCGGCGATCACGTCGGTCTTGTTCTCATTGTCGGCCAGCACCTTGTCGAGCACGTCGGTGGCGTTTTCGTCGCGTGTATAGACGCTGGCGCCGCGGATTTCGGGTTGCTGGAAGCTGTCGGCATGCAGCGAGATGAAGAGATCGGCCTTGTTGGCGCGCGCCAGGGCAACGCGTTCTTCGAGGCGCAGGAAAGTGTCGTCTTCCCGGGTCAGCGCCACGTCAAAGCGCCCCGACTCGACCAGCAATTGCTGCAGCTTGAGGGCGAAGGCGAGGACGATGTCCTTTTCCTTGACGCCATTGGGGGCCTCCGCGCCGCTATCGATGCCGCCATGGCCGGGGTCGATGACCACCAGCGGGCGGGTGGCGCTGGGTAGTTCCGAGCCACCTGCGGGCGTGGATTGGGCCGGCGCCGCCGCGATATCGCTGGAAGCCGCCTTGTCCTTGGCGACATTGGCGGCAAATTCCTCGGGCGTGGCGGGAATGATGTCCACAACAAGCCGCGCCGGCTGGTCCTCGAACGGGTCGAGCACATAGGCTTGTTGCACCTGGGCGGGCTGGGACAGCGTCAATATGGTGCGCACCCGGTCGGGCGCCGCCTGCTCGATCTCGTATCCCGAAACGATCCCCTCACCCGAGGGCTCGCCTGCCGGGGGCACCGAGAAGGTGGCGGCGCGCACGTCGATGGCCAGCCGGTTGGGGCCATCGAGCGAGACGAGCGCAAATTCGGTCTTGGCGGCGAGGTCGACGATCAATCGCGCCCGCTCCGGCGTGTCGGACACGCGGACATCCATGACATTGGGCAGCGCCGGCAGCGGGGTCGCATCCTGCGCTCTTGCGGACGAAAGCGCTGCGAAAGCCAGAAGGGCAATCACCAGCCATTTGATGGAGCGGAGGAATTTGAACAAGTGCGAAACGGCCCCTATGTCACGGCTGCCGCAGTGCCAGAAAGATCGGGCGATTCTGCGGCGCTGGGCCACTTATGCGATGATTTGCGGAGGCGGCCAATAAAGGGTGTTCGAAAAGTGAGAGGCATGCGCTTTTTGACTTTCCTGTTGCCAATCTGTTGCAACACCCCTACACGCTATAGATGAGGCGCAAGCTTCCTGCGGCACCAGTTCGCGTTGGCTAGAGGCTGACGACATTGGGACAGGAAGTGGGCCGGCACCGGGGCGAAGAGACTTCCCGGAGGCTGGCTCAGAAGCGGCAAATCCTGCGCTTCTCGACAAATTTCGGTCCGTTCGGACCGGACGGCTGCTGGCATTTTTTTATGATGCGAGCGGCCCAATAGGAAGAGGTCAGATGGCCCGCATGCGGACAAAACGCGACGCGATCGACGTGAACGATTGCCGTTTTGCCATGCTGCATCTTCCGGCCATGACCATTTATGCCGGCGCGCCCAACACTCATGTTTCGCGCGCCTTTACCTTCAAACCATTCGCCTCGCACAGCGCCATGAGAAGGATGCCGGTTTCCCGGCGGCCTCTTGTCGGCGCGCGAGCGCGCGGAGTTTACTATGGCTACCAAGAGAATGCTGGTGGATGCCATCCACCCGGAAGAAACACGGATTGTCGTTACAGCAGGTAACAGGCTCGAGGAGTTCGATTTTGAATCGGCGACCCGCCGCCAGTTGCGGGGCAATATCTACCTCGCCAAGGTTACGCGCGTAGAGCCCTCGCTGCAGGCCGCGTTCATCGAATATGGCGGCAACCGCCACGGTTTCCTCGCTTTCAGCGAAATCCATCCCGATTATTACCAGATCCCCGTTGCCGACCGCGAAGCCCTGCTGCGCGATGAAGAGCACGAGGATGATCATCATGACGATGCGGCCGACGAGCATATCTCGCTGCCTGAGGGTGTGACCGAGCCGGACGCCGAAACCGATACGCAGGACATGGAAGGCGCCAGCCATATCGAGCAGGCGCCGGCCAATACCGAACCCGTCGAATCGATCGGCGGGGCGGATGCGCTTGAGGAAGTTCCCGAGCGCCGCCGCTCGCAGAACAATCGCCGTCACTACAAGATCCAGGAAGTGATCAAGCGCCGCCAGGTCATGCTGGTGCAGGTGGTCAAGGAAGAGCGCGGCAATAAGGGCGCGGCTCTGACGACGTATCTGTCGCTGGCCGGCCGCTATTCGGTGCTGATGCCCAATACCGCCCGTGGCGGCGGCATTTCCCGCAAGATCACCAATGCCGCCGACCGCAAGCGCCTCAAGGAGATCACCAGCGATCTCGAAGTGCCGCAGGGCATGGGCGTCATCCTGCGCACGGCCGGTGCTTCGCGCACCAAGGCCGAGGTGAAGCGCGACTTCGAATATCTGATGCGCCTTTGGGAAAGCGTGCGCGAACTGACCCTCAAGAGCCAGGCGCCGTGCCTGGTCTATGAAGAGGGCTCGCTGATCAAGCGCACCATTCGCGATCTCTACAACAAGGACATCGACGAAGTTCAGGTCGCGGGCGACGACGCCTATCGCGAAGCCAAGGACTTCATGCGGATGATCATGCCGAGCCACGCCAAAAACGTGCAACTCTACAAGGAAGATCAGCCGCTGTTCTCCAAGTACGGCATCGAAGCCCAGCTCGATTCGATGTTCTCGCCCACGGTCACCCTGCCCTCGGGCGGCTATATCGTGATCAACCCGACCGAAGCGCTCGTTTCCATCGACGTGAACTCGGGCCGCTCCACCAAGGAGCACAATATCGAGGACACCGCGCTCCAGACCAATCTGGAAGCCGCCGAGGAAGTCAGCCGCCAGCTCCGCCTGCGCGACCTGGCGGGCCTCATCGTCATCGACTTCATCGACATGATGGAGAACCGGAGCAATCGCGCCGTCGAGCGCAAGCTCAAGGATTGCCTCAAGGACGACCGCGCCCGCATCCAGGTCGGCCGCATCAGCCATTTCGGCCTGATGGAAATGAGCCGCCAGCGCATCCGCTTCGGCGTCGTCGAAAGCTCGACCCATAAGTGCCCGGTCTGCGATGGCACGGGCCTCGTGCGGTCCACTGAATCGCTGGCGCTGATGATCATGCGCCATATCGAGGATCATGTGCTGCGCCGCCAGGGCCAGTCGATCAATGTGCGCGTTCCGGTCGAGGTCGCGCTCTATATCCTCAACTTCAAGCGCGAAACGCTGACCGCTCTCGAAATCCGCAATGCGCTGTCGATCACCATCACGGCTGACAGCAAGATGACGGGCCACCAGTTCGCCATCGAAAAAGGCGAGGCCCGCGTTTCGGCCTATGCCGATCAGCGCGTGGCCGAGCATGTCCGCGTCGATAGCGCAGTGATCGACGACAGTGTCGATGACGATATCGTCGAGGACGAAGAGGAAGAAGAAGCACAGGCCGAGGCCGGCGAGCGCCAGGCTTCCGAAAATGGCGAAGGTCGCCGTCGCCGTCGTCGCCGCCGTCGTGGTGGCGAGCGTGGTGAGGAAGGCGGTCAGCGCCCGCCGCAGCAGCGTGCCGCCCAGCAGCCTGTCGTCGATGGTGATGCCGAAGATGAAGAAGGCGAAGAGGGCGAGGAAGTCGCCGCTGGCGCATCCTCGGATGCCCGCGCCGATGACGAGCCGCGCAAGCGCCGCCGTCGTGGTCGCCGTGGTGGCCGCCGCAATCGTCGCGATGGCGAGGAAGGCAATGAGGGCAGCGAGACTGCGCCCGCGATTGCCGGCGATGCCGAGCCGGTCGAAGCAGTCAGCGAGACTGTCGCTGAGGCCGCGCCTGCTCCCGAGCCGGTCGCGGTAGAGGCTGAGCCGGCCGCCGAAGTTCCGGCCGAAAAGCCGAAGCGGACGCGCCGCACCCGCAAGACCGCCGAAGTGCCTGCCGAGATGGCCGTGGCCGAAGTCGCGCCTGTTGAAGCAGCACCGGAAGAAACGCCGGTAAGTGAGGAAAAGCCCAAGCGAAAGCCGCGTGCCCGCAAGCCCAAGGCCGAGGTGGCGGAGGCCGCGCCGGCCGAGGCTGCACCGGTC
>DATMSY010000033.1:0-3609 GCA_035565135.1 Devosia sp.
CCGCATCGAACGCTGCTTCAACAAGCTCAAGCACTTCCGGCGCCTGGCGACCCGATACGATCGCAGAGCTCAATACTTCCTCAGCTTCATTCATCTCGCCGCAGCAATGATCTGGATGAGATGAATGTCGATTCAGCCTAGTGTCATTTCATCCCCACAATGTCATTCCCGCGAAAGCGGGAACCTCCGTTTTGGATGCTGCAGCAATATCAAACAGGGGTTCCCGCTTTCGCGGGAATGACATTGTGGGTGATTGGCATGCTCGGCAGAATTGAGCCCAGCCCTACTCGATCCCGAGCTTCTTCTTCATCAGCTCGTTCAGCGCCTGCGGATTGGCCTTACCACCCGAGGCCTTCATCGCCTGGCCGACAAACCAGCCGATCATGGTCGGCTTGGCCAGCACCTTGGCGACCTGGTCCGGATTGGCGGCGATGATTTCGTCGACGATCTTTTCGATCGCCCCCATATCGGTCACCTGCTTCATGCCGCGGCGCTCGACGATCTCGGCCGGCTCGCCGTCGGGCTCCTCGGCGATGATGATCTGCAGCAGGTCCTTGGCGAGCTTGCTCGAAATGGTCCCAGCGGCGACCAGATCGACAATGCCGGCGATCTGGCTGGGCTTGAGATGGGTTTCCCACACAGCCAGGCCCTGGCTATTGGCATAGGCAGCCACGTCGGCATTGAGCAGGTTTGCCACCGCCTTGCCGTCGCGCTTGGTGCCGCCAGGGGCCACGCAAGCCTCGTAATAATCGGCGGTTTCGCGATCCAGCGTCAGCACCATGGCGTCATAGGGCGTCACGCCATAGTCAGCGATGAAGCGGGCCTGCTTCTCGTCCGGCAGTTCCGGCAGCTTTTCGGCCAGCATGGCGATGAAGGCATCGTCGAATTCGAGCGGCAGCAGGTCGGGATCTGGGAAGTAGCGATAGTCATGCGCTTCTTCCTTGGACCGCATGGAACGGGTTTCCCCGATCTTAGGGTCGAACAGCCGCGTCTCCTGGTCGATCACACCCCCATCCTCGAGAATATCGATCTGGCGGCGCGCCTCATATTCGATCGCCTGGCCCGCAAAGCGCACCGAATTGACGTTCTTGATTTCGCAGCGCGTGCCGAATTCGCCACCGGGACGGCGCACCGACACGTTCACGTCGGCGCGCATGGAGCCCTGCTCCATATTGCCGTCGCAGGTGCCCAGATACCGCAGAATGGTGCGCAGCTTGCTGAGATAGGCCTTGGCCTCGTCGGACGAACGCAGATCGGGCTTGCTGACGATTTCCATCAGCGCCACACCCGAGCGATTGAGGTCGACAAAGCTCATATTGGGATGCTGGTCATGGATCGACTTGCCCGCGTCCTGTTCCAGATGCAGCCGCTCGATACCGATCTCGATGGTCTCCCCATCAACGTCGAGCAGCACCTTGCCCTCGCCGACAATGGGGTCCTTGAACTGGCTGATCTGATAGCCCTGCGGCAGATCGGGATAGAAGTAGTTCTTCCGGTCGAACACGCTGCGCTTGTTGATCGCCGCCTTGAGCCCCAGCCCGGTCCGCACGGCCTGGCGCACGCATTCCTCGTTGATCGTGGGCAGCATGCCGGGCATGGCCGCATCGACGAAGCTCACATTGGAATTGGGCGGATTGCCGAACTCGGTCGAAGACCCAGAGAACAGCTTGCTCTCGCTCGTCACCTGCGCATGCACTTCCATGCCGATGATCACCTCCCAATCGCCAGTGGAGCCGGCAATGAGGCGCTTCGGATGTGGGGTGCGGGTATCGATGAGAGTCAATTGAGCAGTCCTAGAGGCGGGACAAAATTATGCGTAACGCATAGTGCGATGATCTGTTGGATGCAATGGCTTGAGCGCATCCTCCTGAGACCTCATGGTGAGCCTGTCGAACCACGAGGTCGGGCGAGTGGAGGCTTCGGTGCCACGACCTCGTCCTTCGACAAGCTCAGGATGGTCTGTTGGTAGACTGGGCCCCTATCAATCCTCGTCGTCGATCTCGCCCTCGAAGGGATCGAGCCGTTTTTCGAGATGCACGCTCATGAAAGGTTCATGAGCCGCCCGGCCGTCCGGCCGCAGCGCCAGAATGCGGTAGCCCTGCTTTTCGTAGAACCGCACCGCGCGCACATTGTCGGCAGGCGTTTCCAGATGCACCCGGTCGGCGCCTTCGAGTTCGAGCATGGATTCCATGCGCCGCAGCAGCATTGAACCCAGCCCATGCCCCTGCAATTCGGGCATGACGAAGAGGAACGGAATATAGGCGCGGCGGGCCGAGCGCGAGCACCAGGCCACCGCGATCCCGTCGACTTCGGCCACGATGATGCGCGAAATGGTTTCCGACACGGCTTGGGCCAGCCGGCGTTGCTCGGCCTCGCGCATGCCCGGCTTTTCGGTCAGCAGCGGCAATATGCTGCTTTCCCAGGCCCGATAGGCAATATCGGACAGCCGATGGGCGTCCTTGGGCTCTGCCTTGCGCATTGTGATACCGGGCATGGGACCTCTCCCTATTCCGCGCGACGCCGTGCCGCGATGATGCCCTTCTCGTAATTGATGTTCCAATCGATCAGGGTACGCCATACAAGTTCGGCCTGATCTTCGTCGAGATCAAGAGCCAAACTGCGGTCGCGGACCCTAGCGATGACGGCTTCGATACGGGTGGGGTCGCGTGCCTCATGCGGATCGGTCTTGATCTCCGCCATGCGCGTCACATAGCGGTGGCGCTCGGCAAACAGATGCAGCAGCGCCTGATCGATCCGGTCGATCTCGATGCGGACATCGTCCTTGGTTTCACACTGGGCGGGCGATTTCTGAGCGGTCACGGCAGATTCCAGTCCAAATAAGGCTGTTGCTGGTTTGCACCGATGAGCCGAGGATTTCAACCATGCTGCGCGTTCACACTTGGCGGAAAGCGTCTGCCCCGCTATTTTCGGGCCATGTTTAGTCAGTCTGAAACCGTCTAAAGCCCCGTCCAATCGAGACGGGGCGGGAATGAACCAATCGGCTTGCCCTGCGTGATGCGGGCGGCCGGTCATGTTTGTTCGCGGGCTGCTTTATGCGCCCGCAGGCACAGGCCTCAGACTTTTCATGGATATTTCAAAAAACGAACAGCGGGTGCTGCACGCCCTCGCACAGGGCGGCCGCATTGCGCTGCTCAAGGACGACAATGGCAAGGTCACCGGCCTTGAATTTTTCAACCGCGACGGCTGGCTGATGAACTCCTGCCCCATGGCCTTGTTCAAGAAACTCAAAGCCAAAAAAGCCATCGCCTCGTCAGGCGGCAGACCATATCGGATCACCAAGCGTGGGCTAGAACTGGTCCGGAGTGAGGTGAATAATAGGTAGCGCGGATGCGTTCCGCCCACGGAGGTTGGGAGGGGTATTCAGAGCCCTCTCCAACCACCGTGTCATTCCGGCGGAGGCCGGAATCCATGCTGAAGGCCATCCCGGCGCTGGATGTCTGCGGCGCACCACGGACATGGATTCCGGCCTGCGTGTAGTAGTTCGCCGGATTGGCAAGACAGTTCCGGTGTTGAGACTGGAGTTCGCTATCTCAGGGAGCGGACGCCATGGATGTGAAGCTGCATGCCAATGCGACAACGACGCCCAAG